>CAXUEE010000001.1:0-907 GCA_964249905.1 uncultured Acidobacteriaceae bacterium
CTCGTCGTCGGCGGCGGCGTCATCGGCTGCGCCATTGAAACCATCGGGGCCGAGTGCGCCTATGGCGCCAAACGCACCCTCAAAGCGGGACGGCTCCCGGCGCGCCCCCAAACCGCCCGCCGGAGACGCGATCCTGCGCAGCACCCCACCGCAGGTAAACTCCGCTCCGGCCAATGGTTTGCTCGATCCCACCGTGACCGATGCCGAAAGCTATGCTTATGTGGCGCAGCGGGTCATGGACGTGACGGTCTCCGGGCATCCGCTTGAGCTGCGCGGCTTGTCCTCGCCCGTGGCAAGCATCACCTTCCGCGATGTCGCACCGCCGGCGGCGCCGACCGGCCTGGTCGTGATTCCCGGAGGAGGCTTCGGCGCGGAGCTCTCGCTCGATTTATCCTGGGAGCCGAACGCGGAGAACGACCTGCTCGGCTACAACGTGTATCGCCGGACCGGAAATGGGGAGTTCCTCCGCGTCAACGCGGATCCCGTCCCCGCTTCAGCCTATCGGGATCTCAGGATCAGCGCGCGGGAGACGTACACCTACCGCATCACCGCGGTGGATCAACGCGGCAACGAGAGCGGTCCAAGCGCTGAGGTCCGCGAAACACCACGGCCGTAAACCAAGCGTCTGCGGGCCGATCGTGGATAAGGTTGTCCGACCTGCGGCATCGAGACTTGCTAGAATCGCATCCTAGTCAATAGGAGTTTCTTATGGCAACGCTTCTGGAGCAACTTCGCAATATGACCACGGTCGTCGCAGATTCAGGCGACATCAACTCCATCAAGAAGTTTCAGCCGCAGGATTCGACCACCAATCCCTCGCTGATCGCCGCCGCGGCGCAAATGCCGGAGTACAGCTCCATTGTCGATGATGTGCTCAAGACGGCGCGGCAGGAGGCGGGTGACCGCG
>CAXUEE010000001.1:917-7742 GCA_964249905.1 uncultured Acidobacteriaceae bacterium
ATCCTGGACATCGTTCCGGGCCGGGTTTCGACCGAAGTGGACGCGCGCATGTCCTACGACAGCCAGAAGACGATGGACCAGGCCCACGACATCATCGCGCAGTATGATAAGGCCGGCATCTCGCGGGATCGCGTATTGATCAAGATCGCCAGCACGTGGGAAGGCATTAAGGCAGCCGAGCAGTTGGAGCAGGAAGGCATCCACTGCAATCTGACTTTGCTCTTCGGTCTGCACCAGGCCATCGCCTGCGCAGAGGCCAAAGTCACGCTCATTTCGCCGTTCGTCGGCCGCATTCTGGACTGGTACAAGAAGGACACAGGCAAGGACTACAAAGGTGCGGAAGATCCGGGCGTCGAATCCGTCACGACGATCTACAACTATTACAAGAAGTACGATTACAAGACAGTCGTCATGGGAGCCAGCTTCCGCAACATCGGTGAGATCACGGAGCTTGCCGGCTGCGACCTCCTGACGATTGCGCCCAAGCTGCTTGAAGAGCTGGATTCCACTCAGGGCGATCTGCCCCGCAAGCTCGACCCTGCAAAGTCCACGCAGAGGGAGATCCAAAAGATTCCGATGGATCAGCAGACCTTCGAGAAGATGCACGCTGAAGATCGCATGGCGCACGACAAGCTGAAAGAGGGCATCGAGGGCTTCTCGAAGGCACTTAGCGAGCTCGAAGAACTGCTTGCGAAGCGCCTGGCGGAGATGGGTCAGCCAGCCTGACATCCTGATCGACCAATCAAAGAGGGCCGCATATCGCGGCCCTCTTTCTATTCACATTTCCGCGCCGCTTAGAAGCCTGGCGAAATAAGTGGAATTCTGAGCTATGTGCGCCTTCCGGTGACCAGCCGCAGCAGAAAGGTCAGGATGACTGCGCCGATGACCGCCACGAAGATGGTATAGATCAGTCCTCCCTGGCCGGCGAAGCCCAGGTGCGACATGATGAAGCCGCCGACAACCGCGCCGATGATGCCGACAATAATGTCGACCAAGGCACCGAAGCCGCTGCCTTTCATGATCTTTCCGGTTAGGAATCCTGCGATGAGACCGACGATAATCCACCAGATAATGCCGTGATCCATGGAGCCTCCTGAATCTTTGTTTGTGCGATGCTGCGGAGCCGAGCTGTTCCGGGAGAGAAGAAGCAGCTTACAAGACTCCACGTTTGAGCAGCGCGGTTGCCATGCGGTTGGCTGGCGTAGCAATTTGGTACAGGTCTCCCAGGCGCACGATGACGCCGTTGCGCGCCTCGACCTCGGTTTGGCGGCCGGCGATGCGGTCGGCGAGCATGGAATTGATCGAATCGGGCGATCCGGCACGTGCACCCGCCAGCACCCGATCCGGTAAGCCGTCTTCGAGCTGTGCCCCGGCGGCTCGGCCGACGGCGACGCACTCGGCGACCAGATCGAGCGCCACCTGCCCCATCTCCGGATCCCGCAGGATGCCCGCGGGTTGCATCGTGAGTGCCGAGACGGCTCCCGCCGCGTTCAGGCAAAGCTTGCGCCACGCCGCGGTTAGGAAGTCCGGGGTGACCTCGACGTCGGCCCCGCTGCCGGCAAAGCATTCCACGAACGCCGCCCCCCTCGCGCCGGCTTCGACGCGGATCATGGCCCGGGCCCGCTGCAGCACTCTGCCCTCGTCCACGCGTTCCGCCGGTACGTCGATCATGACCGGCAGCACGGTCCAGCTGGCGAAGCGCTCGCGGTGCTCCACGCCGTTCTGAACCACCGCGATCCGGGTTTCGGCCCCGCAAAGACGCTCCAGCCAAAGCTTCGCGCCTTTGGCGTCGTAGGTCTTGGTGGCGATCAGCACCCAGTCCACGGGCGAGGCCTGCGCCGGATCGGTCCAGTTTTGCGCCTGGACGGTCATGATCCCGTCGGGCGCATCGATCGTCAACGAGGCGAGCGGCCGCCGCGTACACCACGTGACCTCATGCCCTCCGGCGCGCTCGAGCAGCCCAGCCAGCACTCCACCGATCGCTCCCACTCCCACTACTGCGACACTCGCCATCGTCGGTCTCCCTGGACCAAGCTACACCGGTCGCCCGGTCCGCATCCCAACCTCTGTCGCCGGCGATGGGGCGACAAGGAGCAGACTGCCATGGAGTTCATCCAACCAACCGGGGTTATTGGGTCGAGCCCCGTCCGCATCGACGGGCTGGCCAAGGTGACGGGACAGGCACGCTACGGCGCGGACCACGCCATGCCGAACGCCGCCCATGCCTGCCTGGTCACCGCGCCGATAGCCCGGGGGCGCATCCTTTCCATCGACCAGACTGCCGCGCGGCAGCTTCCCGGCGTGTGCGAGATCCTTACGTACGAGAACGTCGGCAAGGCGGTCAAGGCGGGTAAGTCTCTGCTGGAGGGTGGCTTCATGGCCCACGCCGTGGCTCCTCTCGCTTCGCCCCGCATCTTCTTCGCGGGACAGATCACGGCCGTGGTCATCGCGGACACTTTGGAGCAGGCGCAGGCCGCCGCCGAGGCCATTGCGTTTCGCTTCAAAGCGGAAAAAGGCACCGCCTCGCTCACCAGCGCGGGAACGAAGGAGGTCAAGGCGAAGGCGCTTGGCGAGACCGAGCTGCAAGCGGGCAACCTCGAAGAGGGCTTTGCTGAGGCGTCCGCGATCGTCGATGCGTGGTACGAGACGCCGGCGCAGCACCACAACCCTATGGAGCTCTTCCAGTGCACCTGCGCTTGGCAGGCGGGCAAGCAGGGTGACGAGCTGACCGTGTGGGAGTCCACGCAAAGCGTCCGGGGCGAGCAGCAGGGGCTGGCCAAACAGCTCGGCATCCAGCCCGCACAGATTCGCGTTCTCTCGCCCTTTATCGGGGGCGCCTTCGGTTCCCGCGGCGAGCTTGGACAATCCACCGCGCTGATCGCCTGGGCCGCCCGGCGCCTCGGACGCCCCGTCAAGCTCGTCACCACGCGCGCCCAAGGCTTCACCTTGCGCACCTTCCGCGCCGAAACCCGGCACCGCATTCGCCTGGGCGCCAACGCCGTGGGCCGGCTCACCGCGCTCGACCACTCCTCCTGGGAGCTCACCGCGCGCACCGACACTTTCGCCGTCGCCGGATCCGATTCCACGGCCCGCCTCTACGCCTGCCCGAACGTGCGCACCAAGGTTGTCAATGTCGAGGCCGACCGCCAGGCTCCGGGCTTCATGCGCGCGCCGCCCGAGACCCCGTACCTCTTCGCCTTGGAGTCCGCCATGGATGAGCTTGCGTACAAGCTCGACCTCGACCCGCTGGAGCTGCGCCGGCGCAACGAGACCGCCGTCGAAACGGTGACGCACAAGCCGTACACCAGCCGCTCGCTGATGCCGTGCATGGAGCGCGGCGCCGAGCTCTTCGGCTGGGCGAAACGCACTCCGGAACCGCGCTCGATGGCCACCGCTGAGACGCTGATCGGGTGGGGCTATGCCACGGCTTTTTACCCCGCACAGGCCGGCCCGGCCGACTGCCGCATCACCCTGACGCCCGAGCTTACGGCCAAGGTGGAGGTGGGCACCCACGAGATCGGCACGGGCATCCGCACCGTGATCGCCCAAACCGCGAGCGACATGCTTGGCTTGCCGATGGAAGCGATCGAGGTAGTGGTGGGCGACAGCAGCCTTCCGGCAGCGCCCATGTCCGCGGGCTCGAACTCAACTGCCAGTGTCTGCTCCGCGGTCGCGCGCGCCTGCGAGGATCTGCGCCACCGCATTGCTCGCGCCGCGATCGATGCTAAAAATAGTCCGTTCACCGGGCTCGAAAATAACTCCGTTCGACTCCGGCCGGGCGAGATGTACGCCGGCAGCCGGGTCGAGCCGCTTGCCGCAGCGGTTCAGCGAGCCGGACGCGGCAAGCCGATTGTCCAGAACTCCAGCCATACGCCGCACGGTATCCCTCCTTTGATCGGCACGGCCCTGATGAGCCGAGGCAGGCCGATCTTCATGGGCGGCTCGAACATGCCGGACCGTATGCAGTTCTCCTTCGGCGCGCAGTTTGTGGAGGTCCACATTGACCGCTTCACCGGCCAGCTCAGCGTGCCGCGCATGGTCGGCGTCTACGCTGCGGGCCGCATCATGAACCGGCGCACCGCGGGCTCACAGCTGACCGGCGGACAGATTTGGGGACTCTCCTCCGCACTGCACGAGGCCACCGAGCTGGACCAAACGCTCGCCCGCTATGTCAACGAGAACCTGGCCGAGTACCATGTGCCGGTCGCCGGCGACGTCGGCGAGATCACCACCGTGATGCTCGACGAGGAGGACAAGCTGATCAATCCGCTGGGGATCAAGGGCGTCGGGGAGCTTGGCGTGACCGGAGTCAATGCCGCGATTGCCAACGCGATCTTTCACGCATCGGGAGTGCGCCTTCGTAAACTGCCGATCCGCGCAGGGGATCTCTCACCCGAGGTCCTGGCTAGCTAGCGGGCTCGTGCTAGCTGCAAAGCAGCTTCGCTATCAGTAGCCTGGATGAGTTGTAGCGTTTCTTCAAGGGATTGGTGCAAAGCTTCGTCTGCGCTCTGCTTGTCTCGCCACGTTGCACTGCAGTGGACCACTCGCTTTGCTTCACGCAGGGTCATGCCACCGACTGCGACCAGGGCTCGAATACTTCCAATCTTGCTCTCGCCTTGCTCACGAAGGAATGCAATCGCTGCTTGCACACCGTCGGCTGATTCCAATAGCGTCCGGGTATGCTCCGCGATGGATGGTTTTACGTTGAACGGACCAATGTAAATCATCGCAGCTTTCTCCTTAGCAGGACATCCCGGTTCGGACTTGAGCCCGTGTGCCGATCACCAGTAATAACCAGATGTTTGTACCCGCTGTCGCGTACCAGCTTCTCGACCTCTCGTAGGAGCCGGAGCAGAGCGCCAACTCCGACCGGAACGCGTGCACTTCCCTTTCCGCAGAAGATGGCTACATCGCGAAACTCAAGCGTGTCCCCATCCACAATCACCTGAGCCAAAAATCCAGAGGCTCCGGCTCAGTTAGGAAAGTGTGGTCGAGATACTCTCCATGCACAAACACGTGGGTGCCGCTTCCTAAAGAATATAGCGGCTCAGGTCCTGGTTCTTCACAATCCCGGCCACCTGCTGGCGCACATACTCCGGGTCGACCACGATCACCTTTTCCGTCGTCCCATCGTCCTTGCGCCGCTCAATTACCGGCAGCGGCGCGGAGGCCGTCCCGCTCGGCACGCCCAGCGGCGCGGAAGCGGCGATCTCCCCGACAACGCCCTCTTGCGAAGTCTCCGTGCGCGACGTCTTCATCAGGTCCGGAGCCTGAAAGCTGATCTCATCGAGCACGCGTTCCATGATCGTGTGCAGCCGCCGCGCGCCGATGTTCTCCGTCGTCTCGTTCACCTTGAAGGCGAACTCGGCCATCTCGGAAAGCGCCTCAGGCGTGAACTCCAGCTTGAGGCCCTCAGTCTCCAGCAGCGCCGTAGACTGCTTGACCAGCGACGACTTCGGTTCCGTCAAGATACGTACAAAATCGCCCACCGTGAGCGACTGCAGCTCGACCCGGATCGGAAAGCGGCCCTGCAATTCGGGAATCAGGTCCGACGGCTTCGAGACGTGGAAGGCCCCGGCCGCGATGAAGAGAATGTGGTCGGTCGAGACCATGCCGTATTTGGTATTTACCGTGGTGCCTTCGACGATCGGCAGGATATCGCGCTGCACGCCCTCACGCGAGACATCGGGGCCGTGGCCACCCTCGCGCCCGGCAATTTTGTCGATCTCGTCCAGGAAGACGATCCCCGAGTCCTCGACGCGCTCGACGGCCAGCCGCGTGACCTGGTCCATGTCGATGAGGCGGCCCTCTTCTTCCTGAATCAGGTACTCGAAGGCTTCGGCGACCTTCATCTTGCGCTTTTTGGTGCGCTGCCCAAACAGCCCCGGCAAGACGTCTTTGAGGCTCATGTCGGACTCGTCCTGCCCCGGTGCGGCGATGAACTCAAAGGAGGGCTGGTTGCGGTCGCGCACATCGAGCTCGACCATGCGATCGTCGAGCTTGCCCTCGCGGAACTGCGCACGCAGCTTCTCGCGGGTGCGCTCCTGGCTGGTTTCAGGCCGGCTCGTCTGCTCGGGTCCCTTCTCCGGCGCCGAGGCCGCCGTCGTATCCATCGAGGCCGGCAGCTGGATCACATTGGTTCCCGGCACCTCGGTCGCCGCCGCGGCGTTCGCTGCTGTCGCTGCGCCCGGCGTAGGCGGCAACAGCAGGTCGAGCAGCCGATCCTCTGCATTCAGCTCGGCTTTATCTTCCACGTCTTCGAGCTTTTCTTCGCGCACAAGGTCGATCGCAATCTCGACCAGGTCGCGCACGATCGACTCCACGTCGCGGCCCACGTAGCCGACCTCGGTAAACTTGCTCGCCTCCACCTTCAGGAAAGGCGAGTTGGTCAGCTTCGCCAAGCGCCGTGCGATCTCGGTTTTCCCCACGCCCGTCGGACCAATCATGATGATGTTCTTCGGCATGATGTCCTCGGCCAGCTCCGGCGCGAGCTTCTGCCGACGCATCCGGTTCCGCAGGGCGATGGCCACAGCCCGCTTAGCCGCATGCTGGCCGACGACGTACTTGTCAAGCTCCGCCACAATCTCGCGTGGGGTCAAATCATCGAGGGCCAATGCCTGATCTTCGGCCGTACCTGGAAGAAAGATTGCCATGGTGCTCCTTGCTTTGATTCAGCTCGTCGCCAGCTCTTCAAACGTGACGTGGTCGTTGGTATAGATACAGATCTCGCCGGCGATCCGCATCGCCTTCTCGGCAATCTCGCGGGCGGAGAGTTCTGTATTCTCAAGCAGCGCCCGCGCGGCTGCCAGCGCATAGCTGCCGCCC
>CAXUEE010000001.1:7752-11017 GCA_964249905.1 uncultured Acidobacteriaceae bacterium
GTCACATCCGGCTCAATCACATCGCCCGTGCCTGAGAGCATGAGTGTGGTCTGCGGGTCGGCAACGATCAGGAGCGCCTCCAGCTGACGCAGCATTTTGTCCGTCCGCCAGTCCTTGGCCAGCTCCACCGCCGCCCGGTTCAGGTTGCCGGCGTACTGCTCGAGCTTCGATTCAAACCGACTGAACAGCGAAAAGGCATCCGCGGTCGAGCCCGCAAACCCGGCCAGCACCTTGTCATTGTAGAGCCGCCGGATCTTCTTCGCCGAGCCCTTCATCACGGTGGCGCCAAGCGACACCTGGCCGTCGGCGGCCATCACTACACGGTCGCCGCGGCGCACACACAGGACGGTGGTCGATCGGATCCGTCGGCCTTCGCCGAGATCCAGCGGCTGGCCTTGCGCCTTAGGGTATGAAGGGAGAGTGGAACGTCTGGGCACTCCTCAGTATAAACCGCGGCTGTCGGCAAGTGGCCTCAGACCGTAATCAAACCAGCCCAGCGAGCGTCCAATCGGAGCTGGATCGCCTCACCCACAAAGAACCGGTATTCTGGATTCGCTGTGGACAGGCGGTGGTCTGAATCCGGCTTGCAACTTATATGGTGCAGTCTTTTCCAGTACGCTTGGGAGCAATGCTCTTTTCATCTCATGTGGCGCGGCACTGGGTCGTCCTGGGGACCGTGGCAGCAGGCGCCAGCGCCCTGGCCTTCGTCGTGCTCCAAAGAGCCCTGCGCAAGGAACCGCCCTCGCCCGAGGAACTGGAAGCGCAACGGCGGCACCACCTCACCGAGTATGGCCGCATCGTCGATGGCTCGCTCATCGCCGCCGCACCTTCCGATGCCGAACCGCGCGCCGTCATCTACCAGTACCGGATCGGCGGAGTCACCTACCAGCGGTCGCAGGACGTCTCCACGCTCGCCTCACTGGTCGGAAAGCTGCGCCCCGACTACCCGGTCCAGGTCCGGTACAACCGTGCCAATCCCGCGGACAGCATCGTCGTCTCCGAGACGTGGAACGGCCTCTTCAGCGATCTCTGGCACGGCGGCGACGTCCGGCGTACCGAAACCAAAGTCTAACTTTCTCGCCAGGCGCGCTACACCGTCCTCGGCAGCCATCGCCGCTGCAGGAAGCGGCGCAGCGGCTCGTCATATATCTTCAGCGCGGCGTAGGCAAGCGTCACGGCTGTCAGCAGCAGCAGAGCTCCCCACAGCGCGCCTTGGGGGGCCGGCGTCTTCCGCTGAATCACATAAGCCGTGTAGACGTAAATCAACGGGTAGTGCGTGATGTAGAGCGGGTAGGAGAGGTCGCCGAGGAACTTGCAGACCCGCGTCGTGGCCGGGCTGGTCACCCGGTCGCCGGCGCCGAGGGCGACCACCAGGGGAAACAGAATCAGGATGCAGAAGGACTCGTACAGGCCGTTGATCCAGAGATGCGTGGGGCTGCCGAAGCGCGGCAGGGAAAAGCTCACGATCAGCAAGAGGCTGCAGACCAGGAAAGTGTGCCGTATGTGGATGCGCTTGCCCAGACGCATCAAGAGGATGCCGGCGAAGAACGGGTAGAGCATACGGACAAAGCCGATGTGCATCTGCTTGGAGTTGACCGCCCAGCCGCCGATCACATCCCCGCGCCCGCCAAAAAGCGTGTATTGGAGCAGAAAAAGCCCGGAAAGAAAAACAAAGACGCCGAGGGCGCGTTTCGACAGCTTGCGCAGCCCCAGTGCATAGAAGATGTTGGCAAGATACTCAAAGAAGAGCGACCACGCAGGGCCGTCCAAAGGGTGCATCTCCTGCCAGCCGCGGATGTCCATCGAAGGCAGCAGCGGCAGCATGGTGAAGCCGACGAGCATGACGATCAACATCTTCCACACGGGTGTGTGTGCGATCAGCGGGAACACCGGGCCGCTCTGGAGATAGAAAAGGGCAGCTCCCACAACGTTGCCAAACACCACCATGGGTTGCAGGCGGATGAGGCGGCGCTTGAAAAAGTCGCCCAGGCTCATCCCACCCAAGCGATCAATCAAGCGATTATTTAAGCGGTCACTCCAGCGGTCATCGTAGGCGTACGCCACCACGAAGCCTGAAAGCAGAAAGAAGAAGTCAACGGCAAGGTAGCCGTGGTTGATGATCTGCTTGAAGCGGTTCTCGTCGGCGTAAGCTTCGAACGTGTGAAAGATGACGACCATGAGGGCCGCGACGCCGCGCAGGCCGTCCAGGATCTCGTAGTGCGATTTGGTCCTGAGCGGAGCGGCGGCGGTCTGGACAGCTTCGTGTTGAGCGGACACGGCGGAGGCAATCATGGGCGTGGTACGAGAGTACATCTGAGACGGAAGTTTGGGGAGCGGAATGCATCCCATCAACCTGGAGGGACGTGCATGCCAGAGGTGCTGGACGGAGTCGCGATCGCGGCGGAGATCAAAGCGGAGGTTGCGGCGGAGATCCGGGCGCTCGCCGGGCAGGGAGTGACGCCGGGCCTGGCCGTGATCCTGGTCGGCAACGTTGCCGCGAGCGAGATCTATGTCCGCAGCAAGGTGAAGACGTGCGGCGAGCTGGGCATCGCGAGCGAGATGCGGACGCCGCCAGAAAGCGTCACCACGGACGAGCTCCTGGCCATGGTGGCGGAGCTCAACGGGCGGGACGAGATCGACGGGATCCTGATCCAGTTGCCGCTGCCGGCGCACGTCGAGACCAAGCGGCTGCTCGAGGCCGTGGCTCCCGAAAAGGACGTGGATGGATTTCACCCAATCAACGTAGGCCGGCTCCAGAGCGGGCAGGCCGGGCTCGAGCCCTGTACACCGGCAGGCGTCATGGAGATGCTCCGGCGTCGCGGCATCGAGGTTGCCGGCAAAGACGCGGTGGTGCTGGGACGCAGCGACATCGTCGGCAAACCCATGGCCATGCTGCTCCTGAACGCGTCGGCGACGGTGACCGTCTGCCACAGCCGGACGGCGGATCTGGCCAGCTACACGCAGCGGGCGGAGATCCTGGTCGCGGCGATCGGCCGCCCGGGGTTTGTGACCGAGGACATGGTGCGGCCCGGGGCGGTGGTGATCGACGTCGGCATCAACCGGGTGACGGATGAGCGCAAATTCGTTGAGTTCTTCGGCGATGACCCGGCGCGGCGAACGACCTTCAGCAAACGCGGCAGCGTGGTCGTGGGCGACGTGCATCCGGCGGCGTACCGGGCAGCGAGCGCGTACACCCCGGTGCCCGGCGGGGTGGGTGCGCTGACCATCGCGATGCTGATGGCCAACACCGTGAAAGCGGCGAAGC
>CAXUEE010000001.1:11027-19256 GCA_964249905.1 uncultured Acidobacteriaceae bacterium
TACTCGAGGACGAAACGCTCGATCGCGCCGCCCTGGCACGGCTCGCCTTTGCGGGCGGCCGCGTCGAAGAGCTGAACGCGATCGTGCATCCCGCTACGATCGCGCGGCAAGGGGAGCTGGCCGAAGGGATTTTTGCGCGGAACCCAACGGCCGTGGTGGTCGTGGAATCGGCCTTGATCTTCGAGACGGCGCACGGGAGCGGGTGGCGAGAACGCTTTGACCGTATGATCCTCGTCACCGCTCCGGAGGCGCTCAAAGTAACCCGCTTTGTGGCCAGGTCCGGAGGCGGGGACAGGCTGGGGCTGGAAGCGGAAGCGCGGCGGCGGCTGGCGCAGATGATCCCCGATGAAGAGAAAAGAAAAGATGTCAATTTCCTCGTCAGCAATGCCGGATCACTCGAGGAGCTACGCGGCAAGGTGGCGGCGGTGTGGGCTGCGTTACGCATCTGACCCGCAAAGGAGAACGACGATGAGCGAACCAGAAGGGATCACGAACCACCCGGCAAGCGTCGAGACAGCAGAAGATGCCAAGCTGAAGGATGCTCCAGCAGAGAAACGAAACAACGACGAGTCCGCCTCGATCGATACGCGGGACTTGCCGAAGGACATGGCTGAGAAGGTCGAAACCGTAGAAGTCTCGACAGAGACGGTGAAGCGCTAAGCTCCAAGCGGCAAGCGTTGCGGGGTGAGAGATCGTACTCCCACCCCGCTCTTTGCTCGCCGCAGCTACTGCAGGCGGACGGGTTTGGCATCCACCTTGACGCGGAAAAGCTGGTACGGGCGCTGGCGAAGATCCTGGCCATCGTGCATTGTGGGCTGCCGGTGGAGTTGATTGCTGGTGACATACAGGTACCCGTCGTCGGCCAGGCTCATGGTGTCGGGCCACAGCAGGTGGGGATCGTGGATCAGGGTTTCGGTCAACCCGGTCGCCGGGCTCCAGCGGTGGATCGAGTCAGTGACGGGGTCGGTCATGTAGACGTTGCCGGCGCTGTCCGACTCCAAACCATCCGAAGGCATCTTGCCCGTGACGATGCGAACCGTCGCCACTACTTGCGCGTCGGACTTGCTCTTGTCACGCAGCACGTCTGTCGAGACGGCGTAGAGCTTCGTGCCGTTGATCGGGCAATAGTAAAGCGTCTTGCCATCGGCGGAGATAGCGATTCCATCGGCGGCAAAGTTGACCGCTTTGGGCGGATAGCCGGGTGTGGTCTGGTAGACGGGGCGGCCCTCGGCAAACATCAGGAACTGATCCTCAGCCAGGACGCTCGAGTGCTGGTTGAGGCGGCGCATGCTGTGGCCGGTTGCAAGGTCCACGACGATTAGCGCGTTTGGGCCCTCCGCAGAGGAGTCGGTGATGTAGGCAGTCCCGCGGATGGACACCGGATTAGGATCCGTGCCGGGAGAGCGTTCAGCAGTGGGGTGCATGGCATCTTTCGGCGGAGCGTTCGGGTTCGGCGCGGGACGGCTGCCGACCATTGTCTGCGGATCCTGCGCGCCACTCTCCCCAACGCTGAGGTCGAAGCGAACATCGTTGAGGTACGTATTTGTGCCGGCGCTCTCCGGCGTGATCAGGATGGTCCGAAGAATCTTGTTGGTCGCAAGGTCGATGCAAACCAGCTTGGGTCCGCCAGGGACGATGTTCCTGAGCTTGGGAGCACCCGTATCCAGAACCCAGAGGTGGTCCGCGGCATCGACGACCACGGACTGAACACTCACAAAGTGGGTCTGGTTGATGCGCTCATCCGCGAAGGCGTTGGGATTGGGCAGGGAGCGGCCGGGCCAGTTGTTGACCTCAGCGTTAGGGTAGGCGACGGCTTTGCCCTGAACGATCTCGGCGACGGTAAAGGGGATGTCGTCGCCCCAGCGGGCGAAGTTCACGAAGATCCGATGGGTGCGGGTGCGGGAAACGGTAACCCCCTCGGGCATCGGACCGGGAAACGTGGCCACCGTTTCGAGATGGCCGATGGGCTGGTCGGTGAAAGACTGGGGCGAGGACTGGGCAAAGGCAGCTGCAGCCGGCGTAAGAGCAGCTGCGAGCAGGAGCAGGCGGGGGTTCATGTTGGGCTAGGAGTGGAGCGGGGGAAGACAGGTTGTGTCCTCGCCTCCCCTCGCCTCCCCTCGCGGCATCCGGGTTAGGCTGGAAGGATGGGTGAGGAGTTGGCGATCGGGCTTGAGGATGTGCTAGCGGCTCGCGAGCGGGTGCGGGAGCACGTCTACTACTCGCCCTGTCCGCGGTCGGAGATGTTGTCGAAGCTGACCGGGCAACAGGTCTTTCTGAAGCTCGAAAATCTGCAGATGACGGGGAGCTTCAAGGAGCGCGGAGCGCTGAACCGGCTGTCGCTGCTGACCGACGCTGAGGCGCGGCGGGGAGTTGTGGCGGCCAGCGCGGGCAATCACGCGCAAGGAGTGGCCTACCATGCGACCCGGCTGGGGGTGCGGTCGCTGATCGTGATGCCGCTCGCGACGCCGCTGGTGAAGGTAACGGCCACGCGCGAGTTCGGGGCGGAGGTGGTGCTGCACGGGGGCAACTATGACGAAGCCTATACGGAGGCGATCCGCCGCTGCGAGAGCGAAGGCATGGTCTTCCTGCACCCGTTCGACGACCGGGCAGTGATGGCCGGTCAGGGGACGATCGGGCTCGAAATGCTGGAGCAGATCGCAGGCCTCGAAGCCGTCATCGTGCCGATCGGGGGCGGAGGTCTGATCGGCGGCGTAGCCTGCGCCATCAAAGAGACGTGCGCGCGCCACGGGCAACCGGAGGTGCGGGTGATCGGCGTGCAAACTTCGCGGTTGCCGAGCATGGTGGAGGCGATCGGGAAGGGCGGACCGGTGGCCATCGGCGCGGCGACCACGATTGCGGACGGAATTGCCGTGCGGCAGGCAGGAACGCTGACCTATCCGGTCGTGGAGCGTTACGTGGACGAGATCGTGACCGTCGATGAAGACGAGATCGCTTCGGCCATCCTGGTGCTGCTGGAGCGGGAAAAGACGCTGGCCGAGGGAGCGGGTGCGGCGGCCCTGGCCGCGCTCTTGCAGGGCAAGACTTCGCTCGCGAACCGGCGCGGCGTCAAGACGGGCGTTCTGGTCTGCGGCGGAAATATCGACGTCACGTTGCTGGCGCGGATCATCGAGCGCGGACTGGTGCAGGACGGGCGCATGATTCTCCTGCGCATTCACCTCCTGGACAAGCCAGGTGCGCTGGCAGAGCTGACCCGGCTGATCGCGGGACACCGGGTCAACATCGTCAACACGCTCTACAACCGTGCGTACTATGGTGTGAACCTGGGCGACACAGCGATCGACATCACCCTAGAGACGCGCGGGCGGGAGCAGGTGACGGAGTTGCTGACCGCACTGACCGAGGCCGGCTATCGGCACAGCCGGGTGCAGTGATGCGGCCGGTTTCACGGGCAGAGGCGGAGCATTATCGCTGGGCGCGGAATGCGACGGCTGGTGGCTGGTACGCAGCAACGACCTGTCCGTCATCAGAAAATGCATACCGCCGGGGGACGAGTGAGCGCCGGCATCGTCATCGGGAGGGGAGCTGACGCTCGAAGTAGAAGGGGATGCCATGACGGCTGGTCCGGGGGAGGGAGTGGAGATCGCACCGGGTGAGACGCACCAGGCGATGAGTCCGGCCGCGCCGGCACTCTTCTTCACCCGGAATAACTCCTATCCAACGTCGTATCTGTTAATCTGGAGGGGTGATCGGCGGCGAACTTAGCCGGGTGCTGCAAGGCACCGAGGATGGAGCTGGATTTGTTCTGATTAAGCTGCTTGCCTGGCATGGTTCCCCGAACTGGACTACTTCTTACCTCCCTATGGACTCCAGCAGTGTCACTCCCTTAGAACAGGATGCTCCCCTCGCACCTGCTCGGCTTCGCGCGCCTTCGAAGCGTCTCGTTCGCCTTCGCACGGAGATTGCCTCACTTCTGTTGCAGCTTGCTACCTTCCTTGACTCTCACCCGCTGCTCTCTTTTCTGCTTCTTCTTTGTGCCACGCTTCCAGGCATGCTCGGCAATTCCCTCGACAAGCCTCTCTGGCATGACGAGCTGTTCACCTTTTACATCGCTCAGGCCCGCACGCTCTCGGCTCTGCTCAGCGAGATCCGGCTGATTGATCTCAATCCGCCCCTGTCATACCTCGCCACGCGAGTGAGTTATCTACTCTTCGGAGTGAACACGCTGAGCTGCCGGCTTCCAGAAATCGCCGGTTTTCTCTTGGCGATGCTGTCCTTGTATCTCTTCGTGCGCCACCGCGCAGGTACTCTCTACGGCCTGCTTGCAGCCGGTCTTCTGTACGCGGGCGCGCCGGGTGCCCTGGCGATTGAGGCCCGGCCGTACGGCCTGCTGCTCGGGTTTACCGCCTTGTCCTTACTCGCATGGCAACGCGCGCGGGAACGCAGAGGCTTTGCTCTTCTGCTGGCATCAGCCGGATGCGGACTGCTGCTGACGCACATCTTCAGTGTCTTCGTCTGGGCTGCCCTGGCCCTTGCCGAAGCCGCTCGAAGCGCGCACCGGCGCAAGGTGGACGGGTGGCTGGTCGCAGCCTGGGGGGCGCCCCTGGTCTGCACGGTAACCTACCTGCCGCAGCTGCGCGCACACCATCAGGCAATCTTTCCGGCGGCCTTCCAGCCCCGCGTGGGTACGCTCTTCCAGTTCTATAACACATGGGTGGAGGCCGATGTGAGAACGATTCTTCTTACCGGAGTGATCCTCCTCTTGCTCTGTGGTCGCAATACTTTCCGGGGGAGGTTAGCACGATATCTTACCGGGCCGGAGTGGCTTTCCGTCGGTCTTTTCTTTACGATCCCCTTCGTCGTGCTCCTGATGCTGATCCGGTCGCACTCCGCTTTCTTCGTACGGTATGCCACGGCCGGCAACGTCGGCTTATGTGTGATCGCTGCCATTCTGCTGGCCGCTTGGACGACGCGCGACACCCGCGCTGCCCTGGTGTGCCTCAGTGTTGCCTTCGCCGTGTCCGGTCAACTAAGCGCGGCCGCAGGCGCGCTGCTGCACAAGCCGATCTTCACTCGCACCGAGCCACAGCCGGTGTTGTGCCAGGCCTGTCAACTCAGCGAGAAACTCGATCCCACGCTGCCTTTTGTCGATGCGAGTGGACTTACGTTCCTGGAGATGGATCACCGGGAAAACGCCGCCATGCTCAAGCGAGTCTTCTATCTCACTGATCCGGAAGCCTCCCGCCAGTACGCGCATGCGAGTATTTTCGAAGGTATGCAAATGGAGAAGGAATTCTTCCCGATGCGAGCCAATGTTTCGACTTACTCCGCCTTTATCAAGACGCACCGAAGATTTTTCGTACTGGGTGAGTACGATTTCCCAGAAGATTGGCTTTTGCGCAAGCTGGAAGCTGATGGCGCCAGCCTAAGGCTGTTAGGTGAAACACAGGGTTCTTACAAAGATAAATATCTTTATTACGTAAGCTTTTGAATTCTTTTTGCTTTCAGCTATGTTTTTCGAGGACAGATTGTCATCCTTCGCCAAAGGCGGAGGATCTGCATCTGTCTTGTCAGACAGCTACACCGTCTAGCTTCTGAGAAACCTATTAAGAGAAGTAGCAGCCAGTGTACGAGGCGTGACGGCGACTGACTCAGGGCAGGTAAGCCTTCAGCCAAATCGGAACTTCCAGCCCATCCAGAGCTCCTGTTCAGGAGCGGTCAAGCTGACCTCAAAGAGCAAGCCTCATCCGCCTCTCGCAATCAGATGAGACCCCAGCATTCACGCCGGGCCAAAGCTTCTGCTTATGATGTAGCATCGTGAGGCGCGTTTGAAGCAAGGACAATACACAATCATGATGGTTCCAGGTGCAGACAGGACAGGCAACTCCGGAAGCGCCGTAGGCGCAACAAACTACAGCGCCATGGCCATGGTCACCACGCTCTTCTTTATCTGGGGCTTCTGCACCGTGCTGAACGATGCG
The DNA here is from genome assembly GCA_964249905.1 of uncultured Acidobacteriaceae bacterium. Lineage (GTDB taxonomy): Bacteria > Acidobacteriota > Terriglobia > Terriglobales > Acidobacteriaceae > Edaphobacter. Next base: position 16,967 of record CAXUEE010000001.1, read on the forward strand.
TTGATCCCGCACCTGCAGACTGCTTTCACTCTTTCGTACCTGCAATCCTCACTCATCCAGCTTGCCTTCTTCAGCTCCTATTTCATCTTCGCGCAGCCGGCCGGCAAGCTGGTGGAGTGGGTCGGTTACCAGCGCAGCATGGTGGTCGGCCTGATCACGATGGGCGTCGGAGCACTTCTTTTTCTTCCCGCGGCCAGCCTGGCCTCGTACCCTTTCTTTCTCGGCGCGCAGGTCGTGCTCGCCGCCGGGGTCACCGTTCTGCAGGTCGCGGCCAATCCCTATGTCACTATCCTGGGCCCCCCGGAGACGGCGTCCAGCCGCCTGAACCTGACTCAGGCCTTCAACACCCTGGGGGACACTCTTGCGCTCCTTTTTGGGGGCATCCTCATTCTGGGCGGTGCCGCCGCAGCGTCAAAACATGCCGGAGCGGCCGCGCTCACGCCCGCGCAGCAGGCGGCAGTCGTCAAGCTCCCGTACGTGATCGTGGCTGGAGTTCTGATCGTCCTCGCCATTGCGATCGCACTCTACCGCTTCCCCCGTCTTGAGCTCACCCGTGACTTCCGCCCCGGTGATATGGACGTCGACAAGGAAAGCATCTGGGATCATCCGCACCTCTATCTGGGCGCCCTGGCTATCTTCATCTACGTGGGAGCGGAGGTCTCGCTCGGCAGCTACATGGTCAAATACCTGGCCGACCCGACCATTGCGGGGATCGCACTCGAGCAAGGTGCAAAGCTCGTCATGTTCTACTGGGGCGGCATGATGGTCGGGCGTTTGCTCGGCTCGGCTCTGATGCAGCGCATGTCGTCCTCCACCCTGCTGGCGTTCAGCGGCGTGGGCGCGGCGCTCATGGTGCTCGGTTCCCTGCTCGGCACAGGACGCTTCGCGGAAATCACCATCCTCGCCGTAGGCCTGTTTAACTCCATCATGTTCCCCACCATCTTTACCCTTGCCGTCGCGGAGCTTGGCCCGCTTACCGGCCGCGGAGCCGGTCTACTCGTGCAAGGCATCGTCGGCGGCGCCTTCATCCCCGTTTTGATGGGGTATTGCGCGGACCACTTCGGGATCCATCACTCCCTCGCACTTCCGCTAGTGTGCTATTTTTTCATCATCTATTACGGAATGCGCGGCTACCGCATTTTACCGAAGGAGCCACAAGCCCATCTGCAGGCGTCTCCGCTCTAACCTCAACACATCAGAAGCACACGAGGTAAGAGTGTAATTAGTGGCGGTGGACAGAATCGAACTGTCGACCTACGGGTTATGAGTCCGTCGCTCTAACCATCTGAGCTACACCGCCTTGAGGTGGGGTGACACCAGACTCGACGCCCACACGAGCTCTCGGGCGCCTGGGGCACACTGCCGATGATACGAGGCCCTGGAACAGAGGTCAAACGCACAATCCAGCTCCTCGCTCTCCTGGAACAAGCTCCTGATGGCCAACCTGCATACCCTGGGCGTTATCCCCGCGCGTCTCGCCTCCACACGCCTTCCCGGCAAAGTCCTTCGCGAGATCGCCGGCCGGCCCATGCTCGCCTGGGTCTACGAAGCCGCGCGCGCCTGCCCGCAGCTCGACCAGCTTATCGTCGCCACGGACGCCATCCAGGTCGCCGACCTCTGCCACCAGCACGGCTGGCCCGTCGAGCTTACCTCTCCAGACCTGCCCAGCGGCTCCGACCGCGTGCACGCTGTCGCCCAACGCCACCCGGCGGACATCTATGTCAATATCCAGGGAGATGAACCGCTCCTCCGCCCCGAACACCTCACCGCCCTGCTCGCCCCGTTCACCCAGCCGCAGATCGATGTCACCACGTTGAAGGTCCTCTGCCCCCCAGACCAGATCGGCAACCCGAACACCGTCAAAGTCGTCACCGCCCTGAACGGCCGCGCGCTTTACTTCTCACGATCGACGATCCCCTTCGACCGCGAGAGGACGGCGTTCCCAATCTACAAACATCTCGGCCTTTACGCCTACCGGGCCGCCGCCCTGGATCTCTTCCGCGCCTGGCAACCAAGCCCCCTCGAAACCGCTGAGCGTCTGGAGCAACTGCGCATGCTCGAAAACGGGCTCAGCCTGCATGTTGCTCTAACCGAGCACGACACCGTCGGCGTAGACACGGAAGAGGACCTTCGAGCCGTAGAGACCATCCTCCGCAACCGGGAGATCCCTTGATCCCGCTAGCTAGCGGACAAGGACCCCAAAATGCATGCGCAGCCCGTCCGCAGACGCCACCACCGTAACCCCGCTCAGCGAGGCGACGACCCACTCAGCACCCGCGGCGTACAACTC
>CAXUEE010000001.1:19266-47680 GCA_964249905.1 uncultured Acidobacteriaceae bacterium
GTACAACTCCTCCGCGGCGTGTGTGCCGAGAACCCCCATCACCCGGCTTCCCGCAGCGACTCCCGCTCCTACGCCGGTCGGCGCATCCTCCACGACCACGCACTGCCCGGACGTAAACCCCAGCATTGCCGCGCCTTTTTGATACGGCTCCGGATGCGGCTTTCCATGTACCACGTCGTCCGCGGCAATCAACTCTTCTGGATAGGGCAGGTCGGCCGCTTTCAACCGGCCCAGCAACAGCCTGCGCGTCGCAGAGGTGACGATTGTCCAGCGCTCCGCCGGCAGCGATCCCAGCAGCTCCCGGACACCCGCCAGCACCTTCAGATCGGCCGTATCCGCAATCTCCATGTCTTCAATCATGCGCAGACCCACCGCCGCGTCCTCCGCCGTAAAGTCCGGGCGCAGCGACTTCATGATGTCCATCGCCCGCACGCCGTGAGGGATGGTATACGTCTCCCATCCCGGCACGCCGTAGTGCTCGGCCCACCGCCGCCAGCAGCGATTCACGCTGGCAATCGAGCTGATCAGCACCCCATCCATATCGAACAGCAAGCCCTTCATTTCAACGATCAAATTGTCTCCTCACCACTGTTCTGTCCGATGCGCTCGCTGGCTCCTCGGCTCTCTCTTTCTCACCAGATCTACCCCGCAAGCACAAACGCCTCCGCAGCCTTCAGCACCGCCTCCACGGCCTCCGTCGAGCAGCTCTCGCAATACACCCGCAGCAGCGGCTCCGTTCCGCTCGCCCGCAGCAGCAGCCACGTCTTTGCTCCCTTGGGGTTCGCCGCGCAGACTGTGTTCTCAAGAAAGAACTTGATCCCGTCCAGCGTCTCAACCCGCACCACTTCCATTCCGGCAAAGAACTCCCCGACCCCAACTGCGCGAGCCCGGGCAATCGCACTCTGCTTCAGAGCTTCGTCGATGTGCATGTCAATGCGTCCGTACTGATGCTCGCCGAACTCCTCCTGCAGCGAGGCGACCAGCTCGCCCAGGGTCTTCTTTTCGTCCGCCATGACTTGCGCCAGCAGCAGGCTGTTCAACATGCCGTCGCGCTCCGGCAGATGCCGGCTGATCCCCACGCCGCCCGACTCTTCGCCGCCGATCAGGATATCTTCGGTCAGCATCAGGTCGCACACATACTTGAAGCCGATCCCATGCTCATGCAGCTTGCGCCCATGCTTGGCTGCGATCCGGTCGAGCATCAGCGTCGTATTGAAGGCGCGCGTCACCTCACCCGGCCAGCCCTTACGCTCCAGCAGCCACTTCAGCAGGATCGCGAAAATCTTATGCGCGTCCACCACGTTGCCATGCTCGTCCACCGCGCCGATCCGGTCCGCATCGCCATCGGTCACCAGACCAGCCACGCAGCGTTCCTCGACTACCCGCTTCTGGGTCTCCCGAATATGCGGCAGAATTGGCTCCGGGTTGATCCCAGGAAACGCCGGATTGATCTCCGCCCGCATCTCCACGAACGGCACCCCGGCCTTCACAAAAATGCCGGCAAGCACACCCCGGCCCGCGCCATACATGCAGTCGATCAGGAAGCGATACCCAGAAGCCTGAATCGCCGGCAGATCCACAAAGCTCTCAATCGCTGCAATGTACGGCGGATTAAAGTCCACCTCGTCGATGGTCGCCGGAGTCTCCTGTTGTGCCAGCGGCTTGTCCAGATACGTCTCGATCGCAGCGATGATCGACGGCTTGCCCGACCCGCCATAGCTCGCCTTATACTTCACGCCGTTCCACTCCGGCGGATTGTGGCTGGACGTGATCATCACGCCCCCCGCCGCTCCACGCCCGCGCACGGCGAAGCTCAACGCCGGAGTCGGCGTTACCCGATCCGCAAGTTGCACCGGGATGCCTGCGCCGGCCAGCACCTCCGCCACCACCCGCGCAAAGGCCTGCGACTTGAAGCGCGTATCCCAACCAATGCAAACGCCTCGCGCGGCGTCCTCTTCGGCCAACACATAGTGCGCAATCGCCCGCGCCGCTATCCGCACATTCTCATGCGTAAAGTCGTCCGCAATAATTCCTCGCCAGCCGTCGGTCCCAAACTTAATCACACTCATCCAAACTCCAACGACTCTCCACTAGATCAACTCCTCCCGGCCCATGCCTTCATGCACCAGCTTTACGATCTTGCTCACATCCTGAGACCGGTCGCGGGTCGTGATCAGCAGTGCGTCCGGCGTCTCGACCACGACCAGCCCGTCCACGCCGAGGAGCGCCACCATCTTGCCGGGCGCATAGACGTAATTGCCCTTGGACTGGATCGCGGCCAGACCGTTGGTTGGCCCGTCCAGCACGTTCTGCTCGGTGCTTGAGCCCAGATGCTCATGCAGCGAAGCCCACGATCCCAGGTCGTTCCAGCCGAAATCTGCGGGCAGGCAGAAGATCCCGTTGCGTGCCTCGCCTTTCAGCGAGCGCGGCTCCAGGATCGCGTAATCCACGGAAATGTTCTCGCACTTCGGGTACTCTTCGGCGAACACCCGGCTGAACTCGGGCGTGCCGTGAGCTGCGACTATCGCCGCCAGGATGGGCGCCATCTCCGGCGCATGTTCGCGCACCGCGTTGGCCAGCGTCTGTGCGCGCCATAGAAAAATCCCGCCGTTCCACGCGAAGTTTCCCGCCGCGATGAATTTTTCCGCCGTCGTATGGTCCGGCTTTTCGCGAAAGCGCCGCACCCGTCGCACCGGAACCGCGTCCTCGGCCTCCGGCGTAAGTTCCTGCCCTTGCTCCACGTACCCGTAGCCGGTCTCAATGCGGGTGGGAGGAACGCCCAGCACGACGATGTTCTCGCCCGCCGCAGCCAGGCGAACGCCTGCCTCGATCACCTTCGCGAACCGAGCCTTGTTGGTTACAACGTGATCGGACGGAAATACTCCCATCACAGTTTCCGGATCCGTCTTCTCCAACAGAAATGCCATCAGCGCGCACGCCGGAGCCGTATTCCGCGGCTTCGGCTCACTCAGAATATGATCGGGCTCGAGCTTGGGCATCTGCTCGCAGACCGTCCTCTCGAGCCACTGGTTGGTCACGACCCAGACGTCCTCAGCCTTCGAGATGGGAAGCAGGCGGCTCAGCGTTTGCTGAATCATCGTCTCTTCGCCATCGAGCGCCAGCACCTGCTTCGCCCGCGCTCTGCGGCTGCGCGGCCAGAACCTTGTTCCACTCCCGCCGGCCAGAATCACCGGCGCAAACCGAATCCCATCCATGCCCATAGAGGTTCATGGTAGCGGAACGCACCCCGTTTCCCGACGAAAAAATCGCCGCGATCGCTACACCGAAAGTCCCATAGAGGAACTTCTGCAGCAGCCGATGAAACTAAAGCCCCGCAAACCAGGCGCGCATCCGCTCCACGCCCTCGTCAATTACGCGCGCCGACACCGCATAGGAAAGCCGGATGTGCTGCGCCGTCCCGAATGCCTCACCCGGCACCACCACCACGTGCGCCTCGCTGAGAAGCCGCGCCGCCACATCCCCCGCAGTCCGAAGCCCGCTCTTGCCAAAAAACGCGCTCACGTTCGGATACACGTAAAACGCACCCTGAGGCACCGTGCAGGTCAGCCCCGGGATCGTCTTGAACCCTTCGAGGATCCGGTCCCGCAGCTGAATGTACTCCTCCCGCATCTCCGCCACGCACTGCTGCGGCCCGGTGACGGCCGCAATCGCCGCTCGCTGCACCATGCTTGCCGCATTGCTTGTCGACTGCGACTGCAGCTTGCTCATCGCCGCGATAATCGCCTTCGGCCCCAGCGCAAATCCCGCCCGCCAGCCCGTCATCGCATATGTCTTCGAGAGCGAACCCAGCACCACCACATGCTCCTTGCACTCGGTAAAGGAAGCCCCACTCACCGGCTTGCCTTCGAAGTTGAGGTACACATAGCACTCATCGAGCAGAACATACACTCCACGCCGGTGCGCCAGGCGAACGATCGCTTCCAAGTCCTCCGCCGCAACCACCGCCCCCGATGGATTGCTCGGCGTATTCAGCACGATCACCTTCGTCCTTTCCGTCATTGCGGCCTCGATCATCGCCGCTGTCAACCGAAAGTTTTCGCCCTCGTCGGTCTCGACGTACTTCACCACCCCGCCTGCATACTGAATAATGTCCTTGAACGACACCCAATACGGCACCGGGAGAATCACCTCGTCACCGTGGTCCACCAGCACCTGCATCGCGTTGAACAGGGCCAGTTTGCCGCCGGTCGTAAACACGCACTCATCGACCGTGTAATCGGTGCCGAAGTCCGCCTGATGCCGCGCGACAATCGCCTTCCGTACCTCCGGGACGCCCGCCACCGCGGTATACCGCGTAAAGCCCTTCTGGATCGCCTCGATCGCCGCGTCCTTGATGTGCTGTGGCGTTTCAAAGTGCGGCTCGCCCGCACCGAAGTCCGAAAGCTCAATCCCGGTCGCCTTCAGCCGTAATGCCTCGGCCGTAATCGCCATGGTCGCCGAGACCTCAATCCGGTTGATCCTGTCCGTCAGTACTCTCGTCGCCGCCATCGTTGCGCTCATGCCGCTAGTCTTTCAGATTTCTGAGCGGAAGCAAAACTACGGCCAGAATGAAGCCCGGCTCATGGTAGCCGGGCTTCACTCGTCAAAACTGGGGAGAACAGACCGTTCAGATTACCTCCCGCCCAGAAATCGCCGGCGCGCCGCACCCGCGACACTCACCAGCCCGGTGCCCAGCAGCATCAACGAACTCGGCTCCGGAGCCGCAGCCGGCACCTCGGCAAACGTGAGCTCTCCAGTCGTCACTCCCCCCGGAAACGGAGGCGCATCCTGAAAGCTGATGCCTTCCACTGAGAACGTAACGCCATCTACCGTCATCGGGCTCTCCAGGATCGTGATTGTGTCAGGATCGGCTGTCGGCGAAACATCCATCACGCCTGTCACGTTGTAATTAAATTGGAGGCAGCCGACCTCAAAAGGATCGGAGATGCTGAAGTCTACTGGACCGCCGAACCCGTCATAGCCCGAAGTGAAGGTGAAGCCTTGTGTGAACACGGCATTCGGACTGAACGCTACATTTTCAGAGCTGGTGTTCAGCGTCAGGACACTGCCCGGCGTGCCAAGGTCGTCGATGACTCCGGAGGAGGCCGAACCAGCCGTAACTAAGAACTGAGCGTGAACGGGATGGGGAGAGAGGGTGAGAGCAGAAAGAGCAAAGGCAGAGAGATTGAGCCAATGTTTCATAAGTACCTCAAATAGTGCAAAGTTTGGTCCGGCCGGGTCACTGCGGACCCTGTAAGAAGGACATTAGATCGACTTCCCTTTGTTACTCAACTTCCCTTTGGTAACTCGGCTATATCTCTTTCCAGTCGCACTGCCAACCCCCTCCCTTCCCCTGCCCCGTAAGCTCTCCACCCATGCGGATCCCCCGAGCACCGTCGCCTGTCCAAAGCCAGCCTTCGTAACCACCCCAGGCTTTCGTTCCACACGAGACTGGAGACGCTGGTTTACGGTTTGCGCTTCTTAACGGAGGGCGAGGGATCCACCACACCGGAGGAATCCGGTCTGCTGGCGGAAGGACGCGAGCCGGCTATGAGGATGTCCACGATGCGCCGGGCGCTCTGTTCCCATCCCGGAACTGCCGTAGTGTGGAACACGCCGACAAGTGCCCGGACCAGGTCTTCAGGATCGGTTTCAGCGCACAGATCGCCGCTGGCGACGGCCCGCTTAACGGACCTGAGGAACGCCGAGTGAACGAGATTGCGTGAGCCTTCAATCAGTCGCATGGACCCGCCAGGCACCGTATCCATCGCGGGAACGATCAGCTTTTTCTCGGACACGTGATCGACGAAGAGCAGCATCCAGGTGCGCAGTGCTTTGAGCGGCGGCATGGTCTCGGCAAAGCGTTGCGCAGCGGCGGCGAGCCTTTCGACCTCGCTGCGATACACAGCCTCGATCAGGGCATCCCGCGTCGGGAAATGACGGTACAACGTTCCAGGACCGACCTCGGCCAGCGAGGCGATGTCATCCAGACTCGCGGCTGCTCCGTGCCGGGTGAACACTTGCTTTGCAATCTCAAGAATGCGCTCGCGGTTACGTTGCGCATCGGCGCGAAGCTTCCGCGCCGGTGGAGCGAGACTTGGCTGCTTTTTTCCCATATGGCCGGCTCCCAAAAGTATATGCAACCGGAGACGAGCTCCGATAGTCTATTACGGAGACTGTCTCCGCTTATTTCGGGAGACGCCGCTATCCACGCGGCACGACTCAGGTTGTGCCCTCTACCAGAGCAGGAGGAACAGCGATGCATGTATTTGTGACAGGAGCGACGGGCTTTATTGGGACCGAACTGGTGAAGGAACTCGTAGAGGCGGGGCACCAGGTGCGTGGATTCACACGGAGTGACGCCGGTGCCGAGCAGCTGAAAACCGCAGGAGCGGAGATACACCGCGGCGACCTTACGGATCTCGACAGCCTTCGTCGAGGAGCGACGGGTATGGATGCCGTAGTGAACCTGGCTTTTAACCACGACTTCACAAAGTTTGCCGAAAGTTCGCAGGGTGAGATGCGAGCAATCGAAGTCTTAGGTTCGGCGTTGGAGCCGGGCAAGCTGCTGGTGGTCACCTCCGGAGTTCTGGGTGTTAGTGGAGCGCCCGGCCAGGTGCGCAAGGAAACGGATGCCTCCTTGCTGATGCCGTCCATTCCGCGCCGGCCCGAACAGGCGGCCCAAGCGGTCGCGGAGAAAGGCGTACAGGTAGCCGTTGTGCGATTGCCGCAGGTGCATGACACGCGCAAGCAAGGACTGGTGACGTATATGATTGAGATCGCACGCAGCAAGGGTGTCTCAGCGTACGTTGGAGATGGTGCAAACCGCTGGGCGGCGGGGCCGCTCAAGGACGTGGCCCGCCTGTACCGACTTGCCGTGGAGAAGGGCAGCCAAGGCTTGACGACTTATCACGCCGTAGAGGAAGAGGGAGTGCCCCTGCGTGACATCGCCGAAGCTATCGGAAAAGGGCTCAAGATCCCGGTGATCTCGATTGCTGCAGAAGATGCTAACGAGTACTTTGGTCCGTTCGGGCACTTTGTGGCACTCGACGTACCTGTCTCCAGCGAGTGGACGCGCAAGGCTCTGGGTTGGGAGCCAAACGGATCCGGAATGCTTGCGGATTTGACAAACATGAAGTTCTAGCGCGCCGCAGTCAAGCCTGAAACGCTTCCCTGGAGCGTGGGCGCTCCCGACAGGGGCTCTCACGCTCTTGATTCCCACTGTCACTGCGCGATAGCTCGGTCGGGAGTTTTCTATAAGGCCTAAGAGCTCCTGAGTCGCCGCATAGACCCGAACAGCTAGCGGGACGAAGCAGTTGACATTCTCGGATGGCCCTGGTTCGTGAGAGGGCCACCTTATGATGACGGTCCTCCTTAGGACAGCAGAGAGGATGGAGGTGTCAGGGCACTCGGTCTATCGCTGCACGGCGAGAGCAACGGAGTTGCCTCCACCCAGACAGAGCGCTGCAACTCCTTTTGCAGCGTTGCGATCCATCATCTCGTGAATGAGGGTGACCAAGACTCTTGCTCCGCTGGCGCCAATTGGATGCCCTATACTGACTGCGCCTCCGTTCACATTGACCTTTGCGAGATCAAGACCGAGTTCTTTCGTGACTGCCAGTGCCTGAACGCTGAAGGCCTCGTTCAATTCGAACAGATCAACTTCCTCCTTCGTCCAGCGTGCTTTTCGCAGCACGTTCTGCACACCCTTCACCGGCGCCATCATGACCCAGCGCGGCGCCACTCCGCTCTGCGCCTGCGCCACGATCGTAGCGAGGACAGGGACACCCATCTCAGCAGCCTTCTCGGAAGACATCAACACCAGAGCCGCGGCTGCATCATTCACGCCAGGAGCGTTGCCGGCCGTCACTGTTCCATCTTCCTTGAAGGCTGGCCTTAGAGCGGCCAGTGCTTCCATCGACGCATCTGTCCGAACGCTTTCATCTGCATCGAAGAGAACCGCGGGACCCTTCCTTCCGGCAAGGCGAAGAGGAAAAATCTCAGCACTAAATTTGCCCTCTCGTTGCGCGGCGGCAGCCCGTCGGTGCGATTCCAAGGCGTAGGCATCTTGTTGCTGACGCGTAATTTGATACTGCTCCGCAACCAACTCTCCGGTCATTCCCATGTGTTGATCGTCGCAGGCGCACCACAGACCATCTGTCACCATGGAATCGACGATTTTTGCATCGCCCATACGAAATCCACGGCGTGCTTGGGGCAGCAGGTAAGGTGCGTTGGACATCGACTCCATCCCACCGGCAACTACGATCTCCGCATCCCCAGCTTGAATGGCCTGAGCGGCGAGAGCCACTGCCTTCAAGCCGCTTCCACACACCATGTTGACGGTAAGGGCAGCTACCCGCTCGTCCAACCCGCCCTTGAGCGCTGCTTGGCGTGCGGGATTTTGCCCCAGCCCGGCTGGCAGCACGCATCCCATGATGCATTCGTCCACAACCGCGGCATCGATCCCTGCTCGACTTACCGCTTCTCGAATAACCTGCGAACCCAAGTCTGTGGCAGACAAGTGACTCAACGCTCCCTGAAACTTGCCTACCGCCGTCCGCACGGCACTGACGATTGCCACACGGTCCGTAAAGGTTTCCGTCCCTGCACCATTCTCGTTCACGACTGTTCTCCCTGAGCAACTAAGGTCCGCACTTCCTGTTCGCTCTCAGCAAGCTGGTACTGACGGGTTACATGGAAGCACGTCTTCTCGTCAACCGGCGCTGCCGATGCGGCTAGCTGTCCGGATCAGAGTGCTTCGACGATTGTGACGTTTGCGATTCCGCCTCCCTCGCACATCGTTTGTAAGCCGTAGCGCAACCCCCGTGAGCGTAGCGAGTGGAGAAGTGTGGCCATGAGCTTGGTGCCTGAAGCTCCCAGCGGATGCCCGAGAGCAATGGCGCCTCCATGAATGTTGAGCCGGCTCGGGTCCGCTTGCAACTCCTGGAGCCATGCAAGAGGAATCGAGGCAAAAGCTTCGTTCACTTCATATAGGTCGATGTCAGCGATGGACATCCCGGCGCGCCGCAAGGCCGTTCTGGTTGCACGGATCGGCTCCTCCAACATGATCACCGGGTCGCCCGCCGTTACCGTGAGCTGGTGAATCCTGGCCAGCGGAGTCAGCCCGAACGTGTGTAAGGCTTTCTCGCTGACGATCAAAGCGCCCGATGCGCCATCACAGATCTGGCTTGAGTTTGCGGCACTTATTGTTCCTCCGGGAAGCAACGGTTTCACCGCGGCGATGGCAGCGAGGGATGCGTCGAAACGGATACCTTCGTCGACCGTATGGCTGGCTGGTCCATCCGCGGATTGGATTGGAAGCGGTAGGATCTCAGGCAGGAAGGCGCTGCTTCGGGATGCCTCCGAGGCCTTCTGATGACTGCTAAGAGCAAAGGCATCCAGCTGTTCCCGCGGGAGGCCATACTTATCCGCCACTCTTTGGGCGCCCTCGAATTGACTGAAAGTAGAAACCCCATAACGTTCCCGGATGGCCGCGCTCCAAGGTCCGCTTCCCATTGCTTTCTCTTCCGCGAGCAACGTAGGCGAGCCGATGGGAACGCGGGTCATGCTTTCAACGCCCGCGGCAATGACCACATCCTGGGTTCCTGACATGACGGCCTGAGCGGCAAAATGGATCGCCTGCTGCGAGGACCCGCACTGGCGATCAATGGTGACCGCGGGAACGCTGTCGGGCAGCTTTGAAGCCATTACCGCGTTGCGGCCGATGTGGAACGATTGCTCGCCCACCTGGCTGACGCAACCCAGGATGACGTCTTCGATAGCGGCCGGGTCGATCCGGCTGTCTTCCACCAGCGCGTTGAGAACAGCCGCGGCCATGTCGGCAGGATGCCAGGCTGCGAGCTTTCCACCCCTTCTTCCGCCGGCAGTGCGGCGGGATGCAACGATATACGCTTCCGGCATGGAGCCTCCTGCTTGTCATCTGCCGCGGACTGGTGATGGAGACGCTACCGGGGAGGCATGCGGATAGCACCGTCGAGCCGGATGGTTTCCCCATTGAGCATAGGGTTGCTGATGATGCTCATGACCAGCGCGGCGTACTCTTCCGGCTTGCCGAGCCTGCTCGGGAAGGGCACCTGCTGCCCGAGAGAATCTTGCGTTGCCTGCGGGAGCGAATGCATCATGGGCGTCCAGAAGATGCCGGGAGCAATGGTCATCACACGGATCGCCAGGCTGGCGAGATCGCGTGCCACAGGCAGGGTCAGGGCGACGATGCCGCCCTTCGAAGCTGCATAGGCCGCCTGCCCTATCTGGCCGTCGAACGCGGCGACACTGGCAGTGTTGATGATGACGCCCCGCTCTTCTCCAACCGGTTCCGCCTGACTAAGACGCGCCGCCAATCTGGAGATCACGTTGAAGGTGCCGCAGAGGTTCACTTCGATCACTTTCCGGAAGGAATTCATCTCGTGCGGCATGGCATTTCGGCCGACCGTTTTGCCCGCCGCCACGATGCCGGCGCAGTTGACAAGGATGCGTGGTACGCCGTGCCAGGCTTCGGCGGCAGCTAGGCCACTGTCCACGCTTTGGTCGCACGTGACGTCGACGCGGATGAATTTCGCTCCGATGAAGCTGGCATGGGCCTGTCCCAGCTCCTCATTCAGGTCAAACAGTGTGACACGGGCCCCGGCCGCGGCCAGAGCGCTGGCTGTGGCCGCACCAAGCCCGGAAGCACCACCGGTCACGACTGTGCTGATTTGCTCAAGCTTCATCGCGGCTGTCTTTCCTCCCGTGTCGTCCCTTAGCATGGTGCGTTCCAGCCATCGCCATGGTACCCCTCCAGGAGATTTATGTATACAGATATGATAAACATGGGTGTGCACGGGCCTGCATGTTTCGCGAGGTGATGGTATGACATACAAGGATATTCTCTATGAGGTCGCCGAAGAAGTAGCTACGCTGACACTGAACCGCCCGGATAAATTGAATGCCTGGACCATGCAGATGGGTCTGGAAGTGGAACACGCGCTCAGCATGGCCTCGGACGATCCAGGAGTGCGTGTGATTGTGATTACCGGCGCGGGAAAAGGATTCTGTGCGGGAGCCGACCTGGGCCTGCTCAGCGATATCAGCCTTCCCGCAGGAGGTCCAGCCGATGCCGCAAAGGAGAATGAGCCGATGCGCTGGCCGATACCGTTCAACCTGCAGCTGCCTACTCTCCGAAAGCCTGTCCTTGCTGCGATCAACGGGCACGCTGTCGGAATGGGGTTTGCGCTCGCGCTGTGCTGCGACCTGCGCTATGCGTCCACGACGGCGAAGCTCTCAACCGTCTTCTCAAAGCTTGGGCTGGTCGCGGAGTATGGGCTGGCCTGGACGCTGCCCCGGCTGGTCGGCACCGCGAAGGCCTTTGAGCTTCTGTACTTCTCGAAGATGATGGATGCGGAGGAATCAAAAGCGATCGGGTTGGTGGACGCAGTCTTCGAGGCCTCGTCGTTTTTGAAGGAGGTGCAGCAAAGAGCAAAGGAACTGGCAACGATCGCTGCGCCCAGATCGCTCACCATCATACGCCGCCAGGTGTACGAGGGAGCTTCGCAGACGTCGGCGGAAGCGGCCGCCATCGCGGACGCGGAGATGCGGGCGAGCCTGCAGACAGCCGACTTCAAAGAAGGGCTGGGCGCGCTGTTGGAGAAGCGTTCGGCCCGGTTTCCGAGCTACGGATGAGCTCTGTTTTCCCTTGAAGACAAGAGGTGTAACGGGGCTGACCACGCCATGGAAAAGCGAGACAAGCCATCGGAAAGAGAGAGAAGAAATGGCAACACCGGGAGTACCCAATCCGTTTGGACTGACCTTGGATCAACGTGCGATCCGGGATGTGGCGAACAACTTCGGCAAGGAAGAGCTTGCGCCGCATGCAGTGCAATGGGACCACGACAAGCATTTTCCAGTGGAGGTGTTGCGCAGTGCAGCCCTGCTGGGGATGGGCGGCATCTGCGTTGCGGAAGAGTTCGGCGGCAGCAATTTGAGCCGGCTGGACGCCGTGCTCATCTACGACGGGCTGGCGGCCGGTTGTCCTTCGACCGCGGGCTATCTTTCCGTTCACAACATGGTCGCCTGGGCGATCGACAAGTTTGGCAATGAGGAACAACGGTCGCGGCTGCTGCCCCGGCTGTGCACGCTGGACTGGCTGGGCGCGTACTGCCTTTCCGAACCCGGCAGCGGCTCAGACGCCGCCGCGCTGACCACCCGCGCACGGCAGGAAGACGGCTGTTATGTTCTGGACGGGGTAAAGCAATTCATTTCCGGCGCAGGAGCCGCGGATCTCTACATCGTGATGGCTCGCACGGGCGAACCAGGGCCGAAAGGCGTCTCCGCGTTCCTGGTCGAGAAAGGCATCGCAGGCCTCTCGTTCGGTGTGCCTGAGTCAAAGATGGGCTGGAAGAATCAACCAACCCGGCAGGTGCTGTTGGAGGGAGTTCGCGTTCCGCAGGCAAACCTGCTGGGACCCCTGGGGAGCGGCTTCAAGATCGCCATGTCGGCTCTCGATGGCGGAAGGCTGAATATCGCGGCATGCTCTCTCGGCGGTGCACGCGATGCCTTCGCCAAGGCCAGGGCTTACATGGAGGAACGCACTGCTTTCGGCCGCAAGCTTTCCGAGTTCCAGGCACTGCAGTTCCGGCTCGCTGATCTCTGGACGGACATCGAGGTGGCGGAGACATTCCTGTGGCGCGCAGCCTCGGCGCTCGATGCTGGAGACCCGAAGGCAGGCGTGCTTTGCGCCATGGCCAAGCGCCATGTGACCGATGCCGGTTTTCGCGTGGCAAACGATGCCCTGCAGCTGCTGGGCGGGTACGGCTACCTGAGCGACTACGGCATCGAGAAGATCGTCCGGGACCTGCGGGTGCACCAAATCCTCGAAGGCAGCAATGAGATCATGCGCGTGATCATTGCGCGAGGGTTAGAGTCCGCTGGATGACCTTTGCTGCAGACAGGCTTCATGGAGCTCCTACGGCGGTGAGTGCACAGGCACCGCTCGCGATTGCGCCCTGACTTCGCGCAGTACACCAGAACGCCAGTCTGACATCAAGCGAGGCGTTGCGCCTGGAGACGAGGATTTTCGGCGAGCTATGCGAGACCGCAGACCAGAAAGAAGGAGTTGCGGCTTTCTTTGAGAAGCGCAGGCCGATCTGGTCAGCTCGATAGCAGTTGCGAGGTACGTTCTCTACTCGTGAAGACGCGTCAGCTGGGGAGCGACTCGGCTTGCGGTCCCCAGCTTCGCGTCTACATGGTCATCCCGCCCGCAGCCAGGATGTGCTGACCCGTAAGCCAGTAGCTGTCCGGCGAGGCGAGAAACACGACTATCTTTGCGATGTCTTCAGGCTCACCGATTCTGCCGAGCGGCGTGCGCTGCACGAATTCGGCGAAGGTGTCTGCCGTGGCCGCGCGTTTGGAGGTGCCCTCGGTGGTAACGCCCCCGGGGGCAAGGCTGTTGACGCGAATGCGGCGGGGTCCAAGCTCCTTGGAGAGGGCGGTGGTGATGGAGTCGACCGCACCTTTCGTGCCGGCGTAAACGGACGACCGCGCCGGGGACATGGACGCAACCACTGACCCGATGTTGATGATGGAGCCGCCGTCCGGACCCATCAGCCGAACCGCGGCCTGCGTGGCCAGCAGCAGGCCCAGCACGTTGAGATCGAAGTGACGGTGGAACTCCTGGGCGTTGATCGTTTCAAGCGCGTTGAACTTGAACACAGCCGCGTTGTTGACGAGGATGTCGAGCTTGCCATAGGTGTTCTGGATAAAGGCGAAGGACTGTGCAATGTCCTCTTCTTTCGAGAAGTCTCCCTGGAGTGCCACGGCCTGACCTTGCGCGGCCTGGATTGCGGAGACGACCCTGTCCGCGCCCTCCTGGCTGGTGGCGTAGTTGACGACGACGGTGGCGCCGGCCGCGGCGAGATGTTTTGCGATAGAGGCTCCGATGCCCTTGGAGGCTCCGGTTACGAGTGCGATCTTGTTCTGCAGAATCATGAATTTTCCTGGACTGTTTGCTATGTGACGAGTGAGAGAAGATTGGCTTAGTTCAGCAACTCATAGACACCCGCCGCACCCATGCCGCCGCCGACGCACATCGTTACCATGCCGTACCGGGACCCGCGAAGAGCCATCTCGCGCAGAAGCGTCGCGGTGAGCTTGGCTCCGGTGCATCCCAGCGGATGGCCGAGGGCGATTGCGCCTCCGTTGGGATTTACTTTTGCAGGATCGATCCCCAACACTTTGAGGACCGCGAGTGATTGCGAAGCAAAGGCTTCGTTCAACTCGAACAGGTCGATCTGGCTGAGCTCAAGACCAAGGATCTTGAGCACTTTGGGAATGGCGAAGATCGGGCCGATGCCCATCTCTTCCGGTGGGCAGCCCGCGGTGGCAAAGCCTAGAAAGCGTCCCATAGGCTTGATCCCGAGCGCGTCGGCGCGGGCCCGCGACATGACCACCGCCGCTGCGGCGCCATCGGAGGTCTGCGAGGAGTTGCCGGCAGTCACGGTTCCTTTGGCGTGGAACGCAGGCTTCAGTTTGCCAAGTACCTCAAGACTGGTATCCGCGCGCGGGCCTTCATCCTTGTTGAAACGAAGCTGTTGGACTGCAGCTCTCCCTTGCTTGCTCCGGCTTCCGGCGCAACGGAGGTGACTTCGACCGGCACGATCTCATCGGCGAAGCGTCCGCTTTGCTGCGCCGCAAGCGCCTTCTGGTGCGACTCGTAGGCGAACTGATCCATCTGCTCGCGCGTGATGCCGTAGTGGTTAGCGACACGCTCAGCGGTGAGGCCCATGGGTAGGTAGCTGCCCGGATTGTGCTCCACCAGCCAAGGATTGAGCGACGTCTTATTGCCGCCAAAAGGCATAGAGGACATGCTCTCCGTGCCGCTGGCGATGAGGACTTGCGCAGCTCCGACTGCGATCTGATTGGCGGCCATTGCGATGCTCTGCAGGCCCGAAGAACAAAAGCGATTCACCGTGACTCCGCAGGTGGTGATGGGCAGGCCAGCGCGAAAAGCGGCGATCTTCGCCACATTCATCCCCTGTTCGGCTTCGGGCACCGAGCAGCCAAGGATAACGTCCTCGATCTCGGCTTTATCGAGCTGCGGAAGACGCGCCAGAGCTCCATTGATAGCGATGGCCGCAAGGTCGTCGGGACGGGTGGTGCGCAGCGTGCCGCGTGGTGCTTTGCCCACCGCGGTGCGGACTGCGGAGGCAATCACGACTTCGTTCATTTCTTTCTCCTCAGATGCGTACTCTTGCTGTCTTTCTGTTCATGAGCGGATAGCCCTGCGTAGGACATCTAGTTCCGCAGCGGCTTGCCCACCTTCAAGGTGTGCTGCATCCGGGCCAGGGTCAGGGGCTCGCCGCAGAGACCTAGTCCGCCCTCGCGTTCCAGGTCAAGCAGGTATTGCTCGGTGACGGGGGTTCCGGGCGTAACGTTGCCGCCAGCCATTGCATGTGCGAGCACGGTCGCGACCTTGACGTCGTGCTCTGAGAGAAATCCTCCCTGACCCATGACATAAATCCACATTTTGAGGTTCGCGAGGATGTTTGCTCCGGGCGCGGGCACGGCGGTCTGGGGCACGGGGGCCGTGTAGCCGCTTGCAGCCAGCGCGGCAGCCCGCCCGGCGGCGTCGCTCAGCAAGCGCTCCCGGTTCATGCTGACGCCATCCGCCGGCTTCAGGTAGCCGAGCGTGCGGGCGTCGGCCGCGGAGGCGGAGATCGTCGCCTTCGCCACCATTTCGAAGCTCTTCTGCATCGCATCGATCAGGCCGATGCTGTCCGCGCGAGCCGAGCCTGCTTGCTCGATCGCCGCGAGCACAAGCTCCTTGCAGCCGCCGCCGCCCGGGATAATGCCGACACTGGTTTCGACCAGTCCCATGTAGAGCTCGGCGTGGGCCTGACGAAGAGCACCGTGCATGGCGATCTCCGCGCCGCCGCCCAGCGTCATGCCATGGGGAGCGGTGACCACGGGCCGGAGGCAGAACTTGATGGCCTGGGTTGCGCCCTGGAACTCACGTCCGAGAGCGCTCAGCCGGGTCCAGTCCTTGTTCTCGATCATGGCGACGAACCGGCCCAGGTGCGCACCCGCCGAAAAGTTCGGTGCGTCGCCCGAGATCACGAACGAGGTGAAATTCCTTACAGCCGCCGAGTCAGGATGAAGCGTCTCGGTGAGAAAGCTGAGGATGTCGTCGTCGACCGCATTCATCTTTGTGTGCAGCTCGATGATGCCTACTCCATTGCCAAAGTCAATCAGCGAGGCGCCGTCATTTCTGCTGAAGATGCCCTTGGCCTTTTTCACCGTGGCAATGGAGGTGATGCCCGCGGCTGCAGGCACGGGCTTGTAGACTCCGGTCAGCGGATCGAAGTATTGCCTGCCGGAGGGCGTGGACGGGTCGTCCTTATACCAGGTCTCATTGCCGGAGGCGAGCAGCTTTTCGACGTTGGCGGCAATGGGAAGATGTTGCTCGCGCATTTTTTCGATCGTGGTCCGTACCCCGGCAGCATCCATCATTTCAAATGGACCGAGCTCCCAGTTGTAGCCGGTCTTCATCGCGCGATCGATGGCCACGATGTTGGAAGCGGGTTCGTTCCCCGTGGCCGACACCCGATTGGCAGAATAGGTGAAGAGTTCCGTCAGATACGGCCAGTAGAAAGCCGTGGCCTTGTCACCTGCCGGATCGCCGCTCAACTCAGCGTGGAGAAGCAGGGGAATGCGGCCGGCGGCGGATCTGGCGCTTCGGGCTGCCTCTACCGGGGCGAAGGTCGGCCGGGTCGCAGGCCCATACGCGAAGGTTTCCAGATTGAGCACCTGCAGCATCTCGCGGCCGTCCGGACCTTTGCCCGCCTTCTTGTAAAAGCCCTGCCCGGTCTTATCGCCAAACCACTTATTCTCGAGCATGCGGCTGAGGAACGGAGCAGGGGTAAGGTCAAGGCGTTCATCCTGGATGCGCGCAGCCTGGGCGGCGAAGTTCTGTGCGACCTGCGTCATCACGTCGACACCGACCATGTCTCCCAGACGAAAGGTAGCCGTGTTGGGCCAGCCGATCGGGGCTCCGGTCAGCGTGTCGATTTCTTCTACCGTGAGACCCTGCTTCTGCATCAGGTGCATGGCGCTGCCCGTGCAGAAGTTGCCGATACGGTTGGCGACGAAGTTGGGCTGATCGAAGGATTCAACGATGGCTTTGCCGAGCCGCTGATCGCAGAAGTGGGCCACCGTTTCGACCGCGGCGGGGTCCGCTTCCGGCGTGGGAATAATCTCGAGCAGGCGCATGTAGCGCGGCGGGTTGAAGAAGTGTGTTCCGAACCAATGCCGGCGGAACTCCTCGCCGCCGTCGCCGCCGAGGCCCTGAGCAATGTCGGCAATCGGGAGGCCCGAGGTATTGGTGGTGAGGATGGTTCCGGGTGTGCGGTGCTCGAGAACCCGGGCCAGCAGATTTCGTTTGATCTCCAGCTTTTCGGCGACAACCTCGATGACCCAGTCGCAGCCTGCGATCAGAGGGAGATCGTCGTCAAAGTTGCCGATCGTCATCAGGCTGCTGCTACTCGGCGAAAAAAAGGCCGCGGGGCGAGATTTTTTGAGAGCGTCCATGGCGGCAAGCACGAATCTGTTGCGCTCGTCCGGGGGCGCATCCGCCGCGGTGCCCGGAGGAACCATGTCAAGCAGCACCACGGGGATGCCCGCGTTTGCAATGTGACCTGCGATGCGCGATCCCATCGTGCCGGCACCAAGCACTGTAACTTTGCTGATCGCGTTTTTGGTGGTCCCGTTCTGCATGGATCTTCTCTTTCTCCGGCGTGTGCGGATGGTGGTCTAGGAATTGGTGGCGGGGGAAAGTTGATTGGTGAGCCGGCTGGCGGACAGTGCAGGGCTGATGGCGAGGATACAGACGGCGGCCACGAGAACGGATCCGATCATCAGCAGAAAACCGCCAACGAAGGATTTTGAAGAGCCGACAAGATAGCCGATGGCAGCCGGTGCGATAACACCGCCGGCCTGCCCGAACGCCGTGACGACGCTCGAATACGAAGCTCGGCTATTGACCGGGGCAAGATCTAGCACAATGCCGCCGAAGGAGCTGAGCGCTCCATACAGACACGCCGCGGCACCTGACAGCCCGGCGAGCGAGAACTGCAGCGTGGTCGAGCTATACGCGATATAGAAGAAAAGGGCCGCGAAGAGATAACAGGCCACCGTGAGCTGCGGCAGATGACGCTTCAACACTGTGCTGCCCAGCACACCAACCACCATCAAGCCGACCAACCCGCAGAAGAACGGGATGCTTCCGAGCAGGCCGACCGACTTGAGGTTCAAGCCCCTGCTCAGTGCCAGGTAGCTCGGCATCCAGCCCACATATCCCCAATACGCGATGAAGTAGCAAAGGTAGGAAAACGCGAGGATCCAGAGACTCGGGGAGCCGAACGCCTCTCGCAATGCGGCTCGCGAAGCCGCGCTGTCGGTCGGGGTAGCGACCGGTCGGGCGCTCGCGCCGTCGCTCCCCGGAATGGCGACAAAGTTGACCAGCGCCGCGAAAACAGCGGGAATGACCAGGAGAAAGAACATCGCGTGCCAGTTGAACCGCTTCAGCAGCAAAGTCATCAGGGGTCCCGCGATCGCGGGCGCCAAGGGGATCGCGGTGAGCCAGATTGCCCCCGCAGCCGGCCTCTGATGAGGCGCGAAATAGTCCCCCAGCACCTTCCAGCACGCCGCGTTCGAGATTCCTTCCGCAAGCCCGAAGCACAGGCGTACCGCCACGAACCCAGCGACGGTCGCGGCCAGCCCGGTCATACCCGTAAAGAGTGCCCAGAAGAGCGGCGCAATCACCAGCAGCGACTTCGTTCCCCAGCGGTCGGAAATAAAACCGCCCGGAATCTGGGCGAGAAAATACCCAAGCGCAAAAGAGGAGAGCACGATACCGAATTGACTGGGACCCACGGCCAGCGACTTCATAATCGACGGGCCGGCAAAGCTGATGACTACACGATCCAGGTAGTTGACCACCTGAAAGAGCCAGAGAGCGCCGAGGACCCGGATCTGGAGTTTCATCTCTGCTCCTTCACAGCAGTTGCCCTGCGGAAACGGCACTCGCGTTTCGATAGCAGCCGTTTACCGCACCCCTTCTAAGACACCTTATTATGCATATATACTTTGCAACGCGCAAGGGATAGTATCGCTCTGACGCGGCGCCCGCAGCCCGTCAGGCACAGTTTGAATGAGCTCGTGTCGAAGGAGCAAGATCATGCCCAACGTCGAATCTCACAGTCTGAAGATGCGTCCGTGGCTCTCCGCATATCCCGCGCACTTGGATGTGGAGCTGAATTTCCATCGCTTTGGCAGTGTGTTGGAGCTTGTGAGCCACGCAGTCCGCAAGCGCCCCGACGCGGTCGCTTTCGTTTCTGGCGAACGGACGATGACGTTTCAACAACTGCTGACCGAGGCTCAAAGCTTTGCCGCCTATCTGGCGACGGGTGCGGGTATCCGGCAAGGGGATAGGGTTGCCGTGATGCTGCCCAATCTGCTCGAGTTTCCGGTTTGTTTTCTCGGCATCTTACTTGCGGGCGCGGTGCAGGTGAGCGTCAACCCGCACTATACGTCACGAGAGTTACAGCTGCCC
This sequence comes from uncultured Acidobacteriaceae bacterium, assembly GCA_964249905.1. Taxonomy (GTDB): domain Bacteria; phylum Acidobacteriota; class Terriglobia; order Terriglobales; family Acidobacteriaceae; genus Edaphobacter. The sequence goes on from CAXUEE010000001.1 coordinate 38,870, forward strand.
CTTGCCGACAGCGGTGCGCGCTTGCTGATCGTGCATGGGAAAAAGCCGTTCGACTATCAGCTTCAAGGAACCCAGGTCGAATCGCTGGTCGTTGTGGGCGAAGCCGATCCCGCACTGCACCTGTCGCTGCCCGCGAAGAGTTTTGCCGCGGCACTGGCAGAGGGTGCCGGCGTCGCAAACTGGAGAGCCCCCGAACTCCATCGCGAAGACACTGCGCTGCTGCAGTACACGGGGGGCACCACCGGTCATCCTAAGGGCGCGGAGCTGACGCATGGCAATGTGGTGAGCAGTGTGCTTCAGGTCCGAGCCATGCTGACCGGCGCGCTCAAGGACGACGAGGAGACGGTCCTGACGGTAATCCCGCTATACCATATCTTTGCGCTTACCGTGAATTTCCTTACGTTTCTGACTTTCGGCGCAAAGAATATCCTGCTCGAATCGCCTCGCGACGCACAGGCTGTGGCCTCTGCTTTTCTCAATAACAATGTGTCCATCTTCGCGGGAGTCAACACCTCCTACGCGTCCTTGCTGGCCATGCCCGAGTTGCACGATTTCAATTTCAGCGGGGTCAAACTTGCGGTTGCGGGAGGCTCGGCCGTACAGCGCGCTGTCTCGAACGCATGGCATGCACGCAGCGGACGCCACATTCTCGAAGGCTACGGCTTGAGCGAGACCACCTGCGTGGTGACGATGAACCTCTACACTAACCCGGCGTTCACGGCGTCTGTGGGCGTTCCCTTTCCTGCTACCGATGTGATGTTGATGGATGACGCCGGGGCACGCGTCGGGGCAGGGACGGAAGGCGAAATCTGCGTGAAGGGTCCCCAGGTGATGCGTGGATATTGGAGGAACGTGGAAGCGACCCATGCAGCGTTCAACGACCAGGGCTATTTCAAGACCGGCGATATCGGGACGATGGACGAACAGGGTTTTATCCGAATTTGCGACCGCAAGAAGGACATGGTGATCGTGTCCGGATTCAAGGTTTTTCCGAACGAGGTGGAGGGGGTTCTTGCCGAACTCGCGGGTGTTGCCGAGTCGGCCGTCACCGGAGTTCCCGACGTGAAGACGGGTGAGGCGGTCAAAGCATTCATCGTCAGAAAGGACGCCAGCCTGACCGAAGCAAAGGTTCGAGATCACTGCCGCACTCAGCTTGCCGGATACAAAGTGCCCAAGGCTGTTGCCTTCGTAGAGTCTTTGCCGAAGTCCCCGGTGGGAAAGATTCTGAGGCGCGAGCTGCGCGAGGCGGCGTCCTCCACAGCGTGAAAGATAAGACCTCGACCTTGAAGTACTGCTCAGTCAGGCAAAAGAAGTGCATAGTTCCATTCGTGATAGATATAAAGATATACACAAAGGGTTAACGCACACATGCGGATGACAACCATGTTCAAGGAGTTGCTGCAGGGGCCTCTCATCACCGCTCCCGGCGTCTATGACGCCGTCTCTGCACGTCTCGCGCAGGATGCAGGTTTCCCGATCCTCTACATGTCAGGAGCTATGGTCTCTGCAGCGCTGGGCTACCCGGATTACGGCCTTGTCACCATGACCGAGATGGTGGATTGCGCCACGGTAATCACGCGCGTCGCGAAGGTTCCGGTGATCGCGGATGCGGACACGGGGTACGGGAACGAACTGAACGTCACCCGCGCGGTGCGGGAGTATGAGCAGCGGGGAGTCGCCGCTATCCACATTGAAGATCAGGTTGCGCCGAAACGCTGCGGGCACCTGGACGGCAAAGACGTGATCAGCAAAGAGGAATATGTTTCCAAAATCAAAGCTGCAGTTCAAGCGCGCAAGGACCCGGATTTCACCATCATCGCGCGGTCCGATGCCTACTCGGTCCATGGGCTTGCGGACGCGGTAGACCGAGTCAACGCCGCGCTGGCGGTAGGCGCTGATCTCGCCTTTGTGGAGGGACCACGGACGCTTGAAGATGTCGAGGCGATTCCCAGTCTCGTTCATGGACCGTGTCTGCTGAATATCGTGCAGGGGGGAAGGACGCCCGTGTACGACCTGAACGAAGTGGAACGTCTCGGGTACCGAATGGTGGTGCTGCCGGGCGTCGTTCTTCTGGCAACCATTCTGGCCGTCGATCTAGCTTTGGCGGACGTAGTGAAAACGAAGGTCGTTCCGCAGGCGCCTGAGGGAGTGGACGTTCGTGGCGTCGGGCTTCGCCTGGGAGCCGCGGAGTGGAATGCACTGCAAAAGGAGATCCTGGTATGAAGGAAACGCTGTTCGATAAAATCTGGGCGCGCCATGTCGTTCGCGATCTTGGCGAGGGCTGGGCCTTGCTGCATGTGGATCGCCACCTTCTGCACGATCTTTCCGGTCCGCCGGCGCTCGATGAGCTTGCTCAGCGCGGTCTGCCCGTGTATCACCCGGAACTCGCGTTTGCGACCCCGGATCATGCGGTCTCTTCCTTGCTGGTGCGCAACGGCCGTGAGCAGCCCGCGGCGGAGAAGCTCTGGGCGACGCTGAAGAGCCGAACCAAGCAGGCGGGCGTCCGGTTCTTCGATCTCGGAGAGCGCGGCCAGGGAATCGTGCATATCATGGGACCGGAGCTTGGCATTGTTCTTCCGGGCACGACGGTGGTTTGCGGAGACAGCCACACGTGCACCAATGGCGGCCTGGGCGCGCTGGCGTTTGGTATCGGCTCTTCAGAGAGCACGCACGTACTCGCTACGCAGACCTTGCGCCAGCAAAAGCCGAAGCGGATGCGGGTTCGCTTCGAAGGCGCGTTGCCAGTGGGTGTTGCGGCGAAAGATCTGGTGCTTCATCTGATCTCCAAGCTTGGATCGACTGCGGGGGTTGCGCATGCGCTCGAGTTCGGCGGCTCTACGATCCGGGCCATGCCGATCGAGGGGCGCTTGACTATCTGCAATCTGTCTGTCGAATTTGGATCGAAGACTGGCATGATCGCTCCTGATGACTCGACCTTTCAATATCTTGCGGGTCGGCGGTTTGTGCCCAAAGGCGAGATGTTCGACAGGGCCGTCGCTGACTGGAGAACGCTCAGCTCCGACGCCGATGCGGTCTTCGATCGAGAGGACGTTATTGACACCTCCCAGGTTCCGCCCACGGTTACTTGGGGGACGAGCCCGGAGCAAGGTATTCCCATCGATGGTCTCGTGCCCGACCCGGCCGATGCGCCGGACGAGGTCTCCCGCACCGGCTGGACGAACGCCCTGGAGTATATGGGTCTGCAGGCGGGACAGAAGCTCGCCGGCACACCGGTGGACTGGGTGTTTATCGGGTCGTGCAGCAACTCACGCCTGCCGGACCTTCGGGCGGCCGCCGTTGTCGCGCGAGGACGCAAAGTGGCTGCAGGGTGCAGGCGTGGGTAGTTCCGGGATCGGAACAGGTGAAGCGTGACGCGGAAGCGGAAGGCCTTGACCGTGTGTTTACGGAAGCCGGGTTCGAATGGCGTGCTCCGGGCTGCAGTATGTGCGTTGCGGCAAATGGTGATCGCGTTCCGCCGCAGGCTCGCGCCGTGTCTACGTCCAACCGGAATTTTGTGGGACGGCAGGGGCCCGGAGCGCGCACTCACCTGGCCAGTCCGGCGATGGCGGCGGCAGCAGCAGTGACCGGCTGCATCACGGACGTTCGCCGTCTGGAAGTGCGCTCATGACGCCTTTCACCGTTGTCAGCGGTCCGGCCGTGCCGCTCATGCTCAACAACATCGACACCGATGTCATCATTCGGATCGACCGCTTGATCGACAACGCCAAGGAAGCACTCGCTCCCTATACGCTGGAATCGCTGCGCTACCTTCCGGATGGAAGCGCCGACCCGGAGATGGTGCTAAACAAGCCTGAGTTTCACAACGCGCCCATCCTGATTGCCGATCTCAACTTCGGCTGCGGGTCCTCACGCGAAGGCGCAGTGTGGGCCCTGCAGGCTCTCGGGGTACGCTGTGTGATAGCCGTGAGCTATGGGGACATTTTCTATAGCAACTGCTTTCAGAATGGCGTTCTGCCTATCCGGATTCCGCAGGATCAGGTGACAGCGCTGGCGGCGCTGACCATTGGCGGCTCCTCTTTCACGGTCAATCTGGTGGACTCTCTGATCACGGGCCCGGACGGTTCAGAGTGGCCATTTACGATCCAACACCTGTTGAAGGAAGGGCTTGTGGAAGGACTCGATCCTATCGGTTTGACACTGAAGAGGAGAGACGCGATCGATGCCTGGGAGCAGGCCGAAGTGCAGCTTCGCCCTTGGAACTGCATGGCCGGGATAGAGGCTTAGCCAGGCTCTCGCTGCCGAAAGATGGACGGGTTAGCGACCCTGAAATCTTCCGGGACGGCGTTGCTGAAATGACAGCTTGCCTTCAGCAGCGTCGGCTGACCGCATCAGCGCCGCTTGAACGATTGCCAACTCGGAGGCTGCCGCATCGAAACCGCGCCGGGCGAACAGCCGCGAGGAGGCAAGAGACGCTTCCACCGCCAGCGGAGCCTGACGAGCGATCGTCTCGGCTAATTGAAGGCCCCGGGCTTTCGCCGATCCTGTTGCCACGACCTCCTGGACGAGTCCCATGCGCAGTGCCTCCTGCGCGTTAAATTCATCTCCCGTGAGCAAGTAACGCTGCGCGTTTCCCCAGCCTGCGCGCTCCACCATCCGCATCGTCGCTCCGCCAATCGGCATGATGCCGCGACCAACCTCCACCTGAGCGAATCGGGCGTCTTCCCCGGCGACGGCAATGTCCGCTGCAAGCATCAGTTCGATTCCTAAGGTGAAGCAGAGGCCTTCCACCGCACATACCAGCGGCTTGCGAAGGTAAGGCGCGCGCAGTGCGAGCGGATCCACATGCTCGGCAGGAAAGAGCGGCTCGCCAGCGAGCATCCGTGGCCAGATCGCGTCGAGTTCAAGTCCCGCAGTAAAGGCATTGCCGCTGCTCATCAGCAAACCGCAGCGATAGCGCGGGTCCCGATCCAAAGTCGTGTATGCCTCGCCAAGCTGCCGAAGCATCGGCACGCTGAACCCATTCAGCTTGCGCGGCCGGTCGATAACGATGCAGAGAACGTCTCCCTGCGGGTCGACATTGATTCTTCCCTCGGCCGGAGCGAGGATTTCCTCTTCGCCTACCGATGGAACCGGATCACTCAGCATGTCGTTTTGCTCGCTCCCTTTCGGCTTGTAAAGAGTGATGAAGTCTGTAACTTAGAAGAGAATCTTGGCGCCGAACTGAATCTGCCGCGAGGGCGTGGCTGTCGAGCTGAGAATGCCGGCCGAGCCGAGCGCCACTCCTTCGGTAGCAAGTGCTGTCGCGGAGCCCGCCGAAGCGCGTCCACCCAGTGTCAGGTTATCTGTAGGAGCCTGATAGTTCGCATGATTGAAGACGTTGAAGGCTTCCGCTCGAAGTTGCAGGTTGAAGCTCTCCCCGAGCCTGGAGATCCGCGTGTTCTTGATGAGCGACACGTCGGCGTTGACTAAACGCGGCCCAATCAATCCGCCGCGGCGTTCGTCGCCTTGGATGTTCGTGCAGAGGATCTGCCCGTCAGCCAACGGGAACGGATTGGCTTTGCACAAAGGTGCGATCGCAGAGGTGGGCGAAACCACTGGATAAGAGAAGCAGTTGGCAGTTAGGTAAGCGCGTCCGTTCGTTTTAAAGTTTTTGTTATACGGATTGCAGCCCTGCTGAAAATCCGGGAAAGATCCGGACGTCAGCCCTTTCTGTCCCACCACATCTCCGCTGTTCAGCACAGTAAAGGGAGAACCCGTGCTGACAGTCACGATACCGCCAGCCTCGAACCCGCCCAGCAGAGTGTGCCTCCATCCTTGGGTGGGCCCGGGAACTTCGTACAGAGTGTTCTCCGAAAGGTTCTGTGTGACCACGTAGTCGCACGTGCCTCTGCGCTGCGCCTTATCGTAGTAATTCAGATTGCTCACCGTGTTCGTATAAGTGCCCGGTGATTGCGTGGGTCCGTAATCAATACATTTTTGCCAGGTGTAGGAGACCTGGGTCACCAGACCGTGATAATCCGACACCTTGAATTGAGTAAGAAGCCCACTGTAGTGCGAGCTCCCATCCCAGAAGAGACCGAAGATCTCGCTATTGTTCGCATCTTGCGAAACATTGCCGGAGGTCGGAAACACATAGCGTCCCTGCACGACCTGCACCAGGGAAGGAGAGATGATGTTTGCTTCGTTAGTCTGGAAAGGATTGTGCACGGAATGCGAGCCAACATAGCCGATTGTGCCGGAGATGGTCCGGGAGAACTGTTGTTCCACATTGATGTTGTAGTTCAGCGAGTAGTCGCGCTTCGGGTGTGGGTCGATGTAGTGTCCCAATCGGGAGTTTGGCAGACTGTTGAGGAAAGAGACAACGCCGTTCGCAAAGCTGCCCTGCGGAAGATTGCCAACCGAGATTCGGTCCTGCTCATAGGGCGAAGAGATGGCCGTATAAGGAAAATAGATGAAAGGCAGCGGCAGCAGATCGTAGATGCCGAAAGCGCCGCGCAGCGCAGTCCGCCCGGTTCCAAAGGGGTCGTAGGAGAAGCCCACGCGCGGTTCGAAATCGTGGGTTGTTGGGTTCGATGGAAAGTAGTTTGCGACGGGTACGGTACAGCCCGGAACAGCTGTTGCACTCACCACAACAGGGCAAGGACCGGACCCCGCAGGCGCGTTTAGCGTGTTGATCAGGTCGAGGTCGTTCTTGGAATCACGTGGTAGCGTCAGGAACTCGTATCGCAGGCCCAAGTTGAGCGTAAGGTTCCGACGGAAGCGCCAGTCATCCTGGACGTACCCGCCAAGCAGGGTAACAAGCGCGTTTGCCGGCGTGATACTCGGCGCGGGAGTTTGCGCCAGATACGGTGCGTTGGTGAGGAACGCGTTCAGGGAAAGGAAGGTTACCGTTCCATTCCGCACGGGTGCAACGCCGCCGTCACGAATCTGCTCCGCCGCAAAACCCACCTTGATCGAATGCCGGCCCCGCTCGAGCGCGACGTCATCATTCAATTGGTAGGAGTTGTACGCAGCCACGCTGAGCCGCGCCGAACCCAGACCCCCGACCCCGGTGAGTCCACTGACTGTGATGGCCGGTGCGTTGAGGTTGCTGGTAAACCCGAGCGCCTTACTCGCGGCAGCGGGATTGAAGGCTTGCAGCGGTACCACCGCGTTTTCGACATTGCGGTTGTAGCCTGCGCGCAGTACGTTCAGAAAATTGGCGCCGAAGATGTGGCGGTAACTGATTGCGCCAAACTCTCGCTGATCGAAGTTCTGGGACTGTATGTTGTCAACCGCATCCGGCACAGTTTCCGGAGCATTGTCATACACAAAGGTGAACGACGCGCTGTCCTTCTGCGAGAAGTTTTGATCCAGACGGGCAGTTGCAAAGTCTTCGTGCACATTTAGAAGACCGGTGGTGATGTAGTTGCCGGTATTTCCGAACGTGCCTGCGTTAAGACCGGCGTTCGGCAGAGGGTAGAGCGCAAGAAATGGGACGATGTTCGGATCGACGGTAATGGTGGACGAGCCCGTCGCGGAGTTGATTGTGCCTGCCCGCGCGGTTGCTGAAGGAACGATTGCCGCCAGGTTCAGACTCTGTGTTTGCCGGATGGCTTCGTAGTTACCGAAAAGGAAGGTGTGGTCTTTATGTAGCGGGCCGCCCAGCGTTGCGCCATATTGCACCCGGCGAAACGATGGGATGCCGAGGGTCGGGCTGTCAAAGGCATTCTTTGCGTCGAAAATCTTATCCCGGTCGAAAACGTAGGCGCTGCCGTGAACGGCATTGGTCCCCGACTTTGTTACGGCGTTGATCACGGCGCCGGACGTTCGTCCATACTCGGCGGTATAGGCCGTGGTGACGACGCTGAACTCCTGGATCGCGTCGACGCCGAGATTGACTCCGACCGGACTTCCCGGTGCTCCGTTGGAATAGTCGTTCTCGTTGATCCCGTCCACCCGGTAGGTATTCTCATACGGAGCGTGACCGTTAGCGCTCAGCTGTTGACCGTATCCACGCGTCGCCCGATTGGACGATGTGTTGGTCGTCAGCGCCTCGGTACGAACGTTGGTAACGCCCGGCTGTAAGGTGGCCAGTTGCGTCCAGTCCCGCCCGTTCAGCGGAAGCTCTTTGATTCTTTTTTCTCCGACGGTCGCGCTCACGACCGAAGTATCAGTTTCCACATTTTGCGTGCCGGACTCCACCGTCACCGTTTCCGATACCCCGCCGACCAAGAGTGTCACATCCAGATTGCGCGTCGTTCCCACATTCAGCTGCAAGGCTGTGTCGATATAGTTCGAAAAGCCAGCGGCCTTTACCGTCACGGTGTACAAACCCGGCTGCATATCGGCAACGGTGTACAGTCCTGATCCGTTGCTTTGCACTCCTCTGGTGGAACCGGTGGCATTGTTGCGCAACGTAACTGCGGCCGCGGGAATGATCGCCTTCTGCGCATCGGTAACCTGGCCCGTCAGCGTGGCGCCGGACAGCTGAGCGTGCATGGGGGTAACCCATAGGAGCGCCGCGCACAGGAGCATGACGAACGGTTGGCAGCTGCGTCCGGTAGAGCCGTGGGAATGGTGCATGGTGTGAACCTCGAAGAACGTCTTGTCTTCTCTGCCGCTGCAAAATTCGCCTTCTGATTACCCGGGCATAAGATATCAATGTATGCATTTATGTCAAGGAGTCATTTCGGAAGTCCGAAACTCGCTGCAATGTATACTTTGGGGGTGTAGCGGGCACATTTTCAGAACCGGAAATATGCTTCTCGTCCGGGCCAAACTGGCGTGGATTGCTTCACTCATCTCCCGCTGAGGCTTCGTTCATGTCTTCCTCCTTCAGCCAGCTTCCCGCACTCACCAGCGCTCCCG
>CAXUEE010000001.1:47690-66560 GCA_964249905.1 uncultured Acidobacteriaceae bacterium
CCTTGTCATTCGCGACCAGATTGTTCGCGGTATTCATCCATCAGGGTCTCTGCTGCCCAGTGTGGACTCACTTTGCGAGGAGTTTGCGGTCTCCGGCATCACCATCCGGCGCGCGCTGACCGACCTGGCCGCCGCGGGATATGTGCAGAGAAGACGCGGGCTCGGTACCTTCGTCAAACCGCAGTTGCCGCAGGTGCGTCCCAAGGCCAATGCCGCGCTGATCGAAAGTCTGCGAACGTTTTCCGCGGAAACAGAGGTCAAGGTGCTGAATCTTACGGCGGCAACTCCGCCCGCAGATGTGGTTGCGCTGCTTGAACTTGGGCCCGGTGTGCGCGCCGTGAACGCCGTGCGTCTGCGACATGCGGGATCTATCCCCTTGATGGTGACCAATGCATGGGTACCGCAGGCAATTGGGTCAAGAATCTCCCGCAGCGCTCTCAGCAAGAAGCCGCTCTATGAGCTGCTGATGAAGCAGGGCATTCAATATGGGCGCGTGATTCAGGAGTACACTGCGGTGTCGGCGGATCCCCATCTTGCAAAGCTGCTGGCCTGCGAAGTCAGCGGGCCGCTGATGAAGCTGACTCGTCTCTTCTTCGATGTCGACGACAAACCCGTTCAGCACCTTACGGCCCATATCTCTCCTGAACGCAGCCGGGTGTTGATGGAAATCCCCACGGAATCCGTCAACGAACTCAGCGGCGGGCGTATCGTACACGACACCTTCCAGACCTCCGTGCAACAAAGGGAGGCTATCACGAGGAAGCACTAGCGTAGGAGGGGCCTGTTGGGCGAAAGTGTCGCTGGAAGGCGCTTTCGACAACTGAAACACTAATCGTATACATTGATGAACCAGAGGCCCTGCATGAGGAAGCATTGCCGGACGCGCCGATACCAGGAGGAAACTTGAGCCAAGTTCCTGAACTTTTTCAGAGTTTGTCCATCCCGCTGATTGCCGCTCCGATGTTTCTCGTTTCCTCTCCCGAACTCGTAATTGCGGAGTGTCTGGCCGGCATCGTGGGTACCTTCCCATCGCTCAACGCGAGACCGAGCGCGCAGCTTGACGAGTGGATCGGCGCCATCGAGGCTGCAGTGGGGGAACGCCCGTATGGCGTGAATCTCATCGTACACAAGAGCAATCCGCGCCTGAACGAGGACCTCGCAGTCTGCGTCCGCCACCGGGTGCCGCTTGTCATTACCAGTGTGGGCGAGCCCTCCGCCGTGGTCGATGCGGTCCATGCCTATGGCGGACTCGTCTTTCACGATGTCATTTCCATTCGCCATGCCAGGAAGGCGCTCTCGGCGAACGTTGATGGATTGATCCTGGTTTGCGCGGGCGCGGGCGGTCATGGAGGCCTTCTGAATCCGTTCGCGTTTGTCGGTGAGGTCCGTGACTTCTTCGCCGGTCCCATCGTTCTTTCCGGCGCGCTCACATCGGGCAGGCACATACGGGCTGCACAGTGGCTTGGCGCCGACCTTGCTTACATGGGTACCCGTTTCATCGCCACCGAAGAGGCGAACGCAAGCATAGAGTACAAGCAGATGTTGCTGGACAGCGCAGCCGCAGACCTCGTCTACACGGATGCGTTCACGGGAGTCCACGGCAACTATTTGCGCCCGAGTCTTGTTCGATCCGGGCTGGACCCGGACCGCATCCCCAACGGCAAACAGCAGCCAGACCTGTCGCTGAGCGAATTGAACGGTGCAAAAGCCTGGAAGGACATATGGGGCGCGGGACAGGGTGTCGGCTCGATCAAAAGCTTGCCATCGGTTTCTCGCCTTGTTGCGCAGCTAAGCGACGAGTACGCCGCTCCATGAGGAAGGCTTCCCATACCTCACCTTAGGTCGGCCTTCGCCCTGTGTCAGCTGCCAGCCGCCGCAAGATGTTTCGAACTGGAGGCGAACATTGATCATGAAGACATCGCAACTCAGGACCCCAGGCGCTCGATTTCGCCAGGCGCTCTCAGAGGAACAGCCCCTTGCCGTGGTTGGCGCGATCACTGCCTTTGCTGCCCGCATGGCAGAGTCCACAGGATTCAAAGCTCTTTACCTTTCAGGCGGCGGTGTTGCAGCCAACTCACTCGGGCTGCCGGACCTCGGCATCAGTACCATGGAAGACGTGCTGATCGATGCACGTCGAATCATCAATGCGACCACGCTGCCCCTGCTCGTGGATATCGACACCGGCTGGGGAGGAGCCTTCAACATCGCACGGGCAATCCGCTCCATGGAGCAGGCCGGTGTAGCCGCAATCCACATGGAAGACCAGGTCGGCACCAAGCGTTGCGGACATAGGCCGGGCAAGGAGATCGTCTCGAGCGAAGAGATGGTCGATCGCATTAAAGCTGCGGTCGATGCGCGCGTAGATCCGGACTTCGTGATTATGGCGCGCACGGATTCGCTTGCGGTCGAGGGTCTGCACGCGGCGCTTGAACGGTGCGCTGCGTACGTCGACGCGGGAGCCGACATGCTCTTTCCGGAAGCCGTGACCGACCTCGCATTCTACCCACAGTTCAAAGCCGCTGCCAAGGTGCCCATCCTTGCGAATATCACGGAGTTCGGTCACACACCGCTCTACACCTGCGAGCAGCTTGGCGCTGCAGGCGTGGACCTCGTGCTGTTCTGCTGTTCCGCCTATCGCGCCATGAACGCAGCCGCGCTGAAGGTGTACCAGGCGATCCGTGTGCATGGCACCCAGCAAAGCCTACTCGATACCATGCAGACCCGAGCCGAACTGTACGAGTTTCTTGGCTACCATGAATACGAAGAGACTCTCGACCGGCTCTTCGAAGAGACCAGGCAAAAGAAGCTAACCAGAGCCGGAGGCAGGGAGTGAGTGGAATGTCGGATGAGAACGCGCCTAGCTTCAAGCCCAAGAAGTCCGTGGCTCTCTCCGGTACGTCGGCGGGAAACACAGCGCTGTGCACAGTGGGACAAAACGGAAATGAGCTTCATTATCGCGGCTATAACATTCTCGATCTGGCAAAGGACGCGGAGTTCGAAGAGGTAGCGTACCTGCTCGTTCTGGGAACTCTGCCGACAGCATCCGAGTTGTCCGTCTACAAGCGGAGGCTCACAGGAATGCGTGGCTTGCCGTCAGCGGTGAAGTCTGCGCTCGAGTGCCTGCCGGCGGCTGCGCATCCCATGGACGTGATGCGGACGGGTGTCTCGGTGCTGGGTTGCGTTCTGCCTGAGAAGGAAGATCACAGCCAGACCGGCGCTGTCGAGATTGCCGAACGCCTCCTCGCTTCGCTTGGCTCCATGCTGCTTTACTGGTACCACTTCGCCACCCACGGACGTCGGATCGATGTGGAAGCGGACAACCCGTCCATCGCAGCGCATTTTCTGTTTCTGCTCCACGGCCGGCAGCCTTCCGCGTCCTGGGTGCGGGCCATGCACACCAGCCTGATCCTCTACGCGGAGCATGAGTTCAATGCATCGACCTTTGCGGGCCGGGTCATCGCGGGTACCGGGTCCGACCTGTATTCGTGCATCACCGGCGCGATCGGCGCACTGCGCGGCCCCAAGCATGGCGGGGCCAACGAGGTCGCACTCGACATCCTCAAGCGGTACGGAACCGTCGACGAGGCGGAAGCGGACATTCGCAGGCGAGTCGCTGCGCGGGAGGTCATTATCGGCTTTGGACACCCGGTGTACACCGTCTCCGATCCTCGCAATCAGGTCATTAAGGAAGTCGCGCGGACGCTCTCGGAAGAAACCGGAAACCTGAAGCTCTACCGCATCGCGGAGCGCATCGAGTCCGTGATGTGGGAAACCAAAAAGATGTTTCCCAACCTTGACTGGTTCTCGGCCGTCAGCTACTCGGTCATGAATATTCCTACGGCCATGTTCACGCCTTTGTTTGTGATAGCGCGCACGGCGGGTTGGAGTGCGCACGTGCTCGAGCAGCGGGTCGACGGAAAGATTATTCGGCCGGCAGCGACGTACACCGGTCCGGAAAACCGCAGCTTCGTGCCGCTTGCCGAACGGAAAGAGTCATGAAACGCAACACAAAGACAGGAAGAAACACGTGTCTGCAGAGATGAGTAACGAACCGCAACAATACGATAAAGTCCTCCTCGAGATCGTCGACTATGTGCGTACCTACCAGATCACCAGTGAGCTCGCCTACAGCACTGCGCGATACTGTCTGATCGACACCCTGGGCTGCGGACTCGAAGCCCTGGACTATCCAGCATGCACGAAGCTGCTTGGTCCCGTTGTGTCCGGAACCGTGGTGCCGCACGGCGCAAGGGTGCCGGGCACTCAGTTCCAACTCGACCCGGTGCAGGCCGCCTTCAATATCGGCGCGATGATCCGTTGGCTCGACTTCAACGACACCTGGCTTGCGGCGGAGTGGGGGCACCCGTCGGACAATCTCGGTGCTATTCTCGCGGTCGCGGACTGGCTGTCCCGGGTGGCCATTGCCTCGGGCAAAGCTCCTTTGCTCATGCGGGAGGTGCTCTCTGCCATGATCAAGGCTCATGAGATCCAGGGTTGTATCGCTCTTGAAAACTCATTCAATAAAGTCGGACTCGATCACGTGCTGCTGGTCAAAGTAGCTTCAACAGCCGTGGTTTCGGAACTACTCGGACTCACTTGCGACGAAAGCCTGGCCGCGCTGTCGCTGGCCTGGGTCGATGGCCAGAGTCTACGCACCTACCGGCACGCGCCGAATACCAGCTCGCGCAAGAGCTGGGCTGCGGGCGACGCCACCAGCCGTGCGGTCCGTCTTGCGTTGATGGCGAAAACGGGCGAGAACGGATACCCGAGCGTTCTTACCGCGAAAACCTGGGGTTTCTACGATGTCTCGTTCCAGGGCCGGGAGTTTGTTTTTCAGCGCTCTTACGGAACGTATGTTATGGAAAATGTGCTCTTCAAAATTAGCTATCCTGCCGAATTCCATGCGCAAACCGCGGTGGAAGCCGCGGTCACGCTGCATGCGAAGCTGCTCGCCCTGGGCCACACGGCTACGGACATCCAAAGCATCACGATCCGCACCCATGAAGCCTGTCTGCGTATTATTGATAAGAAGGGCCCGCTTAACAATCCCGCCGACCGCGACCACTGTATCCAGTACATGATCGCCATTCCGCTGCTCTTCGGCCGTCTCACCGCAGCCGACTATGAGGACGGTATTGCGAATGACGCTCGGATCGACCTTCTGCGTGCAAAGATGCAGACCACGGAGGTTCCTGCTTTCACCCAGGACTACCACGACCCCGAGAAGCGGTCCATTGCAAATAGCCTTCTGCTCGAACTCAAGGATGGCACAATGCTCGAAGAAACGGTCGAGTATCCCATCGGTCATCGTCGCCGCCGGCAGGAGGGCATCCCGCTTCTCGAGACAAAATTCAGGAGGAATCTTGCACGCCGCTTTCCGGCAAAGCAGCAAGCCTCTATCCTCAACATATCTTTGAACCAGAGCAAGCTCGAGGCGATGCGGGTGGATGAATACGTCGACCTCTATGTCATCTGAAGTGTGAAGGTGGCGTTGACGGTAGCTTGGTCGTCATAACTCACCACTTCTGGCGTCGAGGTTCAGGCGCTTGCAAGCTTCAGGTCGTTGCCGAGCAGGATTGCCTCTGCAATCTCACGCATCGATTTCCTTCTCTGGCGGCTTTCACGCTGCATCCTGCGGTACGCATCGCTTTCGGAGAGGCCCAGCTCCTGCTGGAGGACACCCTTAGCTCGGTCGACAACCTTCCGTGTCTCCAGGCGGTTTGAGAGTTGCAAGTTCTCCGTATCGAGCCTGGCCCTCTCGATCTCAGCGCCGACAAGGTAGCCGATGAGGGCCAAGAGGCGTATCTCGACAGCGCTATGACTGTAGGAAATGCGATGTTGCAGGTTGATGACTCCCACGACCCGCGTCGAGCAGAGCACCGGCGTACAGAGGATTGCTTCGAAGCGATCCTCCGGTACATTCCGGAAGATGATGAAGCGGGGATCCTCGGACGCTTTGGTGGCAATGGCCACCGGTTCCCGATGTTCCGCAACCCAGCCTGTGATGCCTTGACCGATTTTGACGTCGAGGGTGTCGACGAGATCGGGATGCGGATTGCGCGAGGCGCGCAGGATCAGCTTCTCGTTCTCCACCGTGTAGATGAAGCAGGAGTCGCAGGGAATGATGGTGGTAACGAACTCCACAATGCGATCCAACACGGCGTGCAATGGATCCGCAGCTGCGATGCGGCTGGATATCTCATGCAGGAAAGTAACGGGGTTCAGACCATCGCTGAAACCGGCCATGGTGGGTGTGGACGGCGCCACTCTGCGAATCGCCTGGGCGGATTGAGCTGTAAGTGCCGGGCGCGCCGCGGGTGAGGTGTGTTCAACTGCCTCTTCAGAAGACGCGTATCCGGCGAGCGCGGCGCGAGCGCGCTTTTCGCGCAAGACGTCACCCGCATACTGCGCGGCCTCATTGACCAGGAAACCCATCTTGGGACGGGATGGCTCAAAATCCGGGGTAATGCCGTAGTGGAGCAGCTCCGTCGTGGTAGTTGGACCCACTGAGACCACGACGATGGAACGAAGGCCGGCCAGCACTTCGGCCTCCTTTCCGAGTTCCTGCGCGATCAACATGAGGTGAATCACTTGCACCGCTGTAGTAAACAGCACCACATCCACGCTGGCGTGGGCGAGGCCGAGCACGCATTCCCGCAACGGCTGAAGATCATGCGGCAAGGCCCATTGATAGACCGGCACCTTCAATACCGAGGCGCTACGTTCCGTCAGTTCGGCCAGCAGTTCGGGATTGGACGCGCCGTATTCCTGCAGTGCTACGCGTTGCGTCTTGAGGGTATCGCCGAAGTATTGATCCATAGCCGTCAACAGCTCATGCCAGGTGGTGGGCTCCGCCGCCGAAGCAACAGAGCGCAGCTTCAGTTCACGCAGAGCTGCTTCGGGTTTGCTCCCTCGCGTTACGATTTTCACCTTAGCCAGGGCGGCGAGAAAGATCGATGGATCGTAGCGGGTTTGGACGATATCCAGCAACGCCCGAACGCCGACGCCGGTCATGAAGATAACGACATCAAGCTCCCCGCGGATCAGACGGTCGGCGAACTCGAGGGCCTCATGATTGGACTCAAGTTTCACCTCTCGCATAAAGGGCACGACGAAGGGCTGTCCGCTGTAGGTGCGGATCAGTTTTTCTACCTCCTTCGCTCGCCGCGATTCCAGCGAAAGCACCCGGAGTCCATTGAAGCTCGCATGTGCCATCCGCACCCCGCTAGCCCTACGACTCCCCGATTCATCGAGAGAGACAACGTGTATGCTGCTCGATTTGTGAAAGAAGCGTGGGGCTGATGGTCAATAGGCTAGCACACCACGCGGAATCGTTTTTAGGCCCGCTCGACGACACACAGCGCGGACTTTACTTCGCTGCCTTGGCAGAGCGCTGCCTGATGTTGAACCTGTAGATCAGTTCGAGGTACCCGTAGTTTGCGGCGTGACCGGGATAGATCGCGCTGATTACGGTCTTTCCGTATGAGTGCGCGTAGTAGGTGTTGATGCTCAATGAGGGCGTGACCAGGTAGTCGGAGCTGATATCGAGGATGGAGGCCAGGCTGTTGTGCAGGTTTGCCGGACGGCCGGTGTAGCCGAAGACCTTGGTGTCGTACGCGCCCCCGCCGTTGTAGAGGAAGTCGGCGTTGGAAGTAAGTTGAAGAAAGTGCAGGTCGCTGCGCAACTCCCAGCGCTTGTTCGGATCATCAATCATTTGCACGTACTGATCCTTGCTGTTTTCGGTGTTGTAGTACGGAAAGCGTGCATAGAGGCGCGGAGTCGGCAGCACGGAGAAGAAGGTGTTGTGCTGGGTATCGGTGTTATTGTTGTCCCCGGTAGAACGGAAGAAGCCCCCGCGGATCCATGGTTTCGAACCGACTTTGGAGAAGCGGTAGCCTGCCTCGGCCAACGCCGCGCCGGAGTGCTGGTTGAGCAGTCCCCACTGTCCGTTCTGCACCACGCCCCAGAAGAGCGCGTCCAGCGTTCCAGGACCGGCGGGGATGGAGGCGACAGCATCGGCGCCATAGGTGCCGATGCGGATATTCTGGTGGTCCAGGGCGCGCGCAGCCGCAGTGCGATTGTCTGTTTTGGTCAACCCCGTGCGGCCGTCATGATAGCCCAGGCCAAAGGCGCGGACCAGCAGATGGTCCTTGAAGTCGTGCCGGGTGTAGGCGAGATATTGGATGTCAACGTTCAGCTCGGGATTGGCGTTCATGTTGAAGACGCCCTGCGTCGGGCGGCCAGCCATGGCGGTAAGGTCCCACTTGCCGCGCCCGTAGTGTCCGTCCACTCCGTCGAAGGAGCGCTGTCCATTCGAGAAGCCAAAGTTGCCGACGAGCCGCTGCGCGATGCGGTTCGTCTGCAGCCAGAGCAGGGTCGAGTCCTTGGGCACGATCTCCTGCCCGTCGAAGAACTCGAACCGTCCTAGCCGCAGCGTGGTGTCGGGGCCATTCCCGTGGTAGCGCAGCCATCCCTGTTTGAACGACGCAGCCGAAGGCGAGGTGTTGGCGGGCCCGTTGGCGGCGTAGTAGGTTCCGCCGAAGAAGAGCTGTCCGCGTGCTGCAACTGGATCGACGGAGGTGTTCGGCAGGTCGAACAGCGTGTTCTCGGCGAGCTCGGCCAGCCAATCGAAGTGGCCGACTTTTTGGGCGATCGCGATCCGCAGCAGGTGTTCCACATAGGGGTAGGTGGTGGTATAGGTGCCGTCGTCGTAGTAGTTGACGGCATCGGCGCGGTTGCGGCTGAGAAACGAGACTGTAACCGGAGCCGTGCGCTGGATGGTTCCCGTAGCGATGGGTGTGCCCATGAATCCCGAAGGAGGCACAGCCTGCACCGCCGATGTCTGCGGGGTACTCGCGGTCGCCGAGCTGGAAGCCTGGATCATGTCTGGCGAAACGAGATGGGCGAGGTCCGTCGGACCGGAAAGAGCGGGAGCGGTGACGTTTTGCGCCGGGAGCGATGGGATTAGTTGGGCGCCGAAACAGACGAGCGCCATGGTGGCAAGCGTTGCGGCGCGCCGAGACAGTCGCGGGAAGGCGTGAGGAGTGAAACAGGTCATGCGTTTTCCAAGGTGCGGCGCGCAAGTCGCTGCAAGGCAAGTCCGCTGCACGATCTGCCAGAACGCAGGTCGTGGAGCCGACGATGGACCGGAGCTATGCGAGCGAGAGCGCAGCCTTGCGCGCTGCTGGCAGAGAGAAGAGCGACGCGTTCGTGGAGTCGCAGGGATCACTCGATGTTGGTTCAGATGTAACACGGCATTCATCGGCCTGCAAGCGCTTTGTAGATTGTGTTGGCGCGGTTAGCTCCGCTGCACGCCTGCGCTTGCGCTGGGGCGGAAAGCTGGATATGCTAGGCGCGTCGGACTCAGTTTGTTAGTGTTTCCAATCGGCTCAGCTCGATTGGTTCTGACACAGGTATAGTCAATTGGCGAGACCACGGCCGTCTCCGCCTTTTGCTTCGACTCTTCGTTATTCCCCTTATCAGGCTCCGCGACGAGCTCCGAAAATGATGAACTTCCTCCCGGGAAGAACAGGGGCTATTTCCCTTTCGTCAGTTCGCCAAGGACTCGCCTTTATGTTTTCCACTATGCAATTCTCCAATTCGGAGTCGATCGCCGGCGAACCGTTCTCGCCTGAGCAGAAGCAGTATCTGGAAGGATTCTTCGCGGGGGTTGCGCAACGCATGCCCTTCGCTGGACACACATCAGCCGGATTGATTACAGCCGACCCCGGCGCCGGCACCGAAAATCTTGCCGCACCCGCGCTGTTTCACAGGACGTCGGTTGACGACCTATGCCGTGAAGAGCTTTGGAAATACCAGCAAAACCCTCTGGACGCATGGGACGATCTGCTCGAGCACACCAACGAGAACAAGGCTCCCGATGCGGAACACACCTATCGCTTCAAATTCCACGGCTTCTTTTATGTCGCTCCAGCGCAGGACTCGTTTATGCTCCGGATGCGCGTTCCGGGGGCTGTGCTGAGTACGCGCCAGTTACGCGGTCTGGCGGACATGGCGGCAGAGTGGGGTTCGGGGCGCGCCGACCTGACTACGCGCGCGAATCTTCAGATTCGTGAGTTCCAGCCGCGCCATCTGGTGCCGGTGCTCAACCGGATCGCCGCGCTCGGGATGAGTTCACGCGGCTCGGGCGCCGATAATATCCGCAACATCACGGCGTCGCCGTTGACGGGACTCGATCCGCAAGCGCTGCTCGATGTGCGTCCCTATGCCGATGCGCTGGCACAATATATCTTGAACTCGCGCGATCTGTTCGGTCTGCCGCGCAAGTTCAATGTCGCGTTCGATGACGGCGGCGCTATCTCGACCGTGGCCGACACGAACGACATCGGCTTCCAGGCCGTACGGGTCTCGGACGGCCGGGGCTTGCCGGCCGGCGTTTACTTCCGCGTCTTGCTGTGCGGCATCACGGGCCATCGCCAGTTCGCCACCGATGCAGGCGTAATCCTGAAGCCGCACGAGGCGGTCGCGGTCGCTGCCGCAATGATCCGTGTGTTCGCTGAGCACGGCGATCGCACGGATCGCAAGAAGGCCCGGCTCAAGTACCTGATCGACAAATGGGGCATAGAGCATTTCCTCAAGGAAGCGGAAAAGCTGCTTGCTTTTCCGCTGCTTCGCTTGCTTGCCGAGGAGTGTGAACCGCGCGGTCCGATCGACCGTGCCGGCCACATAGGCGTCCATTCGCAGGCGCAACCGGGCTTATCCTACGTCGGCGTCGTGGTGCCCGTGGGCCGCCTGCCCGTCCCGCAAATGAATGCAGTGGCCGACATCGCCGATCGGTTCGGCAGCGGGCAGGTTCGTTTGACGGTCTGGCAGAACCTCATCGTGCCCAACATCCCCAACGCGGACATACCGGCCGTCGAGCAGGCCTTGCTCGTAGCTGGCCTGAACTTCCAGGCGGGACCCGTACTCTCGGGCACAGTGGCCTGCACTGGCAGTCGGGGATGCAAGTTTGCTCAGACCGACACCAAGACTCACGCAATCACGCTGGCCAACTTCCTTGACGAGCGATTCCTGCTGACCCAACCGGTCAATCTGCACGTAACCGGATGTCCAAACTCCTGCGCCCAGCATTACATCGGCGACATCGGCCTGATGGGCGTCAAGGTGCAGGGCGAAGAGGGCTACCAGGTGAACCTCGGCGGCGGTTCGGACGCCGACCAGGGCATAGCGCGTGAGCTGGCGGCCGCCATCCCCTTCGAGCAGGTGCCGCCGCTGCTGGAGCGCGTGTTCACTGCCTTTCAAGCGCATCGGGTGAACGAGAACGAGACATTTCTGGCATTCACTCGCCGTCATTCCATCGAGCAGCTACGCGACTTCGCAGAGGTAAGGACCGCATGAACACCGTGCCTTACGTTCCTGACAGCGCGCCATTCTCTCCGCAACAGCGAGCCTGGCTGAACGGCTTTCTCGCGGGTCTTTGGTCGACAGCGCCGGCGACGGCCCAGGTCACTGCCCCGGTCGCTGTTCGCGACGTAGCCGTGCTGTATGCCTCGCAAACCGGCACCAGCGAACGCCTGGCTAAAAAGATCGCGAAGGAACTTAAGCTCAAAGGTCATACTGCCCGTATCGCCTCGCTCGAAGGCTACGAGCCTGCCGCACTTGCCGCGGAACAGTGCGCGCTTATTCTGGCCAGCACGTACGGGGAGGGCGATCCTCCGGACACGGTGAAGCCTTTCTTCGACCGGCTGTCCGATGCTTCCGCCCCGCGTCTCGACAAATTGCAGTATGCCGTGCTGGCTCTCGGCGATCGGCATTACGAGAATTTTTGTAAGTTCGGCACAGACCTCGACGAGCGGCTTGCGGCATTGGGAGCCAGCCGGCTGTCCACAACGATACTCGTCGATGTCGATGTCGATGAACCGTTCGAGGCCTGGAAGAGCGAGCTGCTGGCGCGGCTCTCGCAGTCCGAGACGCAAGCTGCGGCAAAGCCCAAGGAGCTCCCGGCACATTCAGCTCCATCAAGCCTGTACCACCGCGATCATCCCTTCCCAGCGCAGCTCAAGGAGAAGCGCCTTCTGACCAGCGGCATCTCGAGCAAGTCGACGCTGCACCTCAGCTTCTCACTCGCGGATTCGGACCTGACCTATGAAGCAGGCGATGCGCTGGGAGTGATCGCCAGCAACGATCCCCATCTAGTCACGGACATCCTGCACGCCTGCAACTTCAACGGTGCGGAGCCGGTCGAGATCCCAAAGTCCGGCAGCACCAGTCTTTCCGACAGCTTGACGCGTGTCCTGCAGATAACGCGCCTCAGCCGCAAGCTGGTCACCGCATTCGCCAAAGCAGGCGAGGTCGCCCGACTTCAAGGCCTTCTCCTCCCTGAGCAGCAGACCCACCTGGACGCATACATGCACGACCGCGGCGTAATCGATCTGCTGACGGAATTTCCCGGTGTCATTGGGAGTGCGCAGCAGCTCGCGGACCTGCTGCCGATCCTCGCGCCACGGTTGTACAGCATCTCGTCTAGTCCCAAAGCCCATGCGGGGGAAGTCCATGCAACCGTGGCGGTCGTCCGCTATCGCTCACATAATCGCGAGCGCGGCGGCGTGTGCTCCACGCTGTTTGCCGACCGCACCGAACCGGGCGGCACTCTGCCGGTCTACATCCAGAGCAATAAAAAATTCCGTTTGCCCGCCGAGCCCGCCACTCCGATCATCATGATCGGCCCCGGTACGGGCATCGCGCCCTTCCGGGGCTTCCTGCACGAACGCTGCGAGACCGGCGCCCAGGGACGCAACTGGCTCTTCTTCGGTGATCGCAGCGCGGCTACCGACTTCCTGTATCGCGACGAACTTGAAGGGATGGTCTCGAGCTCCTTGCTTACGCGCCTCGACACTGCCTTCTCCCGCGACCAGGAGTACAAGATTTACGTGCAGGATCGCATGATGGAACATGGCAGCGATCTTTTCTCATGGCTCGAAGACGGCGCCCACCTTTATGTCTGCGGCGATGCATCGCGCATGGCGAAAGACGTCGATACGGCGCTTCACCGGGTGATCGAGAAACACGGCAATCTCGACGTGGACCGGGCCTGCGAATATGTTCAGAATCTGCATGACGCCGGGCGGTATCTGCGGGACGTGTACTAGATCATGAGCCTTCCTCTGCATGACCGGGCAATCGAAGGAACGAACCCGGCCCTCGTGCGCCTGACCAAGAATGGCCTCGCCTTCGATTCCGTCGAGGTGAAGACCGCATTGTTGCCGGTACGTAAGCCCGGTGATGGCGAGCAGTATCGGTTTCACTTCGATATGACCAAATGCATCGGCTGCCGCTCGTGCGAGGTCGCCTGCAATGAGCAGAACGGCAATCCCGCGGACATTCTGTGGCGGCGCATTGGCGAGCTCGAAGCCGGCACCTGGCCCGAGACGCGGCGGCACTATCTTTCCATGGGCTGCAATCATTGCCTCGACGCCGACTGCCTGCGCGGCTGTCCCGTCGACGCTTACAGCAAAGACCCCGTCTCCGGAATCGTCCTGCATTCAGCAGACGCGTGCATCGGCTGCAGCTACTGCGTTTGGAACTGTCCTTACTCCGTCCCGCAATACAACCCGGAGCGTGGAGTGGTGGGCAAGTGCGACATGTGCAAAGGCCGTCTGGATGAGGGCCTGGAACCCGCCTGCGTCAATGCCTGCCCGGAAGGGGCGATTGCAATCGAGATCGTGGATATGGCCGAGTGGCGGGAGAACTTCGCCTTGGCCGAGAGCCCCGGCATGCCCTCTGCGGAGCAGACCATCTCCACCACGCGCATTACGCTCCCCGGCATGCCTGCGGCCGGGATCGAAGGGACAGGCGTTGAGCGCATAGGGCTTGAGCGTGTTGACCTGGGACAGATTGAACGCGAGCACGCACACGTGCCGCTCATCTACATGACCGCGCTGATGCAGGCGGTTGCGGGTGCGCTCTGGGTGTTGCTCGCGTGGCATGCGCTCGATGCCTTGCGCCTCATCGTGCTGCTCGGACTTACTGCTGGCGCGTTGACACTCTCCACGTTGCATCTCGGTCGTCCCGCCTACGCGTACCGTGCGCTCAAGATGTGGCGCCGGTCCTGGCTGAGCCGGGAGGTGCTGCTGTTTACGCTGTTTTTCGCGGCGCTCGCAGGCGCTACAGCGGCGACGGCAGCTGCGCAACACGGCTTCGCTGTCGCGCATGCGCTGACCTCAGGGTTGGACATGACGGCCGCGCTGCTCGGCTTCGCGGGCACACTTGCCAGTGCGGCCATTTATCTTGTACCGGCTCGCCCGGCGTGGAACACCGCACATACCCCCGCGGATTTTTTGCTGACAGCCGCGTTCCTCGGCACGCTGCTCGCCATCGCTCTCGCAAGCAGTACGTCTCTGCTGCGGATGCCGCGCCTGCTCAGCTTTCTAACGAGCAACGCAGGCAATCACCCCGCCCCGCTGCTGCTCACCGTGTGCTGCGCCACGCTGTGGCTCGCAAATCAGGCGCTGCGCGGCTGGCGCCTGCGTTCTTCCGCGGCCTTTGAATCGCGTGCCGCCTGGTCTCTTCTGTCCGGCCGCCCGCTCCTGCCTCTCACGGCGCTTGGAGCCCTGCTCCTGATGATCGCGCTTACCGCAACGGCTGCGCATTCTCCAATTGTTTCGCTAGCCTCGGGCTTTGCCGTGGTGCTGCTCGCGCGCTACCTCTTCTTTGTCACGGTCGTTCCGCTCAACATGGCGTTGACTTTCGTCCGGTCGCGTGCACGCGGAGCCCACACATGAGCCTCTTCGGACGCCTCAAGCGCCTGGCCGGCATCGACACGGCGCAGGAGAAGTACTCCTTTGCCATGGACCCGCGCTTCGGCAAGGTATCCGCCTCGCGCCTGGCGGATAGCTGGGTTGAGACTACCTGCGGATACTGCTCAGTCGGATGCGGCATGCTTGTGGGCGTGAAGGACGGTAAGGCGGTCGCCGCACGCGGCAACCCGCTTCACCCCGTAAACCGAGGCAAGCTCTGCCCCAAGGGTTTGAGCGAGCACCACATCCTTGACGGCCCCGGCCGTGCCCGCCTGCCCTTGCTGCGTAAAAACGGCAGTCTTGAGCCGGTCTCCTGGGAGGAAGCCCTGCAGACGATGGTCTCGCGCATCTCCGGCATTCAGGCCCGGCATGGCGACGGCTCGCTCGGCGTGGTCGGCACCGGCCAGCTCCTGACCGAGGAATACTACACACTGGGCAAGCTCGTGCAGCTTGGTTTCCGCACTCCAAATAACGATGGCAACACGACGTTGTGCATGGCCTCGGCTGTTTCGGGCTACAAGCTGTCGTTCGGATCGGACGGACCGCCGGGCAGCTACGCGGACCTACAGCAGGCGGACGTTGTCCTGCTCATCGGCTCCAACATAGCGGACAATCATCCCATTCTCTGCACGCGTGTCGGCGAAGCGCCTGGCAAACGGTCCGGCCGCATTCTCATCGTCGTCGACCCGCGCGTTACCAAGACCGCCATGATGGCCGACCTCCATCTCGCGGTCAAGCCGCGCTCCGACATCGCGCTGATCAACGGCATGGCTCACATCCTGATCCGCGACGGACTCACCGACTCGGCTTACATCGCCGCTCACGTATCGAACTACGAAGCCTTCGCGGCTTACGTTGCGGCCTTTACGCCCGAGCATGTCGCCGAGGTTACCGGCCTGCAGGCGGAGAAGATAGAACGGGTCGCACACCTGTACGGCAAGGCCAAGGCTGGCTTCATCGGCTGGACAATGGGCGTCAACCACTCAACGCAGGGCGCGGTGACGGTCGCGGCGATCAACAATCTCGCCTTGATCACTGGCAACATCGGCCGCGCCGGCGCTGCACCCTTCTCGATCACCGGCCAGTGCAACGCGATGGGCACACGTGAGAGCGGCTTCACCTCTGCGCTGCCCGGCTATCGCAAGTTCGACGACCCCGAACACCGCCGGCAACTCGCGGAGATCTGGCAGGTCGACGTTGAAACCATCCCAACGGCGCGCGGCATGGCCTACCCGGACATCATCGAAGGAGCTGTCACCGGCAAGATCAAGGCGCTGTGGTTTATCGCAACCAATCCTGTCGTCTCGTTCCCCAATTACCCTTTGCTGAAGCAGGCACTCGAAAGTGTAGAGTTCGTCGTCGTACAGGACGGCTTCCATCCCACGCCCACCAGCGACTTCGCTGATCTGGTGCTGCCCGCGGCGATTTGGGGCGAAAAAGAAGGCACCTACACCAACTCGGAGCGCCGCATCAGCAAAGTCAACCGCATCGTTGCACCGCCCGGGGAAGCGCGCACGGACTTCGACATCTTTCTTGCCCTTGCGGAACACCTCGGCGTCAAAGAGAAGCTGTATCCCGGGTGGACTTCCACCGCCGACGCCTACAAGGAGTGGCAGCGCGTCTCTGCCGGCCGCCCCTGCGATTACAGCCTCCACTCCTGGGAGCAGATTGAAGCCGCCCACGGCATTCAGTGGGGCGGCGAACGGCTCTATGCAAACGGCATCTTTGCTACCGACGATGGCCGCGGCGCATTGCACCTCGTGCCGTGCGAGCCTTTCCTCGAGCAGCCTGACGAAGACTACGACTTTATCCTGAACACGGGTCGCACCGTGGAGCACTGGCACACACGCACGAAGACAGCGCAGGTTGACCAGCTCAACAAGATGGTTCCCCGCGCCTGGCTGGAGATGAATCCTGTCGATGCCATGCGTCTCAAGCTGCGCCCCCACGACAAGGTTACGGTCGTCTCGCGCCGCGACCAGGTGGCCGGCCTGGAGTTGCGCGTCACGTCCATCATCGCGCCCGGGCAGGTGTTCATGCCGTTCCACTTCGTTGAAACTAATTCAAACCGGGTGACCCTGGGCGCGTTCGACCCTATCTCCCGCGAGCCGAATTTCAAACAATGTGCGGTTCGCGTCGAGAGGTCCTCGGCGCAGTAAGCGACACTTTTGTTTCACCGGCCACGTTCGCCGGTGCAGGCAGCACGCAGTGAAGAAGCAGTTCAAGCGCGACCACGACGTCGTAGCGCGGACGGCCGATGCTCTACCCCGATCCAACATCTCCTTCGAGGAAACCATCATGGCAAGCTATAAACTCTTCATGAAGTCAGGCCATCCGCCGACGCTTCTCGCCGCTTTCCTGTACTTCGACTTCTCCTTCGCGGTTTGGGTTTTGAACGGGGCCATGGGTCCCTTCATCTCCGATCAGTTCCACCTGAGGCCGCAGCAGATCGCGCTGATGGTTTCAGTTCCGACGCTCGCCGGCGCCTTCATGCGTTTTCCGCTCGGCGTCTTGTCGCAGTACATCGGCCGCAAGAGCGCGGCCCTTGTCGAGATGTCCGCTATCGTCATGGCGCTCCTCTATGGCTTCTTCTTCGTCCAGACATTTGATAATGTGCTGGCGATGGGCGTCCTTCTCGGTATCGCCGGCGCCAGCTTCGGGGTTGCTCTCTCACTTGGCTCCGGCTGGTTCCCGCAGCAATACAAGGGTCTTGCCATGGGCATCGCCGGCGCCGGCAACTCGGGTACCGCGCTGGCTGCGTTGTTTGCGCCCCGGCTCGCCATGCATTATGGCTGGCAGCATGTCTACGGATTTGCCGCAGCTATGATGTTGCTTCCGCTTTGCGTAATGGCCTTCCTCGCGAAAGAACCGCCAGACGTCGAACATCAGACCTTGCGCGAGCACCTTGCTTGCCTCTTCGAGGCCGACGGCTGGTACTTCAACCTTGTCTACATCATCACGTTCGGCGGCTTCCTGGGTCTTGCGACCTTTCTGCCCTCCTTCTACTACAGCCAGTTCCATATGACGAAGGTGCAGGCTGGCAGCTATACGGTGCTCGCGACCATCACCGGTTCCGCAACCAGAGTTGTGGGCGGCTACTTTGCCGATAAGATCGGCGGCATCACCACGCTCTCGGTTATCTTTCTCATCGCCATCGCCGGGCTCTTCGGGCTCATGACCGCCCCTTCGCTCGCTATGACGACCGCGGCCTTCATGCTTTGCTTTGCCGCTCTGGGCGCGGGCAACGGCGCCACCTTCCAGATGGTTCCGCTGCGCTGGCCGCTGACCACCGCGGTGGCGGGAGGCATGATTGGAGAGATCGGCGCACTGGGCGGCGGCATCCTGCCCAATGTGCTGGGCTATTCCAAACAGCACACCGGCAGCTTCCGCTCCGGCTGGATCGCTTATGCCTTTCTGGCGTTTCTTGTTTTGATCATGCTCCGCGTTGTGGCTCGCACCTGGACCAGAACCTGGTCGGGTCCGGGGGGCAGAGCTCGCGCGGTCGCAAGCACGTCCGCACCCGTTATGGTCACGGCTGAAGGCGCTACCTTCGCCGGGGATTGATGCGCGCTCCCTGCACCACTCTTCCACGCCGCAAACCGGCGTGGAAGAGAAAACGTCCGGGCACGTGCCAGATGGGCGCACGCGTCTTTCGGCGAGTGGTGATTCGTTGTTCTTAGCCGCGAAGCACTCGCTACGCTAAGCTCGCTTTGCGTTTACTGGTCTTCTTCCTGGGCCGTGTTGGGCCAGAGGAGCGAAGCAGCAGTGAGTTGAAAGCCGTCATGGCACGGTGGGTCGCCAGAGGGTCCCGAAGAAATCGATAGGAGGTATGGTGCGCCAGGTAGATCCCGCAGAGCTCCCATACAAATTGTTCCGCATCGAGCGCAGGGCTGAGGTCACCGCTGGCTACGGCATCCATGGTGAGTTGCTGCAGGAACGTGCGCCACTCCTGCTCTATCGCCACGAGCCGCTGACGCACCGGGTCCTTCGTGTCTGCGTCGTCCAACTCGAAGAGACCGGCGGCAATGGGGCAGCCGCCTCCCAGACCCGCTTCTCACTCCAGCCGAGCCAACCCTCAAAGAGTTTCTTGAGGCGCGCCAAACCAGCCGGCCTG
>CAXUEE010000002.1:0-1717 GCA_964249905.1 uncultured Acidobacteriaceae bacterium
ACCTTCCCCGAACTGAAGAGATCAGACAAACGCATGATCGTTACGGGGAGTTTCGGCACGAGCCGAACCACCGAGCAAAAGCGAAAATTGGCGGAGCTGATAACGCGCTACGCCGTCGAGCAGGTTGGTGTCGACGAAGACGATATTACTTTGATGATGTACGCGATCCCACTTGAGAACATGAGCTTTGGCCGAGGGAAGCTGATATCCGACATCGACTTCTCGATGCCCTGGGCGAAGAAGTAACGCCAGGCACGGCCGCTACGGCGACATCGGCCACATTCGAATTGCGGCGGACTGAAGCCCGGCCCTCGATCACCGATACGTTCAAGAGAGAACTCGGTAGTGTACCCAGGGGCTTGTTAGGGGCAGTGCGAAGGAGTCGAAGGCGTTGTCAGCGCGGTCTGCCGCAATCCGCATAAACGATTATCGACGGAGAAGAACATGGCGACGATCAAAACGGATGATGGGACCGAACTCTTCTTCAAGGACTGGGGTCCTAGGGATGCGCAGCCGATTGTTTTCCATCATGGATGGCCGCTCAGCGCGGATGATTGGGACAATCAGATGCTGTTCTTCCTTAAGAACGACTTCCGAGTCATCGCGCACGATCGACGTGGCCACGGTCGCTCAACGCAGACGGACACCGGTAATGACATGGATACCTATGCGGCCGACGTCGCTGCCCTCGCTACAGCGCTCGACTTGCGCCACGCCATCCATGTCGGGCATTCGACCGGTGGAGGCGAAGTCGCCCGCTACGTCGCCCGCCACGGGGGTGGCCGCGTCGGATTAGGGGTTATAATCGGCGCCGTTCCGCCGGTTATGGTCAAATCCTCAAACACCCCGGGCGGCACTCCGGTCGAGGTCTTCGATGGTTTCGAGCAGACGCATCATGGCGTTGGCCTGCGAGCCTTCCAGCCGGGTGTAGGTGCTGGCGATCTTGGTGACTTCGGCCGTTTCCGTTTTTATCTTCGCCGCCTTCAGCGCGTTGCTGACAGCTTCGAAGTCTTTGGGGTCAGAGAGGATCTCCCAGTACTCGCCTTCGTCGTTCAGGTCTTCGGCGCCGGACTCGAGCACGATCTCCATGAGCTTGTCCTCGTCCGCGGCGTCCTTCTCGATCGAGAACACGCCTTTCTTTGAGAACATCCAGGAGACTGCGCCTTCCGCACCCAGGTTGCCGCCGTTCTTCGAAAAGGCATGCCGGATCTCGCTGACCGCGCGATTTTTGTTGTCGGTCAGCACGTCCACGATGATCGCCACGCCACCCGGGCCATAGCCCTCATAGGTGATCTCGTCATAGGAGAGGCCTTCGAGCTCGCCGGTCCCGCGCTGGATGGCGCGCTTGATGTTATCGGCCGGCATGTTCTCCGCCTTGGCGGCGAGGATCGCGGTGCGCAGGCGCGGATTGCCGTCGGGATCACCTCCGCCGGACTTGGCGGCGATGGTGATTTCCTTGATCAAGCGGGTGAAGACCTTGCCGCGCTTGGCATCGGCGGCGCCCTTCTTGTGTTTGATGGTCGCCCATTTACTGTGGCCGGACATGTTCTACCTCAGAGCAGAGATGGCGCGGGGCGAGGCTCACGCGACTTCCGGATTTTAGCAGGTGCGGGCTGCCTGTTGCGTAGGCCTTCGAGGTCCGGGACCGGTCAGACGAGCTCGGGGGCGAACAGGTCGCGCTCCGTCTCGCGGCGACGGATCAGACGCGCGGAGGCTC
>CAXUEE010000002.1:1727-9478 GCA_964249905.1 uncultured Acidobacteriaceae bacterium
GGTGTTGTAGTTGGAGCTGAGACTCATCCCGTATGCGCCCGCATCGAGAATGGCAAGCAGGTCGCCGGCTTGGACGGGAGAAAGATCGCGGCCGCGCGCGAAGAAGTCTCCGGACTCGCAGACCGGGCCGACAATGTCCACCGCATGTTTCTGCGCGGCGCCCGGCTCGCGCACCGGCAGGATCCCGTGATGAGCCTGATAGAGCGCCGGGCGAATGAGGTCGTTCATGCCGGCATCGGTAATGACAAAGGTTTTGTCACCGTTCTTCTTGACGTTCAACACCCTGGTGACCAGTGCGCCGGCCTGAGCCACGAGAAAACGTCCGGGTTCGATCAAGAGGTGAAGGCCGAGCTCCGCGGTTGCGGAAAGAATCTGCTCGGCGTACCCATGGACCGCGGCTGCGGGATCGAATGGGCTGTCCGTGTATTCCACTCCCAGACCGCCCCCGGCATCGATGTACTTCAGGGTAAGCCCATCCGACTGGAGCTCCCGAATCAGGGTCGCGACCCGGTCGAGCGCCGATCCGAAGGGATCGACCGCGCGGATTTGCGACCCGATATGCACGCTTACCCCGGCAGGAACAAGCCATTTTGAGCGTGCCGCTTTTTGGTAGAGAGCACGCGCAGCTTGGATGTCCACACCAAATTTGTGCGCGCTCAGCCCAGTTGAGATGTAAGGGTGAGTCTCGGCAAAGACGTCCGGGTTGCCCCGCAGCGAAAACCGGGCCGGCAGGTCAAGCAGTTCTGCACGCGCGGCAATCAGGGCAAGCTCGGCTTCCGACTCGACATTGAACAGAAGGATGCCGGCACGGAGGGCGGCATCGATCTCCGGAATCTGTTTCCCTACACCGGCGAAAACGGTCCTGGGGACAGCCTGTTGAGCCGACCGAACCACACGCGCGAGTTCCCCGCCGGAGACGATATCAAAGCCCGAACCGTGCTCTGCCAGCAGCTTCAGCAAGGCCAGTGAGGAGTTCGCCTTGACGGCATAGCAGATGGTATGCGGCACCGCAGCAAGAGCCTCTTCAAACAAGGCAAGCCGGCCGAGGATGTGCTGCTGCGAATAGACGTACAGCGGCGTGTGGTGCTCCTCCGCGAGACCGGACAGAGGCGTCTGATCGCAGCACAGAAGGCGATCCCGGTAGACAAACGGACGTGGGTTGGCGGCGGATGCTGCGATGGTGGGTTCCTCAGGCAAACAGAGTTGGATGGCCGGCGATCACGCGGGAGAGCCGGTCCGGCTGCCGGAAGGGAGGGCGTACTGCGCCTCCGGAAGGAGCAGCCATGCCGCTACATAGACCAGAAGGCCGACTCCTGTAGTGAGGCACGTAAAGACGGCAAACAGGATGCGCACCAGCATGACATCCCAGCCAAAGAAAAGAGCAACCCCGGAGCAAACGCCGGCGATGATCCGCGGATTCCGCGGCCGGACCAGACGTCTCCGGCTCAGGCTCGTGGGCTTCTGGGCGGCGACTCCGCAGAAGGAACAAAAGTTGACGTCAGGTGCAGAGACATGGCCGCACTGTAGACACATCATGAGAAAACCTCCGGAACAGCAGAGCTAGCTCACCCCGGCTGTAAACGATTCTACGCGGGCGACGGCAAGGAAGTTCCAGGCAGAAATCAACAAGAGGCAGCATGGGACTGAACGGAGTGTTGCTTCCGAATACGCGGCGCGTTTATGCGGATGCGGGGTGAAAACGGGGCAGCGTAAAGGTGAATACGGAGCCTTTGCCTGGCTGACTGGTGACCTGGATGGTTCCGCCGTGCGCCTCAGCGATAGCGCGGCAGATGGCCAGACCCATGCCTGTTCCGGAGGTGCTCTGGCGGCGGTTGCGAGCACGATAGAACTTGTCGAAGATAAGGGACTGCTCCATGGGGTCGATGCCTACGCCGCGATCGGCGACCGAACAGGAGACCTCTGCGCCGCGAAGCTCAGCGGAAACAAAGATCGGCGCTCCAGGCGGAGAGTACTTTGCGGCGTTCTCAAGCACGTGACCCAGCATCTTCTCGAGCCAGAGCGGGTCTGCTTCGATCTTCGGGAAGTTCTCCGGAAGGTTGACCTTCACGGGGTGCGTGCTTAGGGCGGTCTTGTTCGCCTCGAGCGAGGCTTCGAGGATCGGAGCCAGATGCTGCGGGGAGAAGGTCATCCGGACCTCCTGGGTATCGAGCTGGGCCATCTCAACCGCCTGCGCCACAAGCCGGTTGAGCCGGTCGCTTTCTTCGTCGATCACGGTAAGCAGATCCTGCTTGATCTCCGGGCGCAGCTCCGACGTGAGCAGCGTGCTGACGGAGGCCTTGATCGAGGTGAGCGGCGTTCGCAGCTCATGGGTGATGGAATCAAGCATCAATCCACGCAGGCGTTCGGACTCCTTGGCCGCCTCAGCACGGGTGACTTCGTCGATCGCGCTCGAACGATCGAGCGAAATCGAGATCAGGCCGCCCAGGGCATCGAGGCTTTGGTGAGAGAGGTGAACGCCCTGGAGAATGAGCAGACCGCGAGGCTTCACGCCCACGCGCAAAGGGATCATGGCTTCCTGCGCAGCGTTTGAAGAGACGATTCCCGGGGAGTGCGAAAGCTCCTTGAGTTCCTCGTTCGAGAGCTGTGCCGTCCACTCCGCGCCGGAGCGGTACACACGATCTCCTTCCAGAAGGTAAAACAGAACTGCCTTGGCTCCGGTCGCGAGAGAAACGGAGGACGGAATGGAATTGGTGAGCTGGATCAACTCTTCGGTCTGCAGCAGCGCGCGGCTGAGCCTGTACAGGATCTCGAGCTCGGCCTGACGCGCGCGAGAGTCCTGCGACTCCTGCCGGATGCGGTTGGACATGCGGCTGGCAAACAGAGAGGAAGCAAGAAACGTGAACAGCGCAACGACATTTTGCGGGTCCGCGATGGTGAAGTGGCCAATCGGCGGCAGGAAGAAGTAGTTATAGCATCCACCCGCGGCAAACGAGGCGATGACGGCGTACCGCAGCCCCCAGCGCGCGGCCAGGAAAAGGACGAAAAGCAGCAGCGTCAGAGCGACGGTGGTCTGGTTGGCATGGAAGATCGTTCGATAGAAGGTTACAATCCCGGCTAGAGCGGCTGCTGCGCCAAGCCAGCGCGCCAACGCGATCATACGTTTTGAGTGCACAAGCGAGATTCTACGACGATGAAGGAAAGCGCGACTCCAAAGAAGCGGCCGGAGGACTGGCTGGAAAAGGCCGATGCCGCGGAACGTTCGCGCGGACGCTTCAAGATCTTTCTCGGCTACGCTCCCGGGGTCGGAAAGACGTTCAGCATGCTGAGCGAAGGAATCCGGCGCAAGAACCGCGGCGAGGACGTGGTGATCGGCATCGTCGAGACACATGGACGCTCCGGAACGGCCGAAGTGGCAGGGAAGCTGGACCGGATACCCGCGCGGGAGATCGATTACAAAGGGACGCTCTTTACGGAGATGGACCTGGACGCGATTCTGGCGCGACAGCCGCAGGTTGC
The DNA here is from genome assembly GCA_964249905.1 of uncultured Acidobacteriaceae bacterium. Lineage (GTDB taxonomy): Bacteria > Acidobacteriota > Terriglobia > Terriglobales > Acidobacteriaceae > Edaphobacter. Next base: position 5,205 of record CAXUEE010000002.1, read on the forward strand.
CATTGTGGATGAGCTCGCCCATACCAACATTGAGGGCAGCAGGCATGCGAAGCGGTATGAGGACGTCTTCGAGCTGCTGGACGCCCGCATCGATGTCGTCTCCACGCTGAACGTGCAGCACATCGAAAGCCTGACTCCGCGGGTGCAGTCGCTGACCGGGATCACGGTTCGGGAGACGGTGCCGGACTGGGTGCTGGACCGCGCCGACGAGATCGTGATGAGCGATCTGACTCCGGAGGCACTGGCTGAGCGCATGCGGCGCGGAGATATCTATCCTGCGGAGCGTGTGGAACGGGCGCTTGCAAACTTTTTCCGGCGCGGCAATCTGATTGCTTTGCGGGAGATGGCCCTGCAACGCGTAACGCGCGCGGTCGACCGTACGCTCGACCAGTACGTCAAGCTTAAACAGCTGGGCGCTCACTGGACAGTGGCGGAGAAGATCGCAGTCTGCGTGAGCGCGAATCCTTCAGGACGCGACCTGATCGCGAGGGGAGCACGCCTGGCTCAAGGCATGGATGCGGAGCTGTTTGTGCTTCACCTGGACAGCGACAGAGCTCTTCAGGAGAATGAGCGGCGGGGTCTCGAGGACAACCTGCTCTTTGCCGAAAACCTGGGCGCACGGATTGTCCGGCTCAAGGGCAGCAACGTCGCGACCGCAACCGCTCTGTTCGTGAAAGAGCAGCGCATCACCCAGGCCATCTTCGGCAGCTCGGCTCTGCTAGGACTTAAGAAGTATCTTTACTTCTGGGAGATCGCCCGCTTCGTTTCGGCGGCGCCTCATGTGGATCTCCACATCGTGTCGAAGGAGTCTCCGTGATGCCGCACACGCCGCGCCCAGGCACACGCGATCAGCAGCGCATTCTGCTGGGCGACGATGAGCGCCAGATCACGCGTGTCCTGCGCAGCTCGCTCGAGAGCCAGGGCTACGAGGTGGCGATTGCGCAGGACGGCGAAGAGGCTTTGCGCGTGTATCAGCAGTTCGTCCCCGACCTGGTGATTACGGATCTTGCCATGCCAATCATGGATGGGGTAGAGCTGACGAAAGCGATTCGGAAGCTTGGGGCGACTCCCATCGTCGTGCTTTCGGTGCGGGAGCAGGACGTGTCGAAGGTGCAGGCTCTCGACTTCGGCGCGGACGACTACATGACCAAGCCTTTCAGCACCCCGGAGCTGCTGGCCCGGGTGAGAGTGCAGCTGCGGCGCAGGCGGGAACCGCAGGAAGCTGCTCTGGCGAGCAAGGTCGTAGAAGGCGATTTTTCGATCGATAGCGAAGCACACTCTGTGCTGATCCGCGGATCCGAAGTCCATCTGACGCCCAAGGAATTCGACCTGCTGCTGCTGCTTGCGCGAAACAGCGGCCGTGTCTTGACTCATCGCACCTTGCTTACTTCTATTTGGGGTCCCAGCGGCAGCAACCAGCCGGAGTATCTGCGCGTTCTGATTGCGCAGCTGCGCAAAAAGATTGATAAGCCCGAAGGGGAAAGCTACATCGAAAGCGAGCCCTGGGTAGGTTATCGCTTCCGCGCAGGGAACGACCCACTTACATCTTCTTAACGTCTTTCCTACGGACTTCCTACGGCTCCCTTGTTTCTACTGGATCAAGTGAGGCGTACTTTCATGCTCCGCAGTTTGTCTGCTGTTCTCTTCCTGGCTTCCTTTCAGGCCGTCCAAGCGCAAGACGTAAAAATTGCCTTGATTGATGTACCGGACTCGTTTTTAGGGCCCGCCGCACTTGCCCAGCAACAGCAGGCCAGGACGCCGGAATCCGCGCCCACACCGGTCGCGGGCAATTTCTTTCACCGGCTCGGCGCGGCGTACCACGACGACTGGTTTCCCACCGGAACTCCGGCGCCTTCGCCCGCGAGGCGCGGCTATGACGGTCCGCTCGACTCGCCTCCGTTTCCAGGCAGCGATTACTCCGTGGGCGGCACGCCTACGATAGGCGCTCCGGATACCCAGGGCTACCCTCTAATGCAGGCGATCAATGAGAATAAATCGCGAATCAAAGTTTACGGGTGGTTCAATGGCGGCTTCGATGTAAGCACCTCCAATAAGGGAGACGGCGCGAACTCGCCCGCGGCGTACTATTACAATCCCAACCGCATCATCCCAGACCAGGAGGTGCTGTATATTGAGCGGCTTCCGAACACAGTGCAGACGGATCATGTGGATTATGGCTTCCGCCTGGCCCAGCTCTGGGGGCAGGATTACCGGTATACGACCTCGAAGGGAATTTTTTCACAACAGCTGCTTGCGCGGAATCATGAGTACGGCTACGACCCGGTGATGTTTTATTTCGACCTGTATATACCGCATGTAGCCAAAGGAATGAATATTCGGATGGGCAGATACATTTCTCTGCCGGATATTGAAGCGCAGCTTGCGCCGAATAACTATACCTACTCTCACTCCTTGCTCTACACGATCGACCCGTACACACAGACAGGAATCGTTGCCAGCATCAAGCTTTCGGACCACTGGCTGGTGCAGTTCGGCTTCAGCGGCGGAAACGATGTCGCGCCATGGACCAAAGATGTGAAGCCGACGGCCACTTCGTGTGTGGACTACACCTGGCACAAGGGTGGGGACGCGCTCTATACCTGCGCCAACTCTGTAAATGACGGTAAGTACGCCTATAACAACGTCCAGAGCTATTACGAAACCTGGTATCACAAGCTCAATGGACATTGGCATACCGACACGGAGACCTGGTTCATGTACGAGCGTCAAGTGCCAAACGTAGGTGGAAACGTAGCAAATCCTGTTCCAACTGAGACGGGGGCCAATGGTGCTTTCTGCTCCTATGGAGAAAAGACATGCTTTGCTCCTGAAGCCGCGGTAGTGAATTATGTCGAATACGAACGAAACACCAAAAACTATTTTTCTGTCCGCAATGAATTTGTCGACGACATCAAGGGCCAACGTACCGGCTATACGACTAAATATTCCGAACACCTGATCAGCTACGGTCACTGGATTGGGTCGACGGTGCTGTTCCGTCCCGAACTGCGTCTGGAACATTCCTATGATCTTGCCGCCTATGACCTGGGAACGAAGAAGACACAATTTATTGTCGCAGGCGATTTGACTTACCACTTCTAGTCTGGAAAAGGATCTACGGATGCTCGATCTACTCTTCCTTGTGCTTACCTTTGTTTGCTTCGGCGTAGCTCTTCTCTATGTGATGGGCTGCGATCGGTTGAAAGCGGGTCCTCACCATGATTGAAAATGCGATTCTCCTTCTCATTTCCCTAGCTTTGATGGTGTACCTGGTGTACGCGCTGTTAAGCCCGGAGAAGTTCTGATGACGAGCCAGGGTTGGGTACAGATCCTTCTATTCTTTGTTGCGATACTCGCGTTAGCGCGCCCGATGGGTGCCTACATGACCAGGGTGTTCGAGCGGCGCAGCACCTTTCTGGACTGGTTGTGTGGTCCGCTGGAGCGAGTGCTTTACCGAAGCACGGGAGTCAAGCCGGAAGAAGAGATGCGCTGGAGCGAGTATCTGATCTCCATGCTGATCTTCAGCGCTGTGACCGCTGTGCTGACCTATGCTGTCGAGCGCATGCAGGCGTTTCTGCCGTGGAATCCTCAGAAGCTGGCGGGGGTTGCTCCGGATTTGGCCTGGAACACGGCCATTTCCTTCACGACCAACACCAACTGGCAGTCCTACGTGCCGGAAGCAACGATGAGTTACCTGACCCAGATGCTCGGGTTAGCGACCCATAATTTCTGGTCCGCTGCCATCGGCCTGGCTTTGGCCATCGCCTTCATCCGTGGCATCGCCCGCCGCGAGATGAAGACTCTGGGCAACTTCTGGGTCGACATGACCCGCGGCATCCTGTGGGTCCTGTTGCCGATCTCCGTGATCTTCGCCGTCGTGCTGGTGTCGCAAGGCGTGATCCAGAATCTGCATCCGTATAGCGCGGCGAAGCTGGTCGAGTCGCAGAAGGTCAGCACCACGGGCGCCGATGGAAAAACGTCTACCACCGATGTAACTACGCAGACCATAGCGCAGGGCCCGATCGCGTCGCAGGAAGCGATCAAGATGCTCGGCACCAATGGCGGCGGTTTTCTGAATGCGAACAGCGCACATCCGTTTGAAAATCCCACGCCTTTCACCAATTTTCTGCAGATGCTTTCGATCTTCCTGATTCCCGCTGGACTAACGGTGACGCTGGGCCAGATGACCGGCAGCCCGAAGCATGGCTGGGCCGTGTTCGCGGCGATGTCGGTGCTGTTTGCTGTTGGCGTGATTACCTGCTACTCCGCGGAGG
>CAXUEE010000002.1:9488-13629 GCA_964249905.1 uncultured Acidobacteriaceae bacterium
TGCGACTGTCACGACCGATGCGAGCTGCGGTGCGGTGAACAGCATGCACGACTCGTTTACCCCGCTTGGCGGCCTGGTGCCGCTGGTGAACATCCTGCTTGGGGAGATTATCTTCGGCGGCGTCGGCGCCGGCATGTACGGCATGCTGATCTTTGTCGTCCTGGCCGTATTTATCGCGGGCCTGATGGTCGGCCGTACGCCGGAGTACTTAGGCAAGAAGATCGAAGCATATGACATCCAGATGGCGATGCTATATCTGTTGATCTTTCCGCTCGTCATTCTGGGCTTCTCTGCCGTGTCGGTTCTCGCGCCGAGCTTCGGGCTGTCGAGCCTGACCAATCATGGGCCGCATGGCTTGTCGGAGATCCTGTACGCGTACGCGTCGACCACGGGAAACAACGGTTCCGCTTTTGCCGGATTGAATGCAAACACGCACTGGTACAACACTACTCTCGGCTTGTCGATGTTTATCGGACGCTTTCTGATGTTGATTCCGATGCTGGCGCTGGCCGGCAATCTAGCAAGTAAGAAGACGGTACCGGCCACGTCCGGAACCTTTCCCGTGACCACGCCGCTGTTCGCGACTTTGCTGACCGGAGTCATCGTAATTGTGGGCGCGCTGACGTTCTTTCCCGTGCTGGCCCTGGGCCCGGTGCTCGAACACCTGCTGATGGCGGCAGGCCAAAGCTTCAAGTAAGGAGAGCTCCCATGGCATACGACACTAAGAAAAGTAAGTCGTTGTTTGACGCGAAGATCATGAAGCGCGCAGGCGTGGATGCGCTCGCGAAGCTGAACCCCACAACCATGATGAAAAATCCTGTCATGTTTGTGGTGGAAGTCGGCTGCGTGTTGACGTCGGTGCTACTCATCACCGATCAGCTACGCCATCGGGGGCACTTCGGCTTCGACCTGCAGATCACCTTGTGGCTCTGGTTCACGGTGCTGTTTGCGAACTTTGCGGAAGCGATGGCGGAAGGACGAGGCAAGGCGCAGGCCGATGCACTGCGTAAAGCCAAGTCGGAGACGACGGCTTATGTGGTCACAAAAAACGGTGTTGAAGAACGGCCGAGTTCGCAGCTCCGCGCGGACGATGTGGTGAAGGTCGCCGCGGGACAGATGATTCCGGGCGACGGCGAGATCATCGAGGGCGTGGCCAGCGTGGACGAGTCGGCGATCACGGGCGAATCAGCGCCGGTAATTCGCGAGGCGGGTGGAGACCGCTCGGCGGTGACGGGCGGCACGCGGGTACTCTCGGACGAGATCACCATCCGCATCACGTCCAACCCTGGCGAGACGTTTCTCGATCGCATGATCTCGCTGGTGGAAGGCGCGGAACGGCAGAAGACTCCAAATGAGATCGCTCTGAATATTTTGCTGGCGGGGTTGACGATCATCTTTCTTTTGGCGGTAGTTACCCTGCAGCCGTTCGCGATCTACTCAGGCGCGCCGCAGACAGTGTTTGTGCTGATCTCGCTGCTCGTCTGTCTTATTCCCACGACCATCGGCGGACTGCTCTCGGCGATCGGCATTGCCGGCATGGACCGCCTGGTGCAGCACAATGTGCTGGCGACATCTGGACGCGCGGTGGAGGCGGCGGGTGACGTGAACACTTTGCTGCTCGATAAGACCGGCACGATCACCATCGGCAATCGGCAGGCGAGCGAGTTTGTGCCGGCGCCAGGGGTCTCGAACGATCAGCTTGCCGACGCGGCGCAGTTGTCCTCTCTGCCGGACGAGACACCGGAGGGCCGGTCGATCGTGGTGCTGGCGAAAGAACGCTACCAGCTGCGCGGACGCGAGTTGGGCCAACTGAACGCGCAGTTCGTGCCGTTCAGCGCAACGACGCGCATGTCCGGGCTGGACATGGATGGACGCAGCATTCGTAAGGGCGCGGTGGATGCGATTGCACGCTATCTGCAGGAGCAGGGATCGGATTTGCCGGCGGAGGTTCGGGCGTCGGTGGAGACGATCTCGCGCAGTGGCGGGACGCCCCTGGTGGTCGCCGAAAACGGCCATGCGCTCGGGGTGATCCACCTGAAGGATGTCGTCAAAGGCGGCATGAAGGAACGCTTCGAGCAGCTGCGGTCGATGGGTATTCGCACCGTGATGATCACCGGCGATAACCCTCTGACGGCGGCGGCGATTGCCCGCGAGGCAGGCGTGGACGACTTCCTGGCCGAGGCCAAGCCGAAGGACAAGATGGACCTGATCCGGCGCGAGCAGGCCGAGGGCAAGCTGGTCGCGATGACCGGGGATGGAACCAACGATGCACCAGCGCTGGCGCAGGCCGACGTCGGCGTGGCGATGAACTCCGGCACCCAGGCGGCGAAGGAGGCCGGCAACATGGTCGACCTGGACTCGAACCCGACCAAGCTGATCGAGATTGTGGCCATCGGCAAGCAGCTGCTGATGACGCGCGGAGCGCTAACCACTTTCTCGATCTCGAACGACGTGGCAAAGTATTTTGCCATTATTCCGGCGATGTTTGCGGGCGTGTTTCCGGTATTGAAAGCCTTGAATGTCATGCGGCTTCATTCGCCAGAGTCAGCCATTCTGTCTGCGGTCATCTTCAACGCGCTGATTATTGTTGCTCTGATTCCGCTAGCTTTGCGAGGCGTTTCGTATAAGCCGATGTCTGCTGCGGCGCTGCTGCAGAAGAATCTACTGGTGTACGGGCTGGGCGGCATTCTCGTACCGTTCGTCGGCATAAAGCTGATCGATCTCGCCATCACCGCCGTGCATCTCGCCTAGAGAGAGGATCCATGAGAAAGCATATTTTCACTTCCCTGCTGTACACCCTGGTCACCGGCGTCCTGCTCGGCCTAGTTTATCCGCTCTGTATTACGGGGGTTGCTCACGTATTGTTTCGCAATAAGGCGGACGGGCAGTTGATCTACGATAAGGCGGGACAGCTGCAGGGCTCGATGCTGATCGGCCAGCCATTTACCGGTGCCAAGTACTTCCACAGCCGGCCCTCGGCGGCGGGCACCGGCTACGATGCGCAGGCGTCCTCCGGATCGAACCTGGGGCCGACCAGTCAGGTACTGCTCGACCGCGTGGCCCAGAGCGTGACGGCCGAGGGCGGCCATGGTGCCGTGCCTGTGGATCTGGTCACGGCTTCCGGTTCGGGGCTCGACCCGGATATTACGCCGGCGGCGGCCTACTTCCAGGTGGAGCGCGTGGCCGGGGAGCGGCGGCTCAGCCCGGAGCAGGTGCGAACGCTCGTTGCTGGTCACATAACGCCACGTGAGTTTGGCTTCCTGGGCGAGCCGCGGGTGAACGTGCTCGCGCTCAATCTGGCGCTCGATCAGGAGAAGAGTGCTGCAGCTGATCGGTAGCCTGAGAGCTTGAGGAATCTCGCAGTGCGGATATTCCCTTGCTGAGGGAAGCTGAATTCGGCTTCGACACACACTGGTTGCCGAAGAGCAGGGTGGGGTGCGGGAGACTGCCTGCGGCGGACCGCCTTTGTGTAGTTGCTGAACACCTTTCCACTCCGTAAGGTCCTTGTGTTCCAGAACGCAACACTCAGGTGGGTCTGAGGACTTTACGCCGATCTAGAAGTGGAAGCCTAGTTCGGCGTTGAGGGAACGGGGCGTGACGTAGTGAGTGCCGGAGAAGGTGGAGAGGAAGTTATAGAGGGCGACTTTGTTGGTGACGTTCACGGCGGTGAGTTGAAGGCTCCAGCGCTTGTCTTTGGCGTGAAAGAGATTGTCGTCGCCGAGGGAGATGTCAAAGAGGTTGCGCTGCTGGATGCGCGGCGGGTTGCGGTCGTCGTCCTCCGTGCCCGGAGCAGGAATGGAGAGGAGCGTTGAGGTGAGTTGGGAAGCGAGGCATTGGCTGCCGGGAATGCCGGAGTAGGGCGTGGCCTTGACGCCGTTGCAGGCGAGGCCGGCTTCGTACTGTTGGTCGGGGGTGAGGGCGGCGAGCGAGATGCCGGGCTGGCCGTTGATGAGGATGGACTGAGACTGGCAGACGCTGTTCGGGTCGGTGGTGTTGTAGCAGGGGGTCGAGGTGGCGGTCAGGCCGCTGTCATAGCGCCAGTTGAAGCCGATCCAGGGTGCGCCTACGCGGGTGAGAAGGCTGCTGGGCAGCGTGTATTGGAAGTGGGTGGTCTGGTTGTACTTCTCGTCGTGATCGATAC
>CAXUEE010000002.1:13639-22167 GCA_964249905.1 uncultured Acidobacteriaceae bacterium
GATCGATACGGAAGGGGTAGAGGCTGCCCTGGGCGATGGTCGCTCCGGCTCCGGCGACCTGCGGCGGGAAGAAGCGGGCGGCGACCGAAGACATGGTGACGAAGGCGGAAAAGCCGCGGTAGTTGGGCACGTCGACGCGCAGAGCGAAGCCGGGGATTTTGGAGTTGTGCCAATCGATAGGAAAGGTGATGGGCGTGTTACCAAGGACGGAGAAGTCGAAGGCGTTGTGAGTGTATTTCCAGATGTAGTCGCCGGAGAAGACGAAGTGTTTGCCCAAAGTTTGCTGCAGGCCGGCGTGGAACTCGTTGCGGAAGCCGGGCTGGAGCGTGGTCGAAACGCCGGGAGTGCAGTTGAGCAGCGGCGCAAGGACCGGGCTGCCGCAGCCCTGGCTGGAGAGGACGAGATTTACGTTGAACGGAGATTCCAGGGTGCGGGCGTAGGAGGCGCGCAGGACGGTTCCGGTGGCTCTCACCGTGTACGAGAGGCCGAGGCGGGGTTCAAATTGGTGGGCGATGGCGAGGCCGTTGTAGCCGTCGTAGCGGAAGCCGACGTTGAAGAGCCAGTTGCCGGTCTTGATCTGGTCCTGGGCGTAGAGGGCGAGTTCCTTGATATCGGTGTGGCCGTTGTAGCCGAAGAAGGTTCCTCCACGCGTGAGGTCAAAGGGGAGCAGGAGGGGGTTGAAGGCGGGGTTGGCGAGAAGACCGGACGCGGCGCACTGGGAGGGGCTGCTGAAGCCGGATTGAGGGTTCCCGCTGGTGTCGGTACAGGGAGCGTTGTAGAGGGAGTTGACGAGGGCGAGCGAGTCTTGCTCGTTGAGGAAGGTCTGGGTGTACTGGAGGCCGACTTTGACGTTGTGAATGCCGCGATCGTAGGAGTAGTCGGTGTGAAGGCCGGCGTTCGTGAGGGAGCGGTCCTGGGTGATCGACTGCTCCTGAATGGGCCCCAGGTCGGCCAGGGGGTTGTTGCTCCCGTAATAGTTGTAGGCGTCGCGGCGAACATAGACGCCGAGATTGAAAACGGAGTTTGCCCCGACGGTGCGCGTATAAGTGGGAGCGATGTTGAAGGTCACGATCTTCGAGCGCTGGTCGGTGTTGCCGACGGCGGCGAAGACTGGGGTGGGAGTGGCGCCCCCGCTGACGATGTTGCTGACCCCGACGTTGTCGAAGGTGTTCGGAGTCTGGAACCAGGAGCGGCTGTAGTTCAGGTTCAGGTGGACGGAGTCGTTCTGGCTGAGTTGACGATCGATGCGGTCGAAGACGTTCTGCTCGTTGCCCTTGTCGTGGAAGACGGTGAACTCCGGCGGATCGAGGAAGCGGCCGGTGTTGAGGCCGTCGACCTCGATGAAGTTGCCCCATTTCTCGCCGCCGTAGGAGAGGTCGACGGAGCCATTGGCGGAGCCGAAGGTGCCGTAGGATGCGGTGACGGAGCCGGTCGGGGTGGTGACGCCTTCGCCGGAGCGGGTGGTGACCTGGATGACGAGGCTGGTCTTGCCGCCGTACTCGGCGGGCGGGGCGCCGGCGATGACTTCAAGCGACTGGACGGAGTTGGTGGGGATCTGGTTGGAAAAGACCTTGCTTTGCTGGTCGGTGATGTTCTGGCCGTCAATGGAGAAGGTGTTGGAGGCGTGGTCGCCCATGCCGTGGAAGAGGCCGTTGGAGTCGGCGGCGATGCCGGGAGAGGCAAGGGTGACAAGAGAGCTGAGCGAGGAGGACTGACTTTCAAGAGGAAGTTTTTCGAAGGAGCTGCGGTCGATGTCGGTGTGGAGGCCGGCGTCCGACTCGGTGGCAGGCGCGGCGGTGACATCGATGGAGGTGGCGGCGGTGCTGAGGCCGAGCTGTACGTTAGCGGTGACGGTGATATACGACTGAATGACGACGGTCTGGGTGGAAACGGCGAAGCTGGGGGCGGAGATGCTGACCGTGTAGGTGTTGCGAGGCAGATTGGTGACCTGGTAGCGGCCGTTGGAGTCCGAGGTGAGGGTGCGGTTAAGACCGCTGACGGGATTGGTGATGGTGACGGAGGCGCCGGGGATGGCAGCGCCGGTACCGTCGGTGATCAGGCCGGTGATGGTGCCCGAGGTTCCGGCAGCCTGAGCGGCAAGGGAGGATGGACCGAGAAGACTCGCGGCGGCGAGCAGAAACGTGGGTGCGAACGTCAGATAGCAGAAGAACTTGCGCTGCAGCTTGCGCATGAAAAGACCTCCAGATGTACAAAAACCCGTTGGGACACAGACTCAGGAGTGAGCGGTCGGAACGGGTGGAGGCCGGATGGAGCGTGGAGATGCCTGGAAGCGCGGAGGCGCATGCGCGGCGGTCGGCTGCTGAAGAAGCAAGGTGAGTTGGATGGAGATTGCGGGACTGAGGACAGGAATGGGCAGCGCGGAGAGATGCACGATCGCGCATAGAGAGCAGCCGGCCTTGGCAGCTTCATTGCTGTTGTGCGTATGCAGCAACTGTACGGTGCCGAGGACCAGGATCAACGCGATACACATACCGGCGACCAGCACCTGGAAAACTGGGCGCTTGCAGTTCCGTGTTGTAGGGAACAGCTTCATTCGGTGGCTTGGGCTTGGAACGTTGTGGGACGTGGGTTGGACCGTGCAGTTTAGAGGGCCGGGCGCAACGGCCGCTGCTGAGATGCTATCGCACGAGTGGACTCAGATCAAGAGAAGCGGACGCGCAGTGCGCAAGGGCCGAAGGAACGGCCTGCTACAACTAAGCTGGGATGGTTGCTGCCGAGGGCGCAGCGGACACTAAGGCGGGCGGCGCCGTGTGAGCCTTCAGCCGGTCATGACTGACCAATGGAGGCCACGATGCCAGGGGCGTGACCTGGGGAGAATGCGTGCAGTCTGCCACTTTTAGTGTGGAGGATCCGCCGGATGAGGCCCGTGGTGCACTTGTAGAGCCGGGTGCGCCGGCGGCTCTGTCCACGCTGCAGTTTGTGGCGCTGCGGGCGACAGTGTGGACCATCGTCTCCTATGGCGCGGCTCAGGCGCTGCGGGTCGTCAACAGCCTGATCCTGACACGTCTTTTGATGCCTTCGGCGTTCGGCCAGATCACCCTGGTAACGACGTTGATGGTGGGGATCGCTTTGCTCTCAGACATCGGCTTGGGACCGAGCGTGATCCAGAGCGCGCACGGCGATGAGCCGCGCTTCCTGAACGCGGCGTGGACCTTGCAGACGATCCGGGGAACGGGACTCTGGCTGGTTGCGCTGCTGCTGACCTGGCCCGCGGCTGCCGTGTATCACGATCTGTCTATGCGGCGGGTGCTCCCGGTACTTGCGCTGACGCTGCTGATTTCCGGGTTCAACAGCACGAATTTGTTGTCGCTTTCGCGGCACATGGGCGTGCGGCGGCTGTTTTTTCTGGACTTCAGCTCGCAGCTGGTGTCGCTTGCGGTGACAGTGACCTGGGCCTGGTTTTCGCCGACGGTGTGGGCGCTGGTGGGCGGCAATCTTGTCTCGACTCTCTACCGTCTAGGGCTCAGTCACCATCCGGCACTGGTGCCCGGCATGCGGAACCGGCCCGTCTGGGATCGGGAGTCCATGCGCGAAATCCTGCATTTTGGACGGTGGATCTTTCTTGGAACGGCTTTTTACTTTTTTGCGTCTCAAGCAGACAAGCTCTTTCTAGGGCGATACGTGAGCCTGGCAATGCTGGGGGTGTACGGCATCGCGTTCCAGATTTCGGATGTGCCCCGATCGATCATTAACTCATTTGCGACGAAGGTGGGCTATCCATTTATCTCGAAAATCGTGCATCTGCCGAGGACGGAGTTTCGGGATCAGTTCCTGCGCTACCGGCGCTACGCCCTGCTGGCCGGGGCGGTGCTGCTGAGCGCGATGGTGACCTGGGGCGACCTCTTGATTCTGAAGTTGTACAAGCCGTCGTATGCGGAGGCGGCCTGGATGGTGCCGATCCTGGCGATTGGACTGTGGCATACGCTGCTGTACCAGACCAGCAGCCCGGTGCTGTTTTCGCTCGGCAAGTCGAAATACAACGCCGTGGGCAACGGGATTTTTTGTGCCACGATGTTGACCGCCATTCCGCTGGCGCTGCGCTTCTGGGGTCTGCGGGGAGCCGTCTGGGCGGTCGCCGGCGGAGACCTGCCGTTGTATGTCGTGTTTCAGTTTGGGGCGACCCGCGAAGGAATCAAGCCTTTGCGGCAGGATCTTGCGATGACGCTGATCTTTGTCACACTGCTCAGTCTGGAGTTCGCTTTGAGGCATGCACTCAGGTAGTGGGAGGGCGCTGACCCTCAAGCGGTATTTCCACACGCTGCCTGGCGCGAGAGAGTGTAGCCATGAATCACCATCAAGGGGCCGTAAGCACAGAGCCTTGCACCACGTTCTCTCAGCAAGGCAGGCAGCAGACTCCCCAAGAAACAACGGTTGCCATACGTTTCGCGGAGGTCTGCGAGCGTCACCGGGATGCGCCTGCGCTGACCCTTGCTGACCGGAGCATGTCCTATGCCGAGCTGAATCAATTGGCGGACGGGATCGCCGCCCATCTGATGCAGCAGGGCGCAGGGCGCGGAACGATCGTGGCGCTTTGCCTTGAGCGATCCTTTGAGATGGTCGCGGCGATGCTGGCGACGCTCAAGTGCGGAGCGGCTTACCTGCCGCTGGATGCGAGCTATCCGGCGACTCGGCTTGTGGAGACGGTCGCGGACGCGAGGCCAGTCGCAGTGGTGACGAACAACAAGTTGGCGAGCTATTTCGATGCAGCCTCGACGGCGCTGCTGTGCCTGGACGAGTTGGACCTGCATGGCGCGGCGCCGGTGATGGTAAAGGTGCGGGCCGAGGATCCCGCATACGTGATCTACACGTCAGGCTCGACGGGGCGACCCAAAGGGGTCGTCGTGTCGCATGGCAATCTGGTGCGTCTGCTGACGGCGACTGAGCCCTGGTTCCGGTTCTCCAGCAAAGATGTCTGGACTCTGTTTCATTCTTTTGCGTTCGATTTTTCAGTCTGGGAGATTTGGGGCTGTCTGCTCCATGGCGGACGCCTGGTCGTTGTGCCGTTCCCGGTCAGTCGCAGCCCGGAGGAATTCCACGCGCTGCTGGTGGCCGAACGCGTAACCGTGCTGAATCAGACACCCTCCGCCTTTGTGGCGCTGAGCCAGGTGGACGCGCGAGTGCCGGCTGCGCCACTGTGCCTGCGTGTCGTCATCTTCGGGGGAGAGGCGCTGCTTCCCGCCGCGCTGCGCGGGTGGATTGGGCGTCATGGAGACAGGAAACCGGAGTTGATCAACATGTACGGGATCACCGAGACCACGGTGCATGTGACGTACCGGCGCATTCTAGCCGCAGACGCGGAGCACGAGCGCGAAAGCCTGCTCGGCCAGCCGATCCCGGACATGCAGCTCCATCTTCTCGATCCGCATCTTCAGCCGGTGCCCGCCGGAGAAGAGGGCGAGCTCTGGATCGGAGGCGGAGGGCTTGCTCTCGGCTACCTGAACCGGCCTGCGCTAGAGGCGGAGCGGTTTGTGCGGGCGGATTTCCTGGGCCTGGAAGGGCGGCTTTACCGGTCCGGAGACCTGGCCCGGCGGCGCGCGGATGGCGAGCTGGTCTATCTGGGGCGCAAGGACCGCCAGGTCAAGATTCACGGCTTTCGGATTGAACTGGGCGAGATTGAGGCGGCGATTGTCGCGCATCCGGCGCTGGTGCAGGCCTGCGTAATCGCCCATGCGGAGTCGAGCGGAGCAGCGCGGCTGGCGGCTTACTATGTTGCCAAGACTGGACCGGAGCCAACCACCCGCGAGCTGAGTCAATTCCTTGCGCAGCGGCTTCCGCCGCAGATGATGCCGGCTTTTTACGTCGGCTTGCCCGCCTTGCCGCTCACAGCGAACGGGAAGGTGGACCGCCAGGCGCTGCCGGCGCCGCTGCCGGGTGCGGGTTCGGCGCAACGCACTGGGCTCACTCATGCTTCGGGTCTCGAGTACAGCATCGCGCGTATCTGGCAGATGGTGCTGGGAGCGGAAGAGATTGGCCTCGATGACAACTTTTTTGATGTCGGAGGCACGTCTCTGCTGCTGATCGCCGTGCGGACGGGACTGCAGGAGCAGCTCGACTGGCCGATTCCGGTGACCTGGATGTTTGAGTACACCACGATCCGCTCGCTTGCCCACAAGCTTGGATCTCCGGAGCATGCCGGTTCTCTTTCTTCCGACCGGCTCCGCAACGCGGCACGACAGCAGCGAGAGGCGTTCCGCCGCGTACGGGAGATCAAAGGACTGACCCAGTGACAAAAGAGAAAACAAGCTGGAAAGATGATCCGGATCCTTCGTTGATGGAGGGGATCGCAATCATCGGTATGTCTGGGCGGTTTCCGGGTGCTCCGGATCTCCATGCGTTCTGGCGGGTGCTGGTTGAGAAGCGCGACACCATTACGCGCTTCGCGGGGCAGGCCGGGGACCCGGACTTTGTCGGTGCCCGCGGTGTTCTGGACGATGCGGGCCTGTTCGATGCTGAGTTCTTCGGCATTGCTCCCCGGGACGCCGACTGCATGGATCCGCAACACCGTCTGTTTCTGGAGACGTGTTCGAAGGCGCTTGAAGATGCAGGGTACGATTCAGCCGAGTACCCGGGCGAGATCGGGCTGTTTGCCGGATGCAGCCTGAACACCTATCTGCTTGCGAACCTGGCACACGATCGTAGTTTTCTCGAAGAGCTGACGGCCGGGTACCAGGTAGGTGAGTTTCCGGTGGCCCTGGGCAATGACAAGGATTTTCTAACGACGCGCGCGGCCTACAAGCTGAACCTGCGTGGTCCCGTGATGAGCGTGCAGGCTGCCTGCGCGACGTCTCTGGTAGCCATCTGCCAGGCGAGCCAGGCACTGTTGAACTACCAATGCGATATGGCGCTGGCGGGTGGAGTCTCGGTCACGTTTCCGCAAGAGCGCGGGCATGTGCATCAGGAGGGCGCTCTGGCTTCGCGTGATGGCATGTGCCGGCCCTTTGACGCGCGGGCGACAGGGACGGTGTTCGGCCACGGCGTCGGAGTGGTTGTGTTGAAGCGCATGGAGGATGCGCTCCGGGATGGCGATCACATTGAGGCGGTGATTCGCGGCTTTGCGGTCAATAACGACGGCTCGGCCAAGGCGGGGTATATGGCCCCAGGGGTAGATGGACAGGCGCGGGTGATCGCGGCGGCGCAGGCCATGGCAGGAGTTGCGCCGGAGACGATCACCTATGTGGAGGCTCACGGCACGGGAACGCCGCTCGGAGATCCGATCGAGATGGCCGCGCTGGCCAAGGTGTTTGGTCAAGCGACGAAGCGGACTAGTTTTTGCGCGATTGGCACCGCGAAGGGCAATGTCGGACACCTGGACGCCGCAGCCGGGGTGACCGGCGTGATCAAGACGGTGCTCTCGATGCGTCACCGTTTGCTGCCGGGGCTGATGCATTTCGAGACTCCGAACCCCTCGATCGAGCTGCGTGAGTCGCCGTTTTACTTTCCGGCGGAGGCTTGCGCCTGGCAGAGCGAGGGGCCGCGGCGGGCGGGCGTGAGCGCGTTTGGGGTGGGCGGCGTGAATGCGCACGTGGTGCTGGAGGAGCCGCCTTGTCTTACGAGGCCTATGGCTTCGCCGCATACGGAGGTGGTATGTCTCTCTGGACGAAGCGAGGCCGCCGTAAGGGAGGCCGCCAGCCAGCTTGGGAGTTATCTTGCCGCACGGCCGGAGATATCCCTTGCCGACGCGGCGTTCACGTTGTCTTGCGGGCGAAAGGCGCATCCGTACCGGATTGCAGTGAGTGCGGAAGAGAGCGGGCCGGCGCTGGCCGCGCGTCTGCGAAACGCGCCTGTCTCCAGAGCTGCAAAGCGGCAGGTTGCCTTCCTTTTTCCAGGCCAAGGCAGCCAGTTTGTGGGTATGGGCAAGACCCTGTACAGAACGGAACGGATTTATCGCGAGACGATCGATGGCTGTGCGGCGATCGTGCAGCCGCTGTTGGGATTGGATCTGCGCGAGTTACTTTTTTCAGCTGCGGACGACCAGCCCGCGCGCGCGATGCTCGAAAAGACCTCCATAGCGCAACCCGCGTTGTTTGTCACAGAGTTTGCCCTGGCTGCGTTGTGGCAGGCGTGGGGGGTTGCTCCGCAGGCCATGGTCGGGCATAGTCTTGGCGAATACGTCGCCGCAACGGTTGCAGATGTGATGAGCCTTGAGGACGCGCTGGGGCTAGTCACCCTGCGCGGGCAAAGGATGGGAGCGCTGCCGGGCGGCACAATGCTTTCGGTCCCGCTGGCACAGGAGTCGATGGCCAAGTATCTGTCTGCGGAGATTTCGCTGGCCGCGCTGAACGCGCCGCGCTCGAGTGTCGTGGCGGGATCGACGCCTGTCATTGAAGCATTGAGCCGGAGGCTGGAGGAGGACGGTGTCAGTTCGCGCCGGCTTCAGACCTCGCATGCATTTCACTCATCGATGATGGACCCCATGCTTTTAGAGTTCGAGGCGGCGGTGGCCAAGGTTCGCCTTCATGCGCCGAAGCTGCCGTTTGTCTCCAGCGTGACCGGAACCTGGATTACCG
>CAXUEE010000002.1:22177-30579 GCA_964249905.1 uncultured Acidobacteriaceae bacterium
GCGTCCAGGCGGTGTGTCGAGAGGGTCACCGCAACTTTCTTTACCGAGGCGGTCCCGACCAGCCCGCGCTACTGGACGCGAGGGTGCCGAGAGCCGGTACGGTTCGCCGAGGCGGTCCGGACGCTGGTGGGCGGCGGAGGCATGGATGTCCTGCTGGAGGTGGGGCCGGGGCGGACGCTGACTTCATTAGCAACCCAGAGCGCGGCCGGGGAGGCTACGGCGGTGAGCTCCTTTACCGCTGCAACGGGCAGGCAGCAGGCCGGCACGGTTCAGGACGCACTCGGTGATCTGTGGAAGGGCGGCGTCGGGGTGGACTGGCAGGCGGTGTATCAGGGATAAGGGTCGCCGAAGGATTTCGCTGCCGACGTACCCGTTTGAGCGCAAGCTGCATTGGGTTGAGCCTCCGGTTCGGCGAACGGCATCGGTTGAGAATGCAATGGTGCTGCCCGACCTTTACGCGGGAGAGAGTTCCACGATGGCCGAAGCGGCAAGGCTTTCTGCCCAAGAGGAACCGGCTCCAGCCTCGCGCCTGGAACGAGTTTGCGCCGAAGTTGCTCGCGCGTTCACGGAGTTGAGCGGAATGCCCTTGACGGCGGGGGAGTACACCTGCTCGTTCCTGCAGCTTGGCTTCGATTCACTGTTTCTGACCCAAGCCACTCGGGCTTTTGAGAAGACGTTCCGCGTCAAGGTGACCTTTCGACAGCTGATGGAGCAGCTTTCGACGATCGAGAATCTGGCGAAGTACCTTGACCAGAAGCTGCCGCCGGAGTCATTCGGTGAGGCGCCGGTGACGGCGAAACTTCTCGTCGCGCCCACTGCAGCGTCGGCGATGGGCTCGGCTTCAACGCTGCCGCTTGAGCAGCTGTTCTCGGCCCAGATCACAGCGATGCAGACGATGTTCGCCGCGCAGGTGGAGGCGCTTCGGGCGCTTGCCGGCCAATCTTGTAAAGCTGCATCGTCTCCGGTACACAGGCCCACTCCGGCGCAGATGGAGGCAGCCGAAGTCCGGCATGGATCGTTCCGGCCGGTCCAGCCGAAAACCAGGGATGAGCTTGGTCAAAAACAGCAGAAGTATCTCTCCGAACTGGTAGCGCAGTATGAGATGAAGACTGCCGGGTCCAAACACCTGACGCAGGCGGGACGCGCGCAACTGGCCGATCCACGCGCGGTGGCCGGCTTCCGTCCGCAGTGGAAGGAGATGGTGTATCCGCTGCTGGTGGAGCGGGCGCAAGGTTCTCGGTTGTGGGACGTGGACGGCAACGAGTACATCGATATTGTGAACGGGTACGGGTGCATTCTGTTTGGGCACTCGCCGGAGTTTGTGGTGAACGCGGTGCTCGATCAGGTGGATCGCGGAGTCGCGATCGGGCCGCAGACGCCTCTGGCCGGTGAGGTGGCCGCGCTGCTCTGCGAGCTTACGGGTAACGAGCGCGTGACGTTCTGCAATACGGGTTCGGAGGCGGTGATGGCCGCCATTCGCGTGGCACGCACGGTTACCGGCAGGGACAAGCTCGTGTACTTCGCAGGCGATTACCACGGCACATTCGATGAGGTGCTGGTGCGACGCACGGCGCGCGGCAGCATGCCCGTCGCACCCGGGATTCCGGAAGCTAACGTGGCGAACGTCGAGGTGCTGGAATATGGGGCTGAGGCGTCGCTCGAGTACCTTCGCGCAAACGCGAAGGAGATTGCGGCGGTGCTGATTGAGCCGGTCCAGACCCGCCATCCGGAGTTGCAGCCGACGGAATTTATTCAAGCGGTGCGCAGGATCACGGAAGAAACTGGCTCGGCGATGATTCTGGATGAGGTGGTGACCGGTTTCCGGCTCGCTCCAGGGGGCGTGCAGGAGTATCTCGGCATCCGCGCGGACCTGTGTACGTACGGCAAAGTTGTTGGCGGCGGCTACCCGATCGGGGTGCTGTCCGGAAGGCGGAAGTTTCTCGACGCGCTGGATGGAGGAGACTGGCAGTTCGGCGATGATTCGGGGCCCGAGGTGGGGGTGACCTTCTTTGCCGGAACGTTTGTGCGGCATCCTCTTGCGTTGGCCGCGGCCAAAGCCGTACTGTGCCATCTGCGGCAGGCTGGGCCGGCCCTGCAGCGGGAACTGAATAGGAGAACGGCTCGGCTGGCGGAGTCGCTGGACCGCTTCTTTGTGGAGCGCGGCGTGCCGAGCCGCGTGCATCACTTTGCCTCGTGGTTCTACTTCAGCTTTGCCCATGAAGCTCGGCTGACGAGTCTGTTTTATTTCGCGATGCGTGCCAAAGGCATTCACATCCAGGAGAGCTACCCGTGTTTCCTGACCACAGCTCACTCGGAAGCCGACGTGGCAGCGATCGAAGTTGCATTTCGGCAGACGATTCTCGAGATGCAGGAAAGCGAGGTGATGCCCGGGGTGGAAGCGCCCTTACCGTCCCCTGCGGTATGCACCGGCCAGTCCGCAGAGCTTGTGGAGCTGCTTCCTGCCCGGGTCCCATTGACCGAGCCGCAGCGAGAGATCTTCTTGGCAGCGGTGATGGGAGAGGAAGCCAACTGCGGCTTCAACGAGTCGCTCACCCTCCATCTGCGCGGAGACGTGCGCGAAGAAGCTTTGGAAGAGGCGCTCCGGACAGTTCTGAGCCGGTATGACGCGCTTCGGGGCACGATCAGCGAGGATGGTGAGTGGTTCGAAGTATCCGACGACACACCGCTCAGCACGTCCTTTATCGATCTGCGAGACCTGGCGAGCTCAACCCGCGACCATCTTCTCGCGGCGTCGATCACCGATGAAGCCCACACGCCCTTTGACCTCGTGCGCGGTCCGCTGCTGCGTTCGGTCTGCTATCGCCTTGCGGACGATCACTGGGCCTTGCTGCTCACCGCCCATCACCTTGTGCTCGACGGATGGTCGGCGAACCTGCTGCTTGAAGAACTCGGCCGAGTGTACAGCGGCGATGGGAAGCTGGCGCCGGTGCTCCCGTTCCGAAGCTATGCGCAGCGCGAGCGGCAGCGGGACGAGGCAGGCGATTTTGCTGCCAATGAAGCTTACTGGGTGAACCGCTTTCAGGGTCGATCGCCGCGGCTTGCTTTACCGACGGATCATCCCCGGCCGCCGAGGAAGACGCATCGCGGCCGAACGCTGCGCGGCCAGGTTGGCTCGGAACTCTACACGAAGCTGAATCGTTCGAGCGCCCACAGCGGCTGCTCGCTCTTTGTTACCCTGCTCGCCGGATTCGAAGTGCTCCTGCATCGGCTGACCGGACAGGAGGAAGTAGTTGTCGGTATATCCACGGCGGGGCAGGCGCTTGTGCCGGACGCCAGCCTGGTTGGGCATGCGGTGCATTTCTTGCCGATGTTGAGCGAGGTGCGTGCCGGAACGACCGCTCGCGAACACATGCAGGAGACCAAGGCTGCGCTGCTCGATGCCTATGATCACCAAGAGTTCACCTTCGGCAGCATCCTGCGCAAGCTGCGGCTGGAGCGGGAGCCCGGGCGGCTGCCGTTGATCGAGGTCCAGTTCAATCTGGAACGGCTTGGCGACAACGTCCGCTTCGACGGTCTTATGGTGGAGATCAAGCCGAACCCGAAGTGTTTCGTCAACACTGACCTGTTTCTGAACGTGATCGATACCGGGGCGGACCTCCAAGTGATGTGCGACTACAACTCCGGCTTGTTCGAGGAGTCAACCATCGCGCGATGGCTTGAGTCCTGGACAGAGGTGCTGTCCTCGACAGTCGCGGCGCCGGAGACACGCGTGGATGAACTGCCGTTCCTGGGACCGGGGGAGCGCCACAGCTTGATCTCCGCGTGGAATCAGACAGACGTGGATTGGAGCGAGTTTCGGTCCGTGGCTGCCGTGGTCCTGGCGCGTGCGGAGCGCGAGCCGAACCGGGCAGCGCTGGAGTGCGGCGGTGTTGTGTGGACTTACGGCCGCCTGGCGGAGTTCTCGCTTAGGCTGGCTCAGGAGCTGAGGAGGTTGGGTCTGAAGCGTGAGGGTCTGGTCGGCCTGTGCCTGGAGCGCTCACCCGAGATGGTTGCCGCACTGCTCGGCGTGATGCTGGCGGGAGGAGCGTACGTGCCGCTTGATCCACGTCACCCGCGGCAACGGCTTGAGATGGTGCTGAACGATGCCGGCATAGAGATACTGCTGACGTTGGGTGAGGTTCCGCTGACCACTTCAGCTCGCGTACTGGATTTGGCCAAGAGCCTTCCTGCAGCGACCGGCTTCAAGGCCGCTGCACTCACGGCGGATTCGCTAGCATATCTCATCTACACGTCAGGGTCGACGGGACGACCAAAGGGAGTTGCCGTCGAACACGGCGCACTCGACAATCTTTTGCGCTCGATCGAACGGGAGCCCGGACTCACAGCCGAAGACACGTTCGTCGCGATCACGACGCTGGCCTTCGACATTGCCCAGCTGGAGCTGCTGCTTCCACTCGCGACGGGAGCGCGGCTGGTCGTTGCGACCGACGCTGAGGTTGCGGATGGACGCAAGCTGCTGAGCCTCCTTGAGCGCACGGGAGCGACGGTGCTGCAGGCGACCCCGGGTATCTGGCATCTGCTGATCGACGCCGGCTGGACGAGGCCACCAGCGGGAAAGCGTGCTCTCAAAGCGCTGTGCGGAGGCGAAGCGCTGCCGCGCGACCTGGCCGACCAGATGCTTGCGCGAGCGGCCGAGGTATGGAACCTGTATGGGCCGACCGAGACTACGATCTGGTCTTCGGCGACACGGGTGGGGGCAGGATCCGAACCGCTTCGGCTTGGGGCTCCCCTGGCGAATACGCAGTTCTATGTTCTTTCAGAACGCGGTCAGTTGGCCCCGATCGGCGCCATTGGGGAGCTGTTTATCGGAGGTGCAGGGCTGGCGCGCGCCTATTGGAAGAAGCCGGAGCTGACACAACAAAAATTCATCCCGAACCCGTTCGGCCCCGGGCGGATGTATGCATCAGGAGACTTGGCGAGGCGGCGAGAGGATGGCACGATCGAGCTGCTGGGGCGAACCGATTTCCAGGTCAAGCTTCGCGGCTACCGGATTGAGCTGCAAGAGATTGAAGCCGCGCTTCAGGCTGACCCACAGGTGCGGGAGGCCGTGGTTCAGGTTCACACGGAATCCGCGGCGACTCAGCTGATCGCTTACGTGACGAGTAAGGAAAACGAACAGCCAGAGACGCTGAGTGAACGTCTCGTATGCAAGCTGCGCGAAATTCTGCCGGAGTACATGGTTCCCGCGGAGCTGGTTGTGCTGCAGCACCTGCCGCGTACCGCCAATGGCAAGGTGGATCGTAAGGCGCTCCCAGCTCCATCGGGGGCGCTCAGCCGCAAAGCGACGTCGACATTTGCCTCGCCGGTCACGCCCGCCGAGAAGCTGCTAGCGAAGATCTGGTCGGAGGTGCTGGAGGTCCCCTCGATCGGGATTCTGGATAACTTGTTCGAGCTCGGCGCAGATTCTTTGCTCATCTTTCGCATCGCCGCACGTGCGCAGCGGGAAGGGCTTGCAGTAAGCGCCACGCTGCTTTTTCAGCAGAGAACGATCGCGAACGTTTGCGCGGCGCTGGAGCAGAATAAGAGCTACCACGAGACGCAGCTCGTGCCTAAAATCACGGCCATCACGCGGGAACATTACCGGATTTCGGGGTCAGGAAGGGCGCGATGACCCCCATTCACACCGCTGAGCTAGAGCTTCAACCAAGGCCGGAGATCTTCTCAGGTGAGCAGATGCCGCGGGAAGATGATGCGGAAGAAGCGGTATACGCCTTCCCTGCGACGCACGGCCAAGGGCGGTTCTGGTCTCTGGATCAGCTGGACCCCGGCACTCCGGTGCTGAATATGCCTCTGATGTGGAGGTGCACCGGCCCGCTGGATGTGTCTGCGCTGCAACAGGCGTTTCTGTTGTGCGCCGACCGGCATGAAGCGCTGCGAACCACCTTCGAGTGGAGGGATGGACGTCTGCTGCAGATACTCCGTCCTGAGGTTGCGTTGGAGCTTCCGCTGATCGCCCTGGACTCGCTCGAAGCCGAATCGCAGCGCCTGGAGGCGGACCGGATTACCCGTGACCATGCGGCTTTCCGCTTCGATTTGCAACATGGACCACTGCTTGCGCTGAAGCTGCTCCGGTTCAGTTCCGGCCACCACCTGTTGCTTGTGACGATGCACCACATCGTGTGCGACGGCATCTCAAACGGCATACTGCTTCGCGATATGCGGCTCTTCTATGAGGCTCTGCTAACCGGCCGGCCGGCTGCTTTGCCGGATGTGTCGATCCAGTTTGCCGACTACGCTGTCTGGCAGGAAGGCTGGCTGAAGGGCGAGGGGGCGGCAGCTTCGCTCGCATTCTGGCGCGATGCACTGGGAACGGACTTCGCCAGGCTGTCCCTAAGCCGCGATGCGGATGCGCTCACAAAGGGTCCCGCGCCGCGACCAACAACCGCCGGAGCTATCGAGACACTGCTGATCCCGCCCGATCTGCAAATGCGAGCGCAGGAACTCTGCAAGCGCGAGAACGTGACGCTCAACATTCTGCTGTTCAGCATCTTTGCGGCACTGATGCACCGGCTTACCGGGCAGCGTGACCTCACCATCGGATCTCCCTGCGCCAATCGCACCGGCGAGACGGAAGAGCTCATCGGCTTGTTCATGAACATCCAGGTGATGCGGCTCCGCTTGACGACCGAAGAGACGTTCCGCACTCTTCTGGTCAAGGTGCAGGAGTGGACCCTCCGAGCGTACGAGCACCAAACATTGCCCTTTGAGATGCTTGTGCATGATGCGCACTTTGCCGGCACAGGCAGAGGCTTTGAAATTCCCGTGTTCTTCCTGTATCAGAAGTCGTTCATGCTGACTCAGCACATCGGTGAACTGGAGATCGTTCCGCTGCGCTCAGAGAGTCCGGGGCGGTCTTCGAGATGATGTTTGCGGTCGTGGATCGCGCGGAGGAAGGTCCAAGACTGCAGCTGGAGTACAACCCGAGCCATTACAAACGATCCACGATTCAGGCCTATCTGCGAGCATTTAACGAGATCTTATCCTCGGCTCTGTCTCAACCTGAGAGTTCTCTCCCTGAGTTCACGGCGGCCCAGACGGCTGATCTGCAGCGGCTGCCGGAAGATGCCTTGCCAGGTGGGCAAGCCGGTGTGAGCACCGAGGAAGCGTACGTGCCGCCGCGAGACGTAGTCGAACGGCAGCTTGCCCATCTCTGGCAAACGACCTTGGATATTCCGGAGATCAGCATCCGCACCAGCTTTTTCTCGCTGGGCGCCGGGTCGCTTACGGCAATGCGATTGATCACGAAGATAAATCGGATCTTCGCAACAGATCTGGGTCTGGCGAGCCTGATCTCCGCGGCGACGATTGAGGGTCTGGCACGGGTCATTCAGGCCCGGCTGGCGCCGAACAGGGACAGCTCGCTTGTGCCGTTGCAGCCGCGTGGAGGGAGATCTCCTCTGTTTATCCTGCATGGTGTCGGCGGCAATGTGATCAGCTTCCATGGTCTCGCGGCGCGTCTGGGCGAGGATCAGCCGGTGTATGGCGTACAGGCACAGTCGCTGGTCGGGCGAGAGCCGGCGCTGCTGCGGCTTGAGGATCTGGCGGCTTACTATCTTCGCGAGATACGCACGGTGCAGCCGCGCGGGCCCTACCACCTGCTGGGTTACTCGTTCGGAGGCACGCTTGCGCTGGAGATGGCTCGACAGCTGCATTCGGGAGGAGAGGAGGTTGCTCTGCTCGCCATGCTCGATGCGCGCACCCGGCACTACGACCAAGCGATGTCCCGCAACACGGTCGCGCCGGCCCGGCTGCATAAGCGGTTGAACCGTATCCGGGGCAATACGAACCGGCTAATGCCGCTAGCCCGCATGCAATATTTCTTCGGCAAGCTGCATACCCGGGCAATTCGCTTCGGCTGCATGGCGGCCGCGCGGCGTGGTTTACGGCAAGTTACTGCCTGGATGCGAAGCACGTACGACATTAATCTCGTTGCCATCGAGAACTACCGGCCCGAGCCATACGACGGCCGCCTAGTGCTGTTTCGTGCTTCGGACCAAGAGCATCCCGGCGGCGCTTACGATCTTGGTTGGAGCCATCTTTTTGAGCAGGGCGTTGAGGTTCGCGATCTTCCGGGCGATCACGAACGGCTCTTCCTTGAACCCAACATCGATCAACTTGCCGAGCAGATCCGCGACTTGCTCCGACGGAGCATGGCGGTGCGCGTATGAACGCAAGGGCCATACTTCGCCCTGCCCAGCGCCAGGTGTATGTCGTCCTGTCCCCACGATCGTTGCGTTACGGATTGGGTGCGATGGCCGACCTCTTCCGAAACTCGTTGGATGCGGTGAACTTACATTTGATCACCGATGCGGAGAGCGACCGCGAGCCCCTGAGGGACGCGGTCGGCAGCCTACAACCGGAGTCTCGTCACTCCTGGAGCG
>CAXUEE010000002.1:30589-39497 GCA_964249905.1 uncultured Acidobacteriaceae bacterium
GCTTCGAGGAGACACCCCCTGCGGGCCTTCTGCTGATGCGGCAGCGGCCTATATGCCTCTTTCCGCCGGAGGTGGTTCGCCGGGCGATGGACGGCGGTATTCAGCTTGCTCATCATGTCGATGTCGGCGTAGCACACTGGCGCGGCGGCTGCGACCTGGAGTGGATAGACTGGTTGATCGGTAAGCTCGGTGGAGATCGCTTGCCGTCCTTGATGCATGTAGAGGCAATCGTTTGGGCGGCTCTTGCTCTCCGCGAAGGCGGAAGCTATCTCGATCCACAGCTCTGGGTTTGCTGGCATCGCAGCCAGAGCAAGCGGCTTCGACGCGTGCTGGGAGCAACTGGTGCTGAGATTCTGGCAGACGAAGCCTGGCATACGATGAAATGTTTCCATGGCGGTGGCGAGGCGAAGTGGCTCCTCCCCGACCTGATCGCCAAGCAGCGTGTCACCGGGTCAAACGAGATCACGGCTCCCGGACGTATGCTACCCTTCGTCGAACTGACGCGCTCCCGCTACGACGTTGAACGGAGAGCGAAAGATCTTTTGCGCGGCACGGGCTACTACCGTGTCTTTGGAGCCAGGCACGCATGAGCGATCCTTCCATGCGCGTGTTGATCGCCGCAGAGAACGCGTCTGTACGCTTCGGCGGAGAGGCGATCCTGCCTTACCACTACTTTCGCTTGTTACGCCTGCGCAAAATCGACGCTCATCTCGTGGTGCATGCCCGGACTCGCTCGGAGTTGATGGCTCTGTTCCCTCTGGAAGAGAACCACCTCCATTTTGTCGAGGACACACGTCTGCAGAAGCTGCTGTTCCTTCTCGGGCGATCGCTTCCGCAACGGGTCAATGAAGCAACGCTGGGCTTTGCTACACAAATGATCACCCAATGGAGGCAACGTGCAGTCCTTCGAAGGCTGGTAACGGCGAAATGCGTGATTCATCAGCCTATCCCGGTGTCGCCCCGCTTTCCTTCCCTGCTCTATGAACTGGGTGCACCGGTTGTGATTGGCCCCTTGAATGGTGGTATGGAATACCCTTCTGCATTCCGTGACAAGGAATCCTCTACGAGCCGGAGGATCCTTGCCCTGGGTCGCTCGCTTTCGGGCTTGGCGAACGCTCTTCTTCCGGGCAAACGCAGAGCCGCCCTGGTGCTGGTCGCAAACATCCGGACGCGGGCGGCCCTGCCGGATGGACTGCGGGGACGAGTATTCGAGTTACCTGAAAATGCGGTAGACATGGCTGAGTGGTCAACGCCAGCATCCTCCCCGGCGAGCGGAGAGCGACGCTTCCTGTTTATGGGTAGGCTGGTCGATTGGAAAGCACTGGACATCGTGATTGAGGCGCTTCAGGGGGTCCCGGAAGCATCGCTCGAAGTCATTGGCGCTGGACCTATGTTGAATACATGGCGAGAATTGGCAGAAAGAACCGGCGTCCAAGATCGCTTGCGCTTTCTCGGGTGGCTCACCCAGAAGGAGTGCGCGCAAAAGCTAAGCGGCTGTTGTGCCCTGGTGCTGCCCAGCTTGTACGAGTGCGGCGGTGCGGTCGTGCTTGAGGCCATGGCGATGAGCCGGCCCGTCATTGCGACCGCCTGGGGAGGCCCGGCCGAATACCTTGACGAAAGCTGCGGCGTGCTAGTTCCACCATGCAGCCGAACTGCCCTGATCGAAGGTTTTGCCACAGCGATGTCGCTGCTGCAGTCCTCGCCTGAGCTGTGCGCGAGACTTGGAAGCGCGGGCCGCGAGCGCGTGCTGCGAAATTTTTGCTGGAATGACCGGATTGATCGCATAGTAGACCATTACCGGATCTCAATCGAGTCACGCACGCATGGCGGGAACTTGTACTCCGTTTGAGGGAGTGCACTGCCCCGCCCGTCGCGATTCAATGAAGCAAGTTGCTGGATGGGGTGTTGGGAGAGTTCGCAGTGCACGTACGTGGCGAGAGTTTAGGGGCAGTGGACGATTGTGCGCACCGCGAGCCGTCCAGACCCCGGCTTGCCTACCTGCTCAGCCGATATCCGGCGATTTCGCATACCTTTCTGCTGCAAGAGGTGCTCGGTCTTCGGGAACGCGGATTCCATATTGAAACGGCTTCGATTAATCCGACCGACCGATCTTTGAGCAATCTTCCGTCGCGGGAGAGGAAGGAAGCCGAAACGACATATTACCTAAAAGGTGGATCTCGCTCTCTTGCAGCCTGGACGCTGGTCCGCATCCTGCTAAGGCAGCCCGCAGCCGTGTTCCGAGGGCTGAGCACCATCTGCGCAATTCGCACTCTGACGGTCTCTCGTCGGTTCTACTGGTTGCTTTACCTCGCCGAGGCTCTGCTCCTTGGCCGCTGGATGAAAGAGCGAAGCTTGACGCACCTTCACGTCCACTTTGGCGGTCCTGTGGCAAGCGTCGGGCTGCTTGCGTCCGCGGCCTGGCGAGTGCCCTTTTCGATGACAATTCACGGCCCGGAAGAACTTCTCGACCTTACCTCCACTCATCTTCGTCAAAAGGTAGAGCGGGCGACTTTCGTCTTCTGTATCAGCGATTTTTGCAGGAGCCAGCTCTGTTCGTTGGTGCCGCAGCAACATTGGCGCAAGTTTCACGTCCTGCGGCTAGGCGTCGACCCCGCTGTCCTTTCACCGGAGATCCAGCTTTTGCGGACGAATGGCGGCGGGATGCTGAAAGCGGTTTGCATCGGACGGCTCGTACCAGCGAAGGGCCATCGAACGCTGCTTGAAGCTTTGCTGATGCTGCGGGATCGCGCGGTCGCAATGCACCTAGTGCTTATCGGCGGTGGGCCGGAGATGCAGCACCTTCAGGATTTCGTCCAGACTCATCAGCTCGCGGATTGCGTCACCTTTACGGATGCGCTCTCGCATGAAGAGGCTCTGGCTCATCTGCGTCAGGCAGACCTCTTTGTCCTGGCTAGCTTCGCGGAAGGGATCCCCGTGGCGCTGATGGAAGCCATGGCGTTAGGCATTCCGTGTATCAGCACCTTCGTGGCAGGCATTCCGGAACTCATACGCGACGGAGTGGATGGCCTGCTGGTCCCGCCAGGCAACGCTCAAGCATTGGCAGAAGCTCTTCTGATGATTTTGGAGGAAAGTTCCCGCCGAGTGGCGATAGGAGAAGCCGCTCGCAGAAAAGTCGTCAAACACTACAATCTCCGCTGCAATCAGGAACAGCTTGCGAGAACCTTTGAGCAACTTCTATTGGGTGAAACGCAACCTGTTCCGGTCGAGGCACAGACATGAACACCCTGCTTGCAGATCAGGCGAGTGTTCCGGTGTATGACGTCTCTGTAATTATCGTTTCCTACAACACGCGAGAGGTGCTGCGGCAGTGTCTTCATTCCGTGATGGGGGAATCAGACGGATTCGCGACCGAGGTCATCGTCGTCGACAATGCCTCGACGGACGGATCGCCGGAGATGATCGCGGCAGAGTTTCCGCACGTCCTTCTTCTGCGCAGCGAAGTGAACCGCGGCTTCGGCGCCGCGAACAATCTCGCCTTGGAACTTGCCCGTGGACGCTACTTCGTTTTGCTAAATTCGGATGCTTTCTTTACTGCAGGTGCTCTGGGCCGAGCCCTCCGGCACATGGAAGAGACGCCCGATTGTGGCCTTGGAGGCTCCCGTCTGATTGGCCGTGACGGATCTCCCCAGCCCTCCTGCCGTCGTTTCCACAGCGTCCTTGACGATCTGCTGGTTCTTTCAGGCTTGGCAGCTCGATACCCAAGGTCCGAATTTTTCGGACGCTTTGACCGTACCTGGGCAAACCCAGCTACCCCGGCGAGCGTGGACTGGGTTCCGGGCGCTTTTTGCATTCTTCGTCCGGAAGCCTTGCGTAAGGTAGGCCTCTTTGACCCTGCTTTTTTTCTTTATTACGAAGAAGTTGATCTCTGCCTGCGTCTTAAACAAGCAGGCTTTACCGTCTGGTACTGGCCGGACATTGTGATTGTGCACATCGGCGGAGAATCTTCGCGCGGGAGAATCGATCTGGAATTTTCGCCGCAAGCCTCCCAGGTTGTCCTCTGGCGTATGCGCAGCACGCTGCTCTATTACCGCAAACATCACGGCTGGCGGGTGCATCTGGCCAGACTAAGCGAGCTTTTCCTCTACCGAGGCGTTCTCGCACGGAACCGCCTAAGCAGAGACCCGAGCCGGCGCTGGCGCAGTCAACGGTACCAGTTGCTGCTGCAGCAGCTTGATCAGGCCTGGCGGGACACTGCAGGAGGACGGTGCTCGCCGGAACAGCCGTGGTAAAGAGCAAGCGACTGCTTGTGGCTCCGTTGCGCAGCGGCTTACGTCGAACTGCGTCCTTGCGAGAATCCGTGCGGAGAATCTGGTCCCATGCGGATCTGGCCGCGCAGCTACAGGATGCTCTGCCTGCCTCAGTCGTGGTGTTGGGACGAAGTCTGGTCTACGGCACACAAAGGGTCCGCTTCGGTCAGAATGTGTTGCTTTACCCCGACCTTCACCTGGAAACACAGAACGGAGCCAGTATCGAGGTCGGCGACGAAGCTGTTCTTTCGCGTGGCGTTCACCTGGTCGCCATGGCTGGCATCGAGATCGGCCGCGGATCCATGATCGGAGAGTACTCCAGCCTTCGGGATGCCAATCATCAGCGTAAGTCTGGTGTCCCGCTCCGTGAGGCAGGACATAAGGCGACCTCCATCGTACTCGGTCGTGAGGTATGGGTCGGACGCGGAGTGACCATCCTCGGCGGTGTCTCTATCGGAGACTATGCCACCATCGGCGCGAACGCAGTCGTTACGAAAGACGTTCCGGCGCGAGCCGTCGTGGGTGGAGTTCCGGCGAAGCCGCTTCAGGCGGGGAAGGTCTGTTATGGAATAGGCTCGGATTAGTCGGAGGCTTTCCGTGACGCCGCTTGTATTCGAACAGATCGGTTCGTCTCCCCCGCTTTCGATTCCAGCGGTAACGCATCTGCCCTAAGTAGATTGGGATCTGTTGTCCATGAGAGTGGAAACCGTAAAGAAGAAGTGAGTACCAGTTCCTCGTTTTCCAGCGAGACTTCCAGGCCGTCCGGATGGCGAGCATGCAGAGCCCAGCAATCCACGCGGCCAAAGGCCAAAATCTCTCGAGCAGAACAGTAGCTACAGCCGCGAGCACTGCTATGAGAACTAAGGTCAAAGCTCGGAGGTGATTGTCGCGACTCTCCCGTTTCCACAATGGGTTGGCACTTATGGCGTACCGCTCCGAGACCTCGGCGTAAGCATGTCCGGCCCGCATTGCACGGCGCCAGTACTGGCCGAGACGCATGATGCCGAGATCATGACCGGTCATCGCACGATCTACGTGTTGAACGATATAGCCAAGCTCAAGCAGGCGTCGGCAGAGTTCCGGCTCCTCGCCGGCAATCAGGTAAGGGTCAAAGCCGCTTGTGCGTTCAAGGACATCGTGGCGGAACAGCGCGTCTCCTCCGCAAAATGCGGACTCACCAGCTGGGTAGACCCAATCAAGATCGAGCACGCGCTGGTACACCGATGCCCGCGGGTGAAGTTCGCGACGATGCCCCCACACAACAGCGGTGTTTAGTTTGAAGTCGGCCAGAGATCGAAGGACGAACTCCGCATCCAGTACTGTGTCCCCGTCCAGGAACAACACAAATTTGCCCTGAGCCAAGTGCCAGCCCGCGTTCCGCCCAAGTGCGGCCGTGGGATGCTCTTCGAGAAGCGCGACCGTTTTCGCACCTAACCTGCGAGCCACCTCAAGACTGTTATCCGTTGAACCTGAGTCGACGTAAATAACTTCCACCGCAAAGCCTTCACGATGCATTCTGGCGACGGACAAGAGACAGCGCTCCAGACGCGCTTCCTCGTTTCTTCCTATCACCACAACCGAGATTAGCTCAAGAGATTGGCTCATACGTACAGTCTCATTAGTTTGCTGCCGAGTATGTTTCTCTAGCTCTTAGTTTAATTTGCGCGGGAACCCCCACTGCAATACAGTTGTCCGGAACGTCGCACAAGACTACGGCATTTGCACCAATCGCCACATCATTGCCGATCCGAATCGGGCCAAGTAATTTGGCACCAGCCCCGATGTCGACACGATCGCCCAGCTGCGGCGAGCCGCGTACCCCGCGATGACGCAGGCCCACAGTTACACCCTGACGCAGAATGCAGTCATCGCCGAGGATCGCGTCTCCGCTGATCACAATCGCTCCAGTGTGCTCGATGACAAGACGACTCCCGATGACTGCCTCACAGGGCAGCTCGATGCCGAGAAGCATGTCGGAAAAAAATCTCAGCAATTTGTAACAAAACGAGAAAGGCATACGCGCGGGCCGAAATGGGATCGAGTATCGCCAGCGTCCGAAGCGATACACCACCAACGCCCAAAAGCCGTGCTTGCTCCAGGAGCGATCGTGGGCGGTCCAGTCTTGTTGAATCTGCTTCAGCATAGAGTCACGGTACATTCCAATAGGCTGGGTTGGGACTTTTACCGGTTTGCTGCTTTGACCCTACTTTTCCGCGCAACTGAGGACTCGGAGACTTAGAAAGAGGATGGTTCGTTTGGCAAAACTGGCTTAACAAATTCCATGGGCGGGTGAGCATACCTTCTCGCTCATCAAGGAGCCTTTCTGAGACATCTAGATTAGCCTCTGAAGTTGAAATCCCGGGGTCATGCTCGCGGAATACAATCGATGCTGTAGAAGGAGAGGAGCTTTGCCCTGCAGAATAGGAAGCGTGGAGAGATAGACTTGAGTTCCATCGAACGCCTATAAGTCTCGATGGAGGCGAGGTTGACTTTCGCTTGCTGTGATGCTCTTCCGGTGACAAAGAAGTCTCGAGCTTTATTTGACACGCGGAAATGTCCGTCTCTGGCTGGCAGTGCAGTTGCTTTTCCGAACTCCTGCTCCGCAGCATGGAAAAACTCAGTTCTGCTCTGACCGGAAGCTCATCCGCTTCGCGACCAGCTTTAGAGCCTACATCGAGAACGTCTGCGCTTTGCTGCTGTTTTCTAACGCAATCAGCGTAAGATTCTGCCGGTTTCAGAAAAGATTGCTGCGAACTCATAGAAGCAGAACTGTCTAAGATGTCGGAGCCATGTTGGTGTTGCGAAGCCAAGTCTGAGGGAGAAGAGATCTTCGCTCTGCTTGTGTCGTTCAAAATAGAAGGCTCTGTGCTTTTATTGGAGAGCTTTGACGAGAGCGGTCTCTCAACCGAGCTATCGAACGGAAACATGGGCGGTGCAGCGGACACTAGTCCCTCCTCGCGCCCAGAAAGGGACTTAGGTGAAAATGAATCCATGTGATCTGGAGACTGGCCAATCAGCTTCGTTGGCAATGGCGTGTTCTCAGCGTCTATTTGCTTTGAGAGCACGTGTGCAATCGAGAATTCAACCTCGGTGTCCTGACCGTGGCTGATAGGGAGGGCAGAACTGACCAGGTGCTCAGGTTCGGGACTACTCACCGAGCAGTCCGCCTCCTGTGTGGCCGGGTGGTCCTCGCAAGCCCTCTCCAGAGTTCGAAGATCAACATCCGCAACGACCGGCAAAGCTTGAGTGGGGTCAGGAGGTAAAGCTTCGTTTGCTTTTGTCTCTTGAGGGTGCTGCCATTGTTCGAGTTGCATGGGAATAACGCAGCTGCTCTCGAGAACACTCGCCACCATGGATTCCCCGTCCAGCACGGGCTCCATCTTCGGCAGAACACGCGTTTGGGTGCTCTTCACACGAAACGTATCGACAGCTTCAGGACACTTTGGTTTGTGGCTTCTTCTCACTCCTTGAAGAACAACGCCGATCGCCGGCACCTGAAGTCGCTGCAGATGCTCGGCCGCTTGTAGTAGCTCTGCTCGTGTCGTCACCGCACATTGCGCAACCAAGATAGTGGCATCGGTGCATCTCGCCACGTATTCCGTCTCTGCGGAGTCCCTTAGACTAGAGGCTTGGATCAGAACAACGGTATATTTTGCTTGCAATGCTGCGAGATTGGCTCGAACGAACCCCTCGCTTACTTCCGGCAGAGGTGGGACGCTCCTCACCTGAGAGGACATCGGCATTTCAGGATGAATGGCCCGATTCACGTTCACGGGGAGAAGGAGGTCCGCTGTCTCGATCCTGCAAGCACGGACGCCTATGGTGCGTAACTTCTCTAGCAGCATCCGACTTAGCGATTCCACTTCTATTTGAGAGGTGACTCCAGTGAACAGGAGGGTACGGACTCCTTTCGTGTGTTGAGCACTCTGGACAGATCCCGCCATCCGAAGCACGTTGTTATTAAGCTCGTCCTGTGAAACGTCGTCGTGAGCTGACAGGATGCCGAGGGGAGCGAAGCCCAGAGCGCTCTGCACATCAAGCTCCGCATGAATTCTTCCGTCGCACCTGCGAGCGGCCAATGCCGCAGCAGACCCGAACGCGAACGCCAGCGGAAGCGAAGCCAGCAGAAAAAGCCGCTTATAACCTTTTTCCGGCGACGTCGGGATTTGAGCGGCCAGAGCGAAGCGCGCTGTCCGTGGGCTCTTGGTTTCAAGCTGCAGACTGCGGGTAGCATCGTCGATCTGCGCTCGGCGAAGCAGAAGACTTTTAATTTCTCCGCTGAGTTCAGCCGCTCGCTGCAGTTTCGGCGTGGCATTCGTGGCTGCTGCTGTTTGCAGTACCAGTTGCGCGTTAATCCGACCTTCCACATCAGTGCTTCGCTGCAGATCGACTCGAAGCTTTTCCTGAAGGTCGTGTTCTGCTCTTGTACGAAGCTTCGCAGTCATCTCTTCCAGAGAACGATCCAGATCGGTCAGCTCCTCCTGGTCTCGTTGGCGGAGAGGATTGTCCGGAGTCATGCCCGACATTTGCGAGCTCAGCGTTGCACGACGCTCGCTGATACTTGACTTGAACGCTGCGAGGCCTGCATCGCCGGCGATCGCCTCGTTGGCCGCTGCCGCCAGCGCCGAGCTGTGTTGCTG
>CAXUEE010000002.1:39507-53850 GCA_964249905.1 uncultured Acidobacteriaceae bacterium
GGCCAATCGCGCCCCCGCCGCGTCGCGGGCGCTTCGAGCTTGCACCAATTGCTCACGAAGCGCAGCTAGCTCACCCTGATGTGGATCATCTTCTCCATTCGGATTTGCCACACCCAAGCTGGTACCTAGCGCGCTCTGCTCCTCCTCAGCCCTCTGCAGCTCACTCCCGACGCGTTCGCGCTCTTCGGCAAGCAGTCCGGCACGTTCTTCGCTCTCGATCAGAGCTTGCTTCTGGACGAGATCAAGATACGCGGAGGCAATCGCGTTCACGATTTCCGTGATGTTCCTCGGATCCGAACCTCTCAGCGTGAGAGCGACCTGATAGCTCGTAGTTACCCGACCCACCTTCAAATTCGACAGAATTGCCTCGGTTGCGGCCTGCTGCGACGATCCGTACTCGGTCCAGGTGCTCCGAGACAACTTCGCCAGCGCTGCAAGGACGGAGTCCGGCCGCTGCATTTTCTGAATTTGTTCCTGGAGGAAGGAATCATATCCGCCTGCGTCGAAAAGGGGACTTCGAGTCTCGCCAAGTAACTTGACGGGGTCCGGCTGCTCGTAGACCAAAGCCTCTGCCTCGTACACCGGCTTCATCAACAACGCATAAGCCAGCAGCAAAAGGAAAGTGAATACCGTTACACTCAACGCGAGCACTGGATGTATTTTCAAGCTGCGGAAGAGGTCAAGTTGAAAGGCTGGACGCTCGATCGTCCTACGGAAATGTTCTGAGCTTCCGGCAAGCGTCGTCCCCGTGATCTCTGGTTCCGAATTGGTCGTCAACAAAGTCATCGGCGATTCAAGGACCTAGTGTTGGAAGAGTACTGCGGCAGTAAATACGCTTAGCAGCGGAGAGATCTGTTGCAAGATGTAACTTGCCTGGTTGAACCCACTCTCCGGAACGTACAAAATGTCTCCGGCTTTCAAGCTCAAATCCAGTGAGCCGGGCTGAAGAAGAGTCCGAAAAGGCACTACACGGGTTTTGCCCGTAGAAGGCTGAATAATTTGTATGTTGGGAGATTTACCCGCTTGCACAGTTAGGCCGCCAGCCTGGGCTAGAAGTTCCACCAGGCTCGTGTCATCCTTGAGCCGGAGCGCGCCGGGATGCTGGACCTGGCCAAGAACAGAGATGTACCGCTCCCTCGGTGCAGGCACGTACACCACGTCATCACGCTTGAGACGAAACGTAGCCAGCGAACTGCCATGTTCGAGAAGTGCTTGCAGATCAACCGAAAGAACCTGGTCGCTTCCACGGTAAATTGCGCAGCGTTCGGGGACGGCACCGGGGAAGCCCGAAGGGGTATTCGTCTGGAGCGTGTTGCCGGACGAAGCACGATCAGCGACCAGCCCTCCGGATTGGCTGATCACTTCGAGCAGTGTTGGCGGCCTGTCAAAGACAACCAGTCCCGGATGTTCTACGGCCCCGAGCACGAGCACTCGATTGGACGTGTACCGATCGACTCCGACAGTCACAGAGGTGTGAGAGTAATAGGCGCTCATGGCGGACGAAACGGCAGCAGCAGCACCGTCCCGAGTCTGATCAGCGACTGAAATTGAGCCGGCCGGAGCTATGCTGATGCGACCGTCAGGGCCGACGACGCGTTTGCAGCTCAGCTCCGGGTGCCCGGCGAAATCGATGGAGATCTCATCTCCTCGCCCGAGGACGTATTCCTGGTTCGCCGGCTCCTCATACGGCTGCAGCGCGTTCAGGGCATCCGGAAGCGGCGCGAACAGCTGCTTTTGAGCGACACCAGACGACCACGACAGACAGGCTAGCGCCACAACGCACCAGAACCGGCCCTGAGGATGAAGTCGGAGCCGCCGAAATGGCTGATGGAGGGACAAGATTTTCATCAGCTTGCTCGGGCGATGCTGGGGACGGTGATGCCCGAGTTCCTTCGAGTCTCGGAGATGGAGTGCGGCACAGGTACTTCGACTACAGGAGCAACACCAGATCGCCTGACTGACGTGAACCGGATCGCTTCTGCCGGAGTCACGGCAAGCCGGAAAAGGTCTGCGAGGGAAGCAAACTGGAGAACGCGCCGCACCGGGTTCGACATGCCGGCCAACCAGATCCAAAGGCCCTCGCTAAGCATGATTCGCCGCGCCTCCAGGAGGCAGCCCAGACCATCCGCTTCCACGCGAAGGGTAGCCGACATGTCGACGATCAAGGTCTGTCCTGCAGAGGCCGCTGCCCGGGCCTCTCTCGTCATCCAGGCGTAAGAATCTCCACAGAACTTGGCTGGTGTTGCAACCGTGCGGACGGTCTCCCCAACGTGTACCTGAACAGCGCCTTCACGAAGCTCCTCAGGTTGAAGCCGACTTACTATCCAACCGAGGGGAAGATGCCGCACCAACGCAGCGGCATCGCCGGCATAACGCGGTACCAGACGCAGCGGCTCCTGCGCCATCCGATAAAACCATTCCATCTGCAGATGTTGTACCCACACGGGCGCGCGCTTCAGTCTTCCGGCGATCATGTCCAAAGCTCCACCAACGCCAATGGTCACGGGAACCTTCAGCCGGCTTCGATGGCGGTGAATCCACATCTCCTGTTTGGGATTGCCGAAAGCGACCAGGAGCACATGCGGAGAAGCTTCCTCAATCCGGCGGAGAATGTCTTCGTGGTCCATCCGATGCAACGGGAGCTGCTCTGGCGAGAATCGCCCAACGATACGTACCCCCGGATAGCTTTGCTCAAGGACCTGAGCCGCTTTCCGGGAGCTTTGTTCACTTGCTCCGAGCAGGAAGATGCCGTAACCCCGATTGGCGGAAAGTTTGGCCAGCTCCGGGATGAGGTCCACGCCGGTGACGCGCTCTTGAAGTGGCGATCCGAACAGATACGATGCCCAGACCATCGGTGCGCCGTCAGGAAGAACCATGCTGCAGTCGCAGAGGATGCGCTGGAGGATTTGGTCCCGCAAGGAATTACGAGCGAAGTCCAGATTTGCCGTTGCGATCTGATGAGATCGCCCGGAGAGGATACTTCCTTCAATACGAGCAACTGCTTGAGCCATAGTCACGTTGGCGATGGGCAAGCCAAACAGGGCGATTGTTGGAGGTGTTTGCTCCTCGACAGTGCAAGAACGCTTCACGCTAGAACCTCAAAGGAAACATGTGCTGCAGTCTGGCAGGTCTTGGTAGATTGCAAGCCAAGCCTAGGCTGCTTACCTTATCGGCTCAATCCCCCGAAAGATTAGCTCTCGTCGAAGAAAAGGTAATCGCATGCTCATTACTGCGACTTGCGGTATCTAAGGACCAGGAAAGAGGGACGGAGAGCCGGAGCTCGAGCGTGGAGGCAAGGCACGAAAAGTCCAACAACAGGGGTTCGGGGCAGGAACGTGCGACGGCCACGCCACCCAGATGAAACGGACTGACACAAAGATTTTGGACGAAGTAGCGTGAGCCGTAGCGACGGGCGGAGCCGGTCGTCTCTTCGCCACCGATCTCGACCATCTGTTCGACATGGCTCGGCATTCCGGTCGCAAAACCGGAGGCGGGCAGGGTCAGTCCACGACCGTCCGCTTTGGCAACGGCCTCTCTGCGGGTCCAACAACCGTAAAATGCAAGGAGTCTCTGCTGCGCAGTACCGGCGCTCGCGATGTAGCGCACATCCTGCGCATGGAAGGCAGCTCGAGCGATATCGATGGCCTCAATTGCGGGATCAATGTACTCAACGTCTACACCAACGGAACCCAGGCGCGAGAGGGCGATGAGGATCATGCCGTGGGAATGAGAGACATTAAAATGCGGCACATGCATGCCGCGTAGCGGTCGTATGGCCGGCTTGCGATGGCTGCCGAGAACAATCTCGATGCTTCGCGGGTCACAATTGAGGGCAACACCAAGAAGGCGCCGAAGCGAGCCGCGCCCTGCGATAAACTCCTCCGGCGCGGTTCCAGTGCGCATCTTTCCTGCGCGTTGGCGCTCTTCTGCGGTCAGCACTTGAAAGGCCTGCGTAAGCACGCTCCGGCTTTCCGGGCCATTGAGGTCCAGCCGCCAGATCTGCAGTTCAGCTTCGTGCAGCTTCGGAACCGTACGGGTCTTTACCCAAAGATGGCTGGCTTCCGCGTAACTCACGGCTCTACCTTCTCGCTTTCGGCAGGAAAGAACAATAGCTCGTTCGCGCCATGGGGAGCAGCTGTTCGCGTCATAGGTCGGGCCAAGCTGCGCCTATATGTTAGGAGTTACTAAAAAGCTCGACGGAGCACACGCATGCAGATCATCGTTCT
The DNA here is from genome assembly GCA_964249905.1 of uncultured Acidobacteriaceae bacterium. Classification (GTDB taxonomy): domain Bacteria; phylum Acidobacteriota; class Terriglobia; order Terriglobales; family Acidobacteriaceae; genus Edaphobacter. The sequence continues at coordinate 43,734 of CAXUEE010000002.1, forward strand.
TGTCCCGGCGGTTCTCTGCATCATCTCGCTCTTTCTCTCGTCCGCATCAAGGACCTTCCAAAATATCTTTCTGCCCGTCCTGCTGATGCTGCCGACGTACTATTTCTGGAAGGTTCCAAATCTACCTCCCATCGACATGAACGAAGCTGTTCTTATCCCACTCGCGGGAGCTATGTGGCTACGTCACTGGAAAGAATGGCGTATCTCGCCGATGGATGGATGGATAACGATCTTCGTGTTTACCACCTGCCACGCGGATTCACTCAGGCACCGCGACACGGCATCCACCTTTCAGTTGTTTGCCGGGCTGTTCACGGCGCTGATTCCGTACTGTGCCGGTAAGCTGCTGATCGAGCAGCCTGGAGAGCGGATTGCGACCATACGACGATTGGTCTTCTGCCTTTTTCTCGCAGCCTTGTTCTCCGGGTATGAATACCGCATGGGACGCAATCCTTACCAGATCGTCATGGACCGCCTGCTTCCGGAAGAACAGTTTGGCTGGAAAACCCAGATCCGCTGGGGCTTCGGCCGCGTCGCAGGGCCCTTCGGACAGTCCGAGCTGGCGGGAATGATGCTGCTTGCAGGTCTGGTTCTGGCACTCTGGCTGAGCTACTACAACTTCTGGGAGCCCCGGTTCAAACATGCGGCCTGGTTTCCCTTTCGCAAAGGGCAGACAATCACTTTTGTTCTAGGGTTGACCCTGGTCTTGACGCAGGCGCGCGGTCCGTGGCTGGGCACCCTCCTGGCGATCCCTGTCGCTTTTATCGGACGCACCCGGCAGGTACTGCGGTCGACGATCCTGGTGGCGACATGCGCGATCTTTCTCGGCACACTTCTTTACTTCGGAATGAAAGCGTACACCGATGCTCCCACAACAAGTAACGAGCAGGAAAATGCGACGTATCGCGCGCACCTGGTTGAGAACTACACTCCCGTGGTGAAGCAGGGCGGACTCTGGGGTTGGGGAACTGATTTTCCGAGTGAAAAGGGTCAAGTTTCCATCGATAACGAATATCTCTTTATTGCTGTGACCCAGGGGTGGGTCGGGTTTGGCGCCTTTGGTTTGATTTGCCTTCAGTCGGTAGCCAACTTCATCTCCGCTATCGTTCGATCTACAAACAGGATGGAGCGGTCCTTCGCTTTTTCGCTCTTAGGAATCTTTCTTGGCTTAATGCTCACGATTGTGACGGTCTTTTTGGGAAATCAATCTTATTTGTTGTTTTTTCTTCTGGTCGGCTGGTCGGAGGCGATGCGTGTTCCTTCGGTGAAGCGTGCCAAGCTGAGCTTCCAGCAGGTATTGACCTAGGATGGCAAACTGGACCTCCTACGCGGCCTGGTTCTTCCGCCTGACCTTACTTGTGCCGGCGATCTTTACCGGTGCAGGCTGCCGAACGGGCGAGCTTTCCGCGAGCCAGGGCCAGGCCCGAGCGCAGACCGCAGCCGTAACTCGCATCACCGTTGGACCGGAAGTGCTCCACACGGGTGTGAAACGGTTCGGGATCAATCTGAGCGGGCAGACGTTTTACGATTCCGGGCAGATGCTGCGCAATCTCCTCTTCCGGAATCCGGGTTTTGAGGGCGAGACCTGGCAGAGCGTACTCCAATGTAAGACAGCCACGGCAACCACCTGCACCGACAAAGACCGGTACAGCACGTGGCCTTCTGGCTTCTTGAGGGGAGCTCAGTATGAGTTCCTCTCCGGAGCCGCTCAAGGAGCATCGGGCGATGTACTGCAAAGCACGGCGGCGAGCAAACAAGAGGGCGTAGAGATCACGTTCGCGCGTCCGCCTGTTTCGCCCCACGCCGGCGACTTCGTCCTGGTTCGCCTGGACAAGCCAGGAGAGGCGCAAGCCGGCTGGTGGACCACGGCTGCGGGCGGAGCTTCGTTTGCGACCGAGAGCAAGGATCTCTCGCCACACAGCCCCGGCAGGCAGGCACTCAGAATGGAGGCGTCAGAGCCCGGTCAACACGCATCGGTGGCTTCCTTCTTCGATACCATGGCGGGCCGCTCCTTTGTGCAGCTTCGGGGCCGGTACACCGTAAGCTTCCGCGCCAAGGGTCTTGAGGGCGACCGCATGCTTCATGTCAAGGTGGAGCGGCTTGCGACGCTGCGAGGAGATCATACTTTCCTCGCGAAGACAATCAGGCTCGGTCCCACATGGCAGGACTACAGCTTCTCCTTTGTTGCGGAAGAGAATGGGTCGGAGATCGGCCCGGCCGACGTGACCTTTACCTGTTCGAGCTCGTCCGCGCTGCTCGATGACGTCGCTTTGATGGCCGAGGCGGGACCCGGGAATCCCACTGTGTTTCGAGATGAAGTCGTAAACACATTGCGCGAGCTGCATCCCGGTGTGTTGCGGTACATGGACAGCGGAACAAACTTTGGCAGTTCGCTCGACAATATGCTAGCCGTTCCGTTCGCACGCAGGCGTGCTGGATTCAGCACACAGCAGACTGTCCAGGAAAATATTCCGATCGGTTTGCACGAGTTCCTGGAGCTTGCCCATGCGGTCGGGGCGGAGCCCTGGTACGACCTCCCGGCGGGTACCTCGCCCAGTGAAGCTGCTCACTTAGTGGAGTACCTGGCCGGCGATCCAGGAACGCCCTATGGCGCGCGACGGATTGCACTTGGCCAGCGGACACCTTGGACGCAAGTCTTTCCATTGATCCATCTCGAACTAGGGAACGAGCAATGGAACGCCGGCTCCTTTCCGGGTGCAACCATCGATGAGCCTATCGCCTTCGGTGCGCGCGCGCAGGAGGTCTTTGCAGCGGCCCGGCGGGCGGCGGGCTTTGATGCGGGCCGGTTCGATCTGGTGCTTGGGACGTGGGCCGCTGTCCCCTGGTGGACCGCCCAGGAGCTCTCCGCCAACACGAACAGCGATTCAGTCGCGATTGCTCCCTACCTCTTCAGCGACTTCCTGGACGCTTCCTCCGATGAGGCAATCTTCGGTCCTATGCTTGCGCAGCCGGAGCAGATGGATGCCCTGCCACAAGGCTTGGTCTCCCAGCAGGCAAAAGCTATTGCGAACTCTACGCATCCGTATTCCTTGTCTGTGTATGAGGTGAACCTTGGCACGATGAATGGGTCGGCCTCGGTCACGCAACGCGATCTCGATCGCACGGTGCCGAGCCTGGGTGCCGGGCTGGCCGTCGCGGATCATATGCTGCTGATGCTTCGGGAGCTGGGCGTCACGACGCAGTGCCTCTTCTCCCTGCCGGAGTACCAGAATCCGTTCCGCGCGCCAGGCCCGGCGAAGACAATACCGCTGTGGGGCGCTGTGGTGGACATGGGCGGACAGTCCGACCTGAAACGCCCGACGTTTCTGGCGGAGCAGCTGCTCAATGAGGCTCTGCTGCCAGTCATGCTCGCGACTCATGTGACCGGCGATCCAACGTGGAAGCAGTCTTTATCCAGCAACGACAAGGTGGAGCTTCCACGCGCACACCTGATCCAGAGCTTCGCCTTCCGGAATGGCCGCTCTTTCCGTCTGGTTCTGCTGAATCTGAGCCGGGCTCAGACCCTGCCGGTTCAGTTCGACGGCCCACTGACGCCGCGGGGCGAAGTGGAGGAGCGCCGCCTCACGTCCGCGCACATCACCGATTCCAACGAGAAGGAAGAACTCGTGTCGATCCAAACAAGGCATTGGGGGAGCTTCGATCCACAAAGGTCGTACGGGCTGCCCCCGTTTTCATTGACGGTGCTCCAGTGGGAGACTCGGCCGTGAGCTTGGCCGCGATGCGCGGACTCCCGAACGAGTGGGGCGGGGCGGCGACCATCCGGGGGATGGACCATCGCTCAGCATTCCAGCCAACATAAGAGAGCCCACAATGAGTGCTCTCGCATGTCTTCTTCCCATCTTCTTCTGACCGCACTCGGTAGCGTTCTCCTGCTCGCGTCGCTGCCATTGGTCGTGGAGTTGCTGGTGTTGTCGGCAGCTGCCATGCTACCGTTGCGGACCGCGCCCGGGCCGTCCTCAGGACGAGTGAAGCTGGCCGTGGTGGTTCCAGCTCACAACGAAGCGATGCTGATTCGCCGCTGCGTAGAGAGCGTGCTGGCCGCGGCGGAACCGGACGTTACGGTCTACGTGATTGCGCATAACTGTACCGACGCCACGGCGGAGCAGGCCCGGGCTGCAGGGGCGCACGTGTTCACGCTGCAGGACAGTGCAGGCGGAAAAGGAACGGCGCTGGAGTTTGGCTTTACGGCGGCTCTGAACGGCGGCGCGCATGCTGTTCTGGTCGTCGATGCTGATTCCGTTGTGGGACCGGGTATGGTGACGCAGGTTTCGGCCGCTTTCGCTGCGGGAGTCGAGGCCCTGCAGTGCCGCTACGAGGTGGCCAACCGCGACGCAAGCTCACGCACCCAGCTGGCGGCACTCGCTTTCCTTGGGATGAATGTCCTCCGTCCGCTTGGGCGAGCGCGGCTCGGACTTTCCTGCGGCATCTTCGGCAACGGCTTCGGTCTGCGAGCCCAAGTGCTGGCAGGGGTTCCATACACCGCAAACTCGCTAGTCGAGGATCTTGAGTACCACCTGCACCTAGTCCGGGCCGGGGTACGGGTAGAGTTCCTGAATGAGGTCGCGGTGTATGGCGAGATGCCCGAGAGTTCCGCTGCTGCAGCCTCGCAGCGAGCGCGGTGGGAGGGCGGACGGATCCGGATGCGCCGGTTGTGGGCATGGCCGCTCGCGGTTCAGGTCGTGTGTGGGCGTTGGCGCCTGGCGGAACCGCTGCTCGACCTGCTCGCGCTGCCGCTGGGCAGTGAGGTGGCTCTGCTCGGTCTGACGTTGCTGCTGGGCGTCGTCTCCGGTACGTTCTGGTTGGTGGCGTACGGAGTTCTAGGCGTGGGTACGGCAGCGTTCTACCTGGGTGTTGCGGCGGTGCTCGGTCCGCGGCCTCGAGAAAGCTTGAGGGTGTTGACCGGGGCACCTCGCTATCTGCTGTGGAAGCTGCTTCTTGTACCCCGAACGCGAAGGGCGGCCCGTGTAGATGCGGCCTGGGTGCGCACCGCGAGAAACGCAGAAGCGTCTGGCGAGCTCTCGCAGGAACAGCTTCGTCAGAGCGCCGGGCCCGGGTAGCAGGGATCGTCCTCGCTGCGCCGCTCGACCAGCTCCGTCGGCATACGCTCCTCGCCGAGCAGCCAGCAGATGCGGCGATGATCGAAGGCGGCGCCTGCCTGGGGGTCCGAGATAAGCTTCATGCCTTGCGCCTCGAGATGGTCGATCGCCTCCTCCAGCGCGGAAACGCTGTAACAAAGATGGTTGAGCCCGCCGCCTCGCTGGATCGCGCTCGTCAGTTTGCTGGAGAGCCCATCCGGAGAGACGAGTTCAAGGTACGTTCGCTCTCCGGCAAGCTGTAAAAACTGAACGTACGCGGTCTGGAGCGGATCGTGGATCAAGGCGGAGGCAAGGCGGTATCCGAAGCGCAGGCGGAAGCTCTCCGCGGCCGGCTCGATCGACGGTACAGCGTAACCGACGTGATGCAGGCGCAGATGCGGAAGAAAACTCACTCTACAGACCAGCCGGCCGGAGCAGGTGGCCAGACCAGGCTTTGCTTCTGCCGAGACGGAGAAGGGGCAAAGCAGCTGGTATAAAATCTTCGCCAGGACTCATACCATGATCCTAAAGCCAGCTATCTACCATCAAGACTGAACCGCATCAAGACTGAACCGCATCAGGATTGAACCGGCATCAGAACTGAACCGGCGTGGGCAAGCCAGGCGGGAGCAGTTGCAGGCAGCGCTCCATCACGGCCGTGATCCCAGCCGCTCGACCAGCGACGTAACATCAAGCTGCTCTGTGAAGGCGCGCGCATCGGCTTCAAATTGTTGCCGCTGCAGGTGTGGGGAGGATGCATCGTCTTCGGGCCACTGTCGCTCAAGAAGAATGGGAAGGCGTTTGCCTTGCGCTGGGAACGCAAGTTCCTGAGACTGCGGAGCGACGAAGACGAAACGGCCGTGCGCGGAAGTTGCCAGATGATCGGAGCAGGACTGTATCGAGCAGGCACTCTCAGCATCGAGCGAACGGGTCGCGCCGTCATCGAAGAAGCTGGTGACGAAGTGCATGGGGGTGGAAGGCGCGGCATGTGCGTCAAAGGAGCCGGTCCAGCGCGGCAACAGACCCTGCGCCATTTTGCTTGAGGCGACAAGATGATTGCCGGAAGCGACCCACAGGCCAAAGGTGAGCCGGCGGCCGGACCCGGAATCCTGGTAGTCGCCCATCGCGAGATTGATGTTTCCGTTCGGGTCGTGTTCAGCGTAGGTGTCGATAAGATGGTACAACCCGATTTCCGGGGGGAACACCGCGAGAACCTGCGTCTCATCCGCATGCTGCGCGGGGAAGGTGGCGAGCGAGTGCAGCTGCGGAAGAGCAAAGGCAATGGTCAGCAGCAGAAAGGAGCCTGCGCGCAGCTTTGGGGCGAGACCGGACGGAACAAACCGGACAGGGGGACGTGTTCGCAGTGCGCTTTTCCCGGGCGAAGGTTGGACGAGCTGAATGAGTCTTCCCAAGGTAAGCGTCGCCAGCAGGAAGACACTGCAGCCGATGGCGTAGTCCACCGACTCGCCGAAGGGCTGAATGGCCGGAAAAGTGAGTCCAAGGCGATAGTAGACCACCAGCGTCATCAGCCGCAGCAGGTTCAGTCCATAGCCGAGCAGCAGCGCCAGAGGCGTAACGATCGCCAGCAGACGCGGAGAGACCCGGCGACAGTAGCCGAAGAGGAGCGTGAGCCAGGCCAGGGTAACCGCGCCGCGCAAGCCGTTGCAGCCCGGCACAATCAGCATCCCGAAGTCCGGCGCAAACATCATGCGCAACTGCTCGCCGGTGGGCTGCAGCCCGAGCAGATGGGCGAAGCCGCGCGCGGTGGTGGCGGAGAGGTGCTGCATCGGCAGGTCGATGGCCGCATTGAACATATGAGGAACAGGATCGATGGCCAGCAGCAGCAGCAGCGGCGGAAGGGCAGCCCGCAGGAGCCTGGGGCCGCCGAAGAGCAGAGTCACGCCCGCGCCGTAAAGGAAGAGCACAGGGCCCGGGTGGAGCAGGTTGACACGGCTTCCGTGGAGGAAGATGGAAAGGCGGGCGACGCTGACGAAGTGCGCCAGCGGGATGCTGAGGACAACCAACGGAAAGCCCCACCAACTCCCTTTCTCGGCCCAGCCGAGCCGCCGCCAGGCAGCGAGCACGCCTAAAAGCGCAAGTGGAGGAAAGATCATGCCGATCGAGCGAAGCGCGTCGTTTGACCAGAGCCGGTATGCATCCAGCCAGAGCGAAAGCAGCGCCAGCGAGCCTCCCGCAGCCAGAAGACTTGCCGCGAGGGCGCGCAAGCAGCCGGCGGACACGAGCGGATGCACGTAGGTCGTGTCTGCCCGTTTAGCGAGGGCGGTGTCAATAGGCAGCGGCTGCATCAGAGTGTGGCTCAAGGTCTCTCCTTCTCTTTTCTGTGCGTCAGTGCCCGATGGCGATTGCTTGCGCGCCCAGGAGTCCGCCTCCGCTGAAGCCGGCCGCGGAGATGGGGACGCCCGCGGACGTGAAGGCGCTCAGGGTGTTGCCGCTTCCGGCGACCCAGATCTCCCCGCTGCCGTCGATGGCGATGGACGTTATGTTGGTAAGGCCGCCGCCGGTGAACGTGGACGCAGTACCGGCTGGGGTGATCCGCAGAATGGCGCCGGGGGTCCCTGCTCCCAGCCAGGTGTTGCCAGCCGCGTCTACCGCGATGGCGCCCTGTCCGATCTGGCCGGCGGCGTAGCCTGTGGCCCCGGAGAGCACGGCGCCGGAGCTGTCCAGCCGAGTCACGCTGCGGCTGCCCGTATTCGCAATCCAGACGGAGCCGGAGGCATCCGCGGCAATGCCGGTGGGAGCCGAAAGGGTATTTGCGGCTGCGTAGCGGATGGCCAGGGTCCAGGCACGCGGCGGTGTGCTGCCGAGGGTCGGCTGGTAAGTGGCTGCGCCCGTGGCCAGTAGGTTAAGCGCGGAGACATTCTGCACGGGGTTTTGCGCGATGTTCAAGGCAGCGGTAAGGGTGTCCGCCGGTGCGATGCCGGCGGCGTTTTTGGTCAGGGCGAACAGTGTGCCGCACGGGGAGCCGTCGCCGGCGCTTCCGCCCGCGGACTCGATGCAGGTTTGGAGGATATCGGCGAGCGTGTTAATCTCCGCCACGGGCAGGGTAGCGCCGGTGGGCAGTGCGGGTCCGGGTAGGACGGCGGTCTGGACGTCGACCAGCTTGTTGACTGCGGCAAAGGCGTTGGCCAGGCCAGTCTGGTTGGTAGCGGAGGTGCCGACCTGGGCGATGCCCCGCATGAATGGAGCGAGCGCCCACACCGAGGCAATGGTGGTGAGCTCATTGAGAGCGATCGAGGTGGTGCCGGTCAGGTTTCCGCAGGCGCCGAGCGCAGCCATCATGGCCAGATTGGGATTTGCAGCTTTGCCCGCGATGGAAGAGCCGCCGGTAGCGACCAGATACACAAGCGTCGAAGCGGAGGGACAGGTGTATGCGCCGGCAATGTTGAACCCGCCGTCGCTGGCGCTTGTGACAACGTGGGTGCCGAGCAGCGAGACTCCGCTGGCATAGGAAAAAGCGGAGCCGTAGCCCAAACCTCCCGCGGCGTAGAGCTGCACGCTGGCGCCGGCGACAGGCGACTGCCCGCTGTACACGTGACCTTGGAAGGAGGTGACAGGCGCCGCGAGAACCGGTGCAGACGTGCTGCTCGTTGCGGTTCCGGGGAACTGGTTCGTTCCGCAGCCGGTGAGGGCGGCGCCCAGCAGAAGGGTTGGGAAGACGAGCAAACGAGGATGGGAACGCTTCACGGGCGTGCTCCTGTTGTGCCGTTCGCGACCGCGATGGCGAGCGGCGCGACGGGTGCGGCCACGCCGAGGATCTCGGTCACGCTGTTGTCCGAGGTGTTGGTGACCCACACGTTGCCGGACAGATCAACCGCAATGCCGCCGGGCACTGACAGACCTGCGCCGGTGAACCCCTTTACCGGCGAGAGGGCGCTGCCGGTATTCGCAAGCTCACTGACAGAGCCGTTACCGTTGGCGATCCAGATCTGTCCTGCGCCATCGACGGCGAGCGCTAGCGGGGTGTGGATGCCGCCGGCGGTGTATGAATTCGGAGAGATGGGAGCGCCTGCGTTGTTGAACTCGCTCACGCCGCCAGCGCTGTTGGCAATCCAGAGATTGCCCACAGTGTCGAAGGCCATGCCCAGGGGAGCCGGCACGGCACCCAGGCCTCCGCCGCTGAAGCCCGCGGCCGGAGAGAGCGCGGCGCCGGTGAGGGAGAACGTGCTCAGGGTGCTGTTGCTGTTCCCGACCCAGACCGCGGCCGCCGCCGCGACGGAAAAGGTTGCGCTCTGCGTCGCCGCGGCATAGTTGCCGGCAGCCGCTTCGGTAGCTGCCAGGACCACTGTGCCGATGCCGGTGAGGTTCGCCGTGGAGCCGTTCGTGGTTGCCGGCCCGCTGACGACCGAGTAGGTGAACACACCGGAGGAACTAGAGGTCGCGGCTAGGGACAACGGTGCATTCCCGTAGATTTGCGAAGGCACGGTGAAGTGGATGGCCGGTGCGGCTCCCGCGATCAAAAGGCTGCCGGTGGCTGAGGCGGCTGTGTAGTTGGCGTCGGCAGCTAAACTGGCGGTGATGGTGTGGGTTCCTGCGGGAAGGCTTGCCGTCGCGTACGTGGCCGTGCAAACGACGGGATAGGCCGATACAGCGCAAAGCGCGGGCACGGTCTGGCCACCATCGACGGTGAAGGTGAGCGCGCCGGTCGGTGCGGCGCCAAAGCCAGAAAATAGAGACGCGCTCAAAGCAGCCGAAGATACACCATAGATAGACGACGCGTTGCTGACGTTGATTCTGGGCGTGGCTTTGGCAACGGCGATAGTGGCCGCTGGCGAGGTGCTCGCGGCAAAGTTGGTGTCTCCGGCATAGGAGGCGGTGAAGTTGTGACTCCCTACCGTGAGCGCGGGTGTGTTGCAGGCAGCGATGCCGGTCGTAGTGTCAACCGCAACAGCGTTACAGAGAATGCTTGAGCCATCCAAAAAACTGATTGTGCTTGAGGCGTGAAATATACCGAGGCTGACCGGTGACACAATCGCATTGAGGAGTGCGAAGGAGCTATAGAC
>CAXUEE010000002.1:53860-61482 GCA_964249905.1 uncultured Acidobacteriaceae bacterium
CTATAGACGCTGCCGGTGGATGGCGTGACGCTCAGCGTGGTCGCGGTAGCCTGCGGGGTCACGGTGATCGAGACCGCAGAGGAAGAACTGAGGGCAAACTCTGAGTCGCCGGAATACTTGGCAACAATGGTGTAGGCGCCGGCGGGAAGACTGTTCGTCGATCCGCTGGCCTCGCCGTTCCTGAGCACAGCAGAGGCATTCAGGGAGGGTACGGCAGAGCTTGCCAGTGCAACCGTGCCGGTGGGAGCCCCAAGGCCGCCCACAGCGGTAACGCTCGAGTTGAAGGAAACGGAGGTGTTGAGCGGGAAGGTCGTCTGGCTCAGGGTGAGCGTAGTCGAGGTGAGTAAAGGCGTGAAGGTCCAGCTGTTGACGAGGTTCTGGATGTTGAGCGATCCGATTCCAGTAGCGAGATCGTAGCCCTGACCGGCCGTGTAGGCAGGCAGCTGCGCAGCGCCGCTGGTGGAGAGCAAACCATAGGTCTGGCCGGAGTCGGTAGAGCAGTTCGGGGTGCCGCTGAGGCAGGCAACCGAGTTGTTGCCGGTCTGGATGTCGTAGAAGAGGCAGCTGGTCGAAGCGAGGCTGGAGGTCTCGCCGGAAGCGGAGGCTCCGCTGCCGTTGCAGGCGGATGCGGTATAGGAGGAGGTGCCGAACTGCTGTCCGGCCAGGGTATACAGCTCCACATTGGCAAGCCCGACGCGATCGTGAGTCTTCTGTGCGATCAGCGCGAAGACGCCAGCCAGCTGCGGCGCGACAAAGGAGGTTCCCCCCGCGCCCCCAACCGGCGAAAACAGATCGGATTGGTAGAAAGCAAGCGAATGGCCCCACACGCCATTTGAGGCGAACAGCGAGACATCCGGCAGCAGCCGCCCGGAGTAGGCAGACAGAGAAGGCAGCCCGTACACCGTGCCGGTCTGCCAGAAAGGCCGGGCGTTGAGGATGCTTTGGCCGCCACTGCCGGCAATGGGATCGAGATAGCTATTCCTCTGTGCGGCGTCCTCGCAGAACGCGAGCGGCCCGGCGTTGCGTCCCTCCCTGGCGGCGTTGAGCAAGCTTGAGGCGCAGGTGCCGTTCCAGGTGGTCTCCGGCACGTAGCTCTTCGCGGTCAGCTCGCCTGCGCGGTTCGTCGCGTTCCAGAAGGCCGAGACGCCGAAGTTCGTGCCTCCGTCTATGGTCTGGTTGTACTTGTCCTGGAAGTCCGTTCCGCCGGCCGAGATGTTGTAGGCGGAAGAGCCAAGCACGTTCACGTTGAGTCCGTACCGGGCAACGTTGGATCCATCGCTCTCCACGTCGGAGCCGCTGTCGCCGGACGAAACCACCACGGTCTGCCCTTGCGCGACGGCCTGCTCATAAAGGTTGGAGAGGAAGCTGCTAAGCGAGAACTGGCCCCGCTCGGTGCCTCCATAGCTCAGGCTCAGCGTTCCGGCCAGGTTGTCGTCGATGACCGACTCGAGCGACAGAAAAATGCCCTGCGTGGATGGAGTGCCGGCACAGCTCATCACGAGCAGAGAGGCGCCAGGCGCCACGGCCCCGGACCACTCAGTGTCGAGCACCGCCTCACTTTCCTCGTACGTGCTGGTAATGCCCGGATTCGCGCAGGCGACGGACGCGGAACCATGCTGCAGAGTGAGGATGGGAGCCGCCGGAGAGACGCCGAAGAGAGAACGGAACGCGGTGACGTCGGCGGGGTTGATGTTGGTTTCTTCAATCAGGGCGATCGTCTGGCCGGTGCCGTTGATGGGCGACGCGGCCGTAAGCAACGGCAGCTCGTTGTAGATGGTGTAGAAATCCTGCGCTCCGACGGATTGCCCAGTCCCGACCGCGTAGGCCGGAACAGGCCGATGCTGAGCGTGCAGTGGAAAATTGCTCAGAGAGACCAGCCCGGAGATCGCGGGCAGGAGCGCGGCAGGAAACTCTGCAGGCTGTGCGGCGGAGGTGTAGACCTCTCCGGCAGACACGCGGAAGCGATGAAGACCGGTGTGGAAGCCGCGTTTCACGGTGGAGGCGGAGCCGGAAAAGTCGATCCACATCTGGCTGTTACTGATGCTGTTGACGGTGAAGCCCTCGCTTTGAAGGTAGGTGCTGATGGCGGTAACGTCGGAGGCCGCGGGTCCGAACTCGGCCCCGATCTGCTCCGGCGTCAGCCACTGGTGGAAGCTGGGGCTGGCGGGATCATTCTGGACCTGGACCAAGGCGTCCAGGGCTGCCTGGCGCTCCGGGGTGCGGCGCAGGGCAAGCTGGATGTGCTCGATGCGGGCGGTGCCGTCCAGCTCGCCTAAATCCTGGGCGGAGGCTGCGGCAGGGTGTACGGCTCCCGGGATCCTGAGCCGTTTGCCGGCGTCTGTGGATTCGGTGATGAGCGGGCGCGAAGCCGTGCGGAACTGCGGGGCGAGGCGTGCGGGTGCGGTCTGCGCGGAAGCGAAAGAGACCTGCGCAACACTCCAGGTTGCTGTGCAAAGAACATGGCAGACGGCCAGCCATGCAGGATGCCGTCCACGGACGCTCAGGACCGCAAAGGCCCACGCTAGAGAGGGGTGCCGGATTGGTTGGAGCGAAGACGCGGACCGGGGCAGAGGCATGATTCGCTGCGTGCAGGACAGCTTTCATGCTAGCGGCCAGGCCCTTCGCTCACCTGCCACGTTGGTTGCAGATGCCGTTCACGAAGTGGGGAGGCGGAAATGCAATCGTCAGCAGTTCCCTGCCAGCACCTCGGCCAGGTGGACGGCTCGCCGGGAAGTGTTTTGGCCGATCTGCTCGCGGCAGCTGAAGCCGTTCGCGACCAGCACGTCGTCCGGGGTGGCGGCGCGCACCGCCGGCAGCAGGACGCGCTCGGCGATGGTCTGCGAGACCTCGTACTTGTCCGCCTCGAAGCCGAATGGGCCGGCCATGCCGCAGCAGCCGGAGTCGAGCAGCGTGACGTCGGCGCCGGTCGCCCGCAGCAGCCGCATTTCGTCCTTCATCGTCATGAGGGCTTTCTGGTGGCAATGGCCCTGGACGACGATGCGCCGGCCCGGCATGGGCGGGGGCTCGAAGCCGGACTGCGCGATGGTCTCGCTGAGCATGACCGTCTGCCGGCTGAGACGCAGGGCACGCTCGTCCTTGGGAAAGAAGCTGACCAGCTCATCGCGCAGGACACTGGCGCAGCTGGGCTCGAGCATGACGAAGGGTGTGCCGGCATCGATCTCTGGCGTAAAGCGGTCGAGGATGCGCCGAAGATAACGGCGCGCCTCGTCGAGGAAGCCGAAGTCGTAGAGTGGTCGGCCGCAGCAGATGTGCTGCTTCGGCACTTCCACGCGATGGCCGCTGGCGCTGAGCAGCTTCGCCGCGGCGTGCAGCGCCTGGGGATGGAAGTAGTTGTTCCAAGTGTCGGGCCAAAGCAGTACGGTTTTCCCGGTTACGGCTTCCCTGCTTTTCTGGCGAGGAAACGCGTCGCGGAAGTTGCGCCGTGCGAAGGCTGGAAGGCTTCGCTGCGGAGCGATGTGCAGCACGGATTTGGCAAGCGAGGCCACTGGCGGGATCCGCAGCGGCAGGTTGGCCAGCCAGGGCGCGTGCGAGGCCAGCGCGGCCCACCGGTCCATGTACCCAAAGGCGTGATGCTGCAGGGGATGCCGCTTGCCTGCATAAAAGTGCGCGAGGAACTCGGCCTTCCAGGTCGCCATGTCGACGTTGACGGGACACTCGGTCTTGCAAGCCTTGCAGGAAAGGCAAAGGTCGAGCGCTTCTTTGACTTCGGGATTCTGCCAGCCGTTGCCGATGACGTTGCCCTGCAGGATCTCCCACAAGAGGTGGGCGCGGCCGCGGGTGGAGTGCTTCTCTTCGCGCGTCGCCATGTAGCTGGGGCACATGGTGCCCGTATCCACCTTACGGCAGGCGCCGACGCCGACGCAGCGCTCGGTTGCATGCGCGAAGGAGCCTCCATCACTCGGGAACTGGAACCAGGTGTCGACCTTAGCGCGCTGGTAGCCCGCGCCCATGCGCAGGTTCTCGATCGGGTCGTAGACGGCAACTGGATCGATCAGCTTGCCGGGGTTCATGCGGTTGAGCGGGTCCCACAGGGCCTTGAACTCGGCGAAGGCCTGCATCAACTCCGGGCCAAACATCTTCGGCAAGAGTGCGGCGCGCGCCTGTCCGTCGCCATGCTCGCCCGAGAACGAGCCGCCGTACTTGAGCACGATGTCCGCGGCCTCTTCAATGAAGTGGCGGTAGGCGTGAACACCCTTCTCCGACTTGAGGTCGAAGGAGATGCGCAGATGCACGCAGCCCTGGCCGAAGTGCCCGTACATCGGCGACTGATAACCGTAACGTTGCATCAGCGCGAAGAGCTCGCGCAGGTACGCGCCCAAGCTCGCAGGCGGCACGGCGGAGTCCTCCCAACCCTCCCAGCCGCTCTCGATGCCGGTCACGAAGACAGACGCGCCGAGCCCGGATTCGCGCACACGCCACACACGGGCAGCTTCTTCCGGCGAGTACAGAGCGATGCTCGGCGGCTGGTCGAAGGCGTCCGAGGCTTGCATCAGGCCTTCGGCCATGCGGTCGGCCTCTTCGGCGGAGTCGGCCCCGAACTCGCACAGGAGAAAGCCCCGGCCCGCAGGCAGCAGCTTTACGTCGTCCACATTGAGGTTCTTGATCAACATGCAGTCGACCAGGTGGCCGTCAAATCCTTCGAGGCCGATCGGCTTGTGTTCCAGCACGACCGGAACATGATCCGCCGCAATGTAAGCGTCGGAAAAACCGAGCGCGACGAGCCGGCGAAATTGCGGGCTTGGCTTCAGCTCGCAGGTCGCTTCGAGGATCGTGACGCACGTGCCTTCCGAGCCGACCAGCGCCCGCGCGACATGGAAGCCGTTCTCCGGCAGAAGCTCGTCAAGATTGTAGCCGGAGACCCGCCGCGGAATGTCGGGAAAGCGCTCCCGCACCAGCGTAGCGTAGGTGTCGCGGAGGCGTTTCAGCCCGGCGTAGATCTCCCCGCGACGGCCACCTTCCGCGATGATGGCCGCAAGCTCCGCCTCGCTCGTCTTGCCGACGATCATGCGGGTCCCGTCATAGAGCAGGATGTCAAGGGCCTCGATGTTGTCGACTGTCTTGCCGCCCATGAGGGCGTGCACACCGCAGGAGTTGTTGCCGATCATGCCGCCCAAGGTGCAGCGGCTATGAGTGGCGGGGTCGGGGGCGAAGGTCAGCTCGTGCTCCTCAGCTGCGTCCCGCAGCGCATCGAGCACGATGCCCGGCTCAACCCGCGCCCTCCTCGCCTCAGGGTCGAGCGCGACGATGCCCCGCATGTACTTCGAAAAGTCGAGCACCACCGCCACGTTGCAGCACTGGCCCGCGACGCTGGTGCCGCCGCCGCGGGAAAGCACAGGCGCGCCGAACTCACGGCACGCCGCGATGGTGGCGAGGACGTCCTCCGTGTCTCGCGGCAGCACCAGGCCGATGGGCACCTGGCGATAGTTTGAGGCATCGGTGGCATAGAGCGCACGGGACGCCGCATCGAAACGCACTTCGCCGCGAACGGTTGCGCGCAGCCGTGCTTCAAGCGCTTCTGCCGCGGAGAAGCTCTCATGCGGGTGCCGCTGCGCGCGCTCAGCCGGGGTGGTCAGGATGGGGAAAAGACTGCTCGAAGTCATGACAGGCCCTGGCTGGAGGAACGACTCTTAGAAGCGCAGCCTTAGTCCAGCATACCCCGCCATCAACTCGCCGGTGAGCTCGGCACCACCACTTGCGGGTCGACCCAACCGCCCGGCGGAACGGTGTGGCTGGTCTCGGGAGGTCCCCACGTGTGCACTTCGTAAACCGTGACCGGCGGCGGCGACTGCAAGGCATCGTCCACAATGCGCCAAGCCTCCTCGACATAATCCTGCCGGGCAAAGATGGTGGCGTCTCCAGCCATGGCATCGGTCAACACGCGCTCGTACGCCTCCATTTCATCGGGAAGCGCGTGATGGCTTGCGATCAACTCCGCTACCTCGCGGTGTCCGGTCATATCCGGCGGTGCTACCGAAACCCCTATCGCGATGGTCATCTCCGGGCTGATCCGGAAGCGCAAGTGATTGTGCTCGATTCCGGCCTCAGACGACTTGGTGATGGGCGGCTTGCGGAAGCGCACGATCACCTCGGTACAGGTGACCGGAAGGTTCTTGCCCGCGCGTAAAAAGAACGGAACACCCTGCCAGCGCCAAGACTGGACCTCCAGGCAAAGCGCTGCATAGGTTTCTACCTGCGAGTCAGGCGAGACTCCCTTCTCTTCGAGGTAGCCGCGAAACTGGCCACGCACCAGGTGTTCGGGAGCGACCGGCGAGATCGCCTTCAGCACCTTTACTTTTTCATCGCGCACCGACTCGCTGTCTTTGCGCGCGGGCGACTCCATGCACAGATTGCACATGATCTGGAACAGGTGATTCTGCACTACATCCCGTACCGCTCCGGTAGCGTCATAGAACGCTCCCCGGCCCTGGATGCCGAAGTCCTCGGCCATTGTGATCTGCACACTGTCCACATAATCGCGGTTCCAGACCGGCTCCAGAAACGCGTTCGAAAACCGGAAAGAAACCATGTTCTGCACAGGTCCCTTGGCCAGGTAATGGTCGATGCGAAAGATCGAACTCTCTGGAAAAGCCGCGAGCAGGATTTGGTTCAGCTTTTGCGCGGAGGCAAGATCATGCCCGAAAGGCTTTTCAACGATGATGCGCGCACCGTCCGCCGCACCCGACTTCACCAGCTGGTCGACAACCTCGTCGAAGAGCGAAGGCGGGATGGCGAGATAGTGCGCCGGATGCTTGGCGTCGCCCAGTTCTTGTTTGACGGCCGCGAAGGTAGCGGCATCGGAGTAGTCGCCGTCGACGTAGCGCAAGAGCGAGCTGAGCTTCTCCCACGCTGCGCTGTCAATACCGCCAAAACGGCGCAGGCCATCCTGAGCCCGCTCTTTCAGCTGATCGAGTGTCCAGCCCGCTTTCGCTACCCCGATCACCGGGACATTCAAGGTGCCACGTTTAATCATTGCCTGGAGCGCCGGAAAGATCTTCTTATGAGCCAGATCTCCCGTCGCGCCAAAGAACACCAGAGCGTCAGAGCGCACTTGCATCACGGCTATCCTTTCGTGCCTACGCGACCAGCGGCGTACTTCGCCTCAGGTTTCTCGAGGTGTCCACCGAAGCCGAAGCGCATGGCCGAAAGCACCTTGTTCGCGTAGTCGTCTTGTCCGCGAGAGCTGAAACGTTCATAGAGTGCCGTGGTCAGCACAGGCGTTGGAACTCCCTCGTCGATGCCCGCCTTGATGGTCCACCGGCCCTCGCCCGAGTCCGAAACGCGCCCGCCGAACTTCTCGAGGTGCGGGTCGCCGACCAGCGCCTGCGCCGTCAGGTCCAGCAGCCAGGAGGCAATGACGCTGCCGCGCCGCCACACCTCGGTCACGTCCGTCAGGTTCAGGTCATATTGGTAATACTCGGGATCGCGTAGCGGCGTTGTCTCCGCATCGATCTCACCAATGTGCTTGCCAATGTTGGCCGCTTTGAGCACGTTCAGGCCCTCCGCATACGCGGCCATCAGCCCATATTCGATCCCGTTGTGCACCATCTTGACGAAATGTCCGGCACCGTTTGGTCCGCAGTGTAGGTATCCCTGCTCAGCGG
>CAXUEE010000003.1:0-3238 GCA_964249905.1 uncultured Acidobacteriaceae bacterium
ATGTAAAAGGTACTCTTTACAGTCTGTTTTTCCTTTAGTATGTTCGGGTTGTGGGCAGTTCTGGGGAGGGCTGCATCACCGCCCGTCGACCTTGCCAAAGCGAGGTCCGGGCGTTCCTCATCGCGACTGAATCGCGCCTACAGGATCTGCATCTTATAGACATGTGGCCGGCAAATCCGGCGGGAGGATGTTCGAGATGGCTGGTCAATTTGTCAGTGAAGTGAGTGACTCAAATTTTGAGCAGGATGTTCTCAAGAGCGAGCAGCCGGTTCTGGTGGATTTCTGGGCTGCGTGGTGTGGTCCGTGCCGCGCTTTGGCACCGGTGGTGGATGAGATTGCCACGCAGTATAACGGCAAACTGCGGGTGATGAAGATGGATGTGGACAAGAACAGCTCCACTCCTTCGCGATATGGCATTCGCGGGATTCCCGCACTGCTCATCTTCAAGGATGGAAAGGTTGCCGACCAGATTGTCGGCTTCGTGCCGAAGGAGCAGATCGATCAGTCAATCAGCAAGGTGTTGGGCGCTCCAGTCGCCGTCTAAGCGCATGCCTTGAGTTGTGACGAAGAACCTCCCCTGAGCGGGAGGTTCTTTTCGCTTAGTGCTTTCTTCGGGGTAGCTGCCCTGGGAAAGAGAAAGGCAGATCCTCCGCCTCTGGCGAAGGATGACACCTCATCTGGGGAGAACTGCAGCAGGAAGTAAAATGCTCTAGCATCAGCTTATGTGGGAGTGGACGCTGATTCGCGGAATCATGGTGGCCTTTTTCATTCTGGCCAACAGCTTTTTTGTCGCGGCTGAATTTGCGTTGATCAGTATCCGCGAGACGCGTGTGCTCCAGCTGATTGCGCATGGGCGACCCGGGGCCCGGACCGTGTTGCAGTTGAAGCAGTCGCTTGATGACTTTTTGCCGGCGGTGCAGTTCGGGGTGACGCTGGCGGCGCTGGCGCTTGGCTGGCTGGGAGAGCCCGCCCTGGCTGAGGTGATTACGCGAGCGGCCAGCCACCTTTTGGTGCATATTCCAGCCCACATTGCGGCTTACAGTGATGCTGCGGCCGTGGTGCTGGCGTTTGCCCTGATCACCTACTTTGAGGTGCTGCTGGGGGAACTGGTGCCGAAGTCGCTGGCGCTGCAGCGCACGGAGCGGATCGCGCTTGCGGTTGCCGGGCCGATGGATGTGTTTATGCGGATGACGCGTCCTGCGGTGCGGCTGATGAATGGGTCGGCAACGCTGGTGTTGAAAATCTTTCGGGCTCCGCTGCAGGGAGAAGGCGCAGTGCAGAACCCGGAAGAGCTGAAGCTGATTGCCACGACAGCGCGGAAGATGGGACTGCTGGTCGATTTCCAGGAAGGAGTAATTCACCGCGCAGTCGAGCTGAGCCATGTTGTGGTGCGTGAGGTGATGACTCCCCGGCGCAACATGTTTGCCTTATCGGCAACGTTGAGTCTTGAGCACGGGAGCGCGAGGATCGTGGAAGAGCAGCATAGCCGGGTGCCGATCTACGATCCCCGGCAAGGTCCGGAGCACATTCTGGGCATGGTGCACGCGAAGGATGTGTCGCGGCTGATGCACTTTCGGGCGACGACGCTCGGGCTGGGAGCGAAGGGGGAGAGCGGGCTGACGCTCCGCGACGTGATGCGCGAGGTGATGTTTGTGCCGGAGACCAAGCTGGCGGTGGAGTTGCTGAGGGAGTTCCAGCAGCGGCGGCAGCAGATGGCGATCGTGGTGGATGAGTTCGGATCGACCGTGGGCCTGGTGACGGGGGAAGATGCGCTGGAGCAGATTGTCGGGGAACTGGAAGATGAGTTTGATGTGGGTACGCGCGACATGCTGCCGTCGGCATCCGGGGCGGTCACAATCGATGGAAGCACCACGCTGCGCGACCTGAGCACGCAGCTGGGCTGGCCGTTTCCAAAGAAGCCCGGGGTGGAGACGCTCGCGGGATTTTTGCTCGGGGAGCTTGGACATTTGCCGGAGGTGGGAGAGACCGTGATGCATGCCGGGCGCTCGTTTTCGGTGACGGAGCGGAATCGCTTGCGGATCAGCCGGGTGCGGGTGGAGACGATCCTTCCCGAGGGAGCGTCCGGAGCGCTGCTCGGTGAGGCCGCAAGGGAGAACGGGCTGGAGGTGCCGATTTGAGCGCTGGGCCGGCCGTACGGTCGGCACTCCGGATGGGTGGACGGCGACTGCTGCTGACCTTGCCGGTGCTTTGGCTAGTGCTTTCGGTTGTGTTTCTGCTGATTCACCTGGTGCCCGGGGATCCGATCGTGCAGATGCTGGGGGAGGGTGCCACGGCATCGGATGTGACGGCACTGCGTCACGCGTATGGTCTGGACGCGCCGTTGACGATCCAGTATGGGCGGTACCTGACGGGTGTGCTGCATTTGGATTTGGGGCAATCGCTTCGGCTGCGGGAGTCAGTGACGCATCTTGTGCTGGACCGCTATCCTTATACTCTGGCGCTGACGCTGGCGGCTTTGGCGCTGGGGCTGGCGGCAGCGGTACCGGCGGGGATGTGGGCAGCGACCCACCGGAACGGCTGGCAGGACCGGGCGGCTGGCGTGGTTTCGCTGTTTGGGCTTTCCTTTCCCGGATGGCTGCCGGTTTCAGGCGCAGGCAGCGGATGGGGTTTTCTGGCGCACCTGGTCCTGCCGGCGGTGACGCTGGGGAGCGGCCTGGCGGCGATCCTGACACGAATGGTGCGGACGGCGGTGATCGAGGAGCTTGGCCAGGATTACATCCGGACGGCGCGCGCAAAGGGTTTGAGCGAAGCGGCGGTGCTGTACCGGCACGCTTTGCGCAATGCGCTGTTGCCGGTGCTGACGGTGGTGGGTCTGCAGTTTGGCAGGCTGCTTGCGGGGGCGATTGTGACGGAGACGATCTTCAGCCTGCCGGGGATTGGGCGGCTGACGGTGTCGGCGATCTCAAATCGGGACTACTCGCTGGTGCAGGGATGCATTTTAGCGATCGGATTGACGTATGTGGCCGTTAATCTAATCACCGATTTGGTGTATTCCGTGGCGAACCCCCGGATGAGAAGCTAAGGAAGCGGGAGCAAAGAACCGACGATGCGCAGAGGACGACAGCTTGGACGGGTCATGGCGGCAGGCTTGGCGGCTGCGCTCTCTGTTGTGTGGCTGGGAAGCGCGCCCGCGCAGGAGAGACAGCCGGATCGAGCCGTGCCGCTGCCGCGTCCGGTACCCCCGTTGCCGGGGACACGCGGGCCGCTGCCGGATCCG
>CAXUEE010000003.1:3248-25481 GCA_964249905.1 uncultured Acidobacteriaceae bacterium
GTGCATCTGCGCTTTCATCTTCCTCCGGGATGGAACCTGGCGAGGAACGACGGCGAGGTAAGTACCTTTCATCTGGACGCGAGAACCGCTCCGCATCACGCGGAGATGCTGGTGGTGGCCACGCTGGCCTTCAATCCCTACCCTGCCTCTACGTTTAGCGGGGCTCTGTTTTACATCAGCTTGACTCCGCACAGCACGCCCACTTCCTGTGCGGCGCAGACAACCTTCCGTCCGGAGAAGCCGCTGCAGCCGGCGACGATCGGCGATGTGCCGTTTTCCCGGGGCAAGGATGAGCACGGGCATATCTGCACGGAGTCTCGCGATGTGACGTACACGGCGCTGCGCCGGGGCAGCTGCCTGCGCTTCGACCTTGCCGTCAACACGTTCTGCGGTGGGGAAGACAGCGGTGCACAGGATATGACGGAGGCGCAGCTTGGGGCTGTGTTCAAGCGAATGGAGGGCATTCTGGAGAGTGTGGAATGGACGCAGTAGTTCGGCAGGAGGAGAGCGCCGGCCTACTCCGGCAGAAGATTCACCAGTTCAGGCCGAAGACTACCGGAGCCGGTACGCAAGAGGGCGAGCGTTACGGGAAGACGAAAGCGACGGGGCCCTGCGCTGCCGGGGTTGAGCAGAAGGACGCCGTTGCGATCTGCGACGGAAGCTTTGTGCGAGTGGCCGCTGACTACGACGGAGATGCGGGCAGCGACCGGATCGAGGTCGAGATCTGGAAGGGAGTGGACGAGATAGAAGAGGTGTCCATCGAGTTCGACGGCCTCAGTGGCCGGCAGGGACGCGCAGGGTCCGCTGCTATCGATATTGCCGCGGATGGCGGTCAGGGGGGCGAGGGTGCGCAGGGTGTCGAGAATAGCAGGGTCCCCCACATCGCCGGCGTGCAGGATGTGATCGGCGTCCCGAAGAGCGACCAGAGCTTCCGGGCGCAGGAGGCCGTGAGTATCGGAAAGGATGCCAATCAGCATAGTGAGTTTTTGAAGGCGATCAGGATGTGCGGCGGCGAACGGGCTCTCGCAGGCAGGATTGAGCTTGATGGGACCAGCCTAGCTTAGATTGTTTGACAATCGCGTGCGCGGGTCGAGTTGGTCGCGGAGTGCGTCACCGATGAAATTGAAGGAGAGGACGGCAAGCATGACGGCGAGAGCAGGGAAGAAGACGAGGTGCGGAGCATCGAACAGGTGGGAGCGGCCGTCGTTGAGCATCGATCCCCAGCTTGCGGCTGGCGGAGGTACGCCAAGCCCGAGAAAGCTGAGAGTCGCTTCGGCAAGTACGGCGCCGGCCATGCCGACCGCTGCCTGCACGGTGAGCGGCTGCAGGATGTTGGGCAGAATGTGTCGCGTGATGAGGCGCAGATCGGAGGCGCCGAGGGCGCGTGCGGCCTCCACAAACTCGCGTTCACGCACCGCGAGGACCTGTGCGCGAACGAGGCGTGCGTATCCTACCCAGCCGGAGAGGGAGAGCGCAAACACGAGATTCAGCAAGCCGGGTCCAAGGAAGGCGACGAAGGCAATGGCCAGCAGAATACCCGGAAGGGCGAGAAAGGCATTGATGAAGTAGATGTTGATGAGGATATCGGCCACACCTCCGTAAAAGCCGGCGAGGCAACCAGCCAAGAGGCCTACGGAAAGAGAGATGGCGACAACCGAGACGGCCACAAACAGCGAGATGCGCGCACCGAAGAGGATGCGGGAAAGGATGTCCCGGCCGAGTTCATCGGTGCCGAGAAGATGGGAGGCGCCGGGCCGGAGCATGCGGGCGTTGAGATCTAGATGAGCCGGGTCAAAGGGTGCAAGTTGCGGTGCCAGCAGCGCCGCGAGGAGGAAGGCGAGGAGCAGAAGAATGCCGGTGGCGGCGAGCGGCTGGGCCGCAAAGTGGAGGGATGAGCTGAGCCGGGAGTGTGCTCGTAAGGGCAGAGAAAGCACTCCTCTTCGGAGTTGAGGAGGGCGATTCATAGGCTTCGTTTTTTTGGATGTTGGTGGAACGAATCATCGTACAGCGTTGCGCCCTCTTTGGTGGTTGTGACTGATCCACTCCGCGACACGCGGGCTGTTTTCCTTGACATTGGCCAGCGGGGTAGGGAAACTGCATGTAGTACCTATCCCGGTTGTTTCACTTTAACTTGCGCAGCATAGGAGCCGTCGTTCATGAGTCTCAAAGGAGAGAAAGCTGTTGTTTGTGGTGCCGGCGGATTTATCGGCGGTCATCTCGTGAAGCACCTGATCGAGAGCGGTATTGAGGTGGTGCGAGCAGTCGACATCAAGCCGTTGGACGAATGGTATCAGGTGACGGAAGGGGTGGAGAGCCTTTCGCTCGACTTGAAGGATAAAGCCAACTGCCTGAAAGCGGCAGACGGCGTGACGGCAGTTTTCCAGCTGGCCGCCGACATGGGTGGCATGGGCTTCATCGAAAACAATAAAGCGTTATGTATGCTGTCCGTTCTGACCAACACTCACATGCTGATGGCTGCGCGGGATCGAGGAGTTGAGCGGTTCTTTTTCTCATCTTCCGCATGCGTCTACAACGCTGACAAGCAGACGAGCCCGGACGTGGTGGCGCTGAAGGAAGTGGATGCGTATCCGGCGATGCCCGAGGATGGGTATGGGTGGGAAAAGCTCTTTTCCGAACGGATGTGCCGTCACTTCCGCGAGGATTATGGCATCCAAACACGGGTGGCGCGATATCACAATGTGTATGGCCCCTTAGGTACCTGGACGGGTGGCCGAGAGAAGGCCCCGGCGGCTATCTGCAGGAAGGTCATCCAGGCAAAGATGGACGGCACACATGAGATCGAAATTTGGGGAGACGGGAAGCAGACTCGCTCCTTCATGTATATCGACGACTGTACGAAGGGTTCGCAGCTCATTCTGGAGAGCGAGATTCTGGAGCCGATCAACCTCGGATCCGACGAACTCGTGACCATCAACCAGCTGGTGGACATCGCCGAGGAGATCGCAGGCGTCCGCCTTCGGCGTAACTATAATCTGAGTGCTCCCAAAGGGGTCAACGGACGCAACAGCGACAACACGATGATCCTGGAAGACCTGGGCTGGGAACCGTCTATTCGCCTGAAAGAAGGGCTGGCGCGTACCTACGCGTGGATCTACGACGAAATGCAGGCAGGAAGCGCAAAACGCTGATGGCGACTTTGACGTATGGGCCCAGCATCACCTCTGTATGCTTTCGACGCATTCTCGGTATCGATTTCTTTTTCGGTACCGCGGAGGAGGCGATCGATCGCATGCGTTCAGGAGGTTTGCTGGTGGTCCCTGCGGCACCGGCACTGAAGGATTTGGGCACCAACGCCGGCTACCGCGAGTCGCTGGTGAACGCCGATCTTGCGATCACCGATTCCGGTTTGATGGTGCTGATCTGGAATCTCTTGGCAAACGATCGCATCACTCGCCTTTCTGGCCTGGAGTACCTCCGAACCTTGCTGGGCCACGAAGACGTGCGTTCTCCGGGAAATACTCTTTGGGTGATGGCCAATGAGAAGAGCGTGAGCATGAACGTTGCCTGGCTGCGGGAGCAAGGGGTATGTGTGCCGGACGACCTGGTCTACGTTGCGCCTTTCTACGGCGCCAGGATCGAGGATCCAACCCTGGCCGAGCGACTCAATCGCCTTCGCCCGAAGCATGTCCTCGTGACTTTGGGAGGGGGCGTGCAGGAACGCCTGGGGCTATGGCTCAAGCGTGAGCTGGAGTACACCCCTGCTATTCATTGTGTCGGGGCGGCCATCGCATTCCTCAGTGGAGATCAGGTTTTGATCCCGGAGTGGGCCGATCACTTCTATTTTGGATGGCTCTACCGGTGTGTTTCCAACCCGAAACGGTACGCTCCGCGGTATTGGGATGCTCGCAAACTCGTTCGCCTGCTGGTGCGCTACCGAAGCGAGTTGCCGCCTTTAGAGGCGTGACCCGCGCCTTTGCCGCAACGGATTGACCGTCTCCGGGTCTATGCGCGGCAGGAGTGTCGATTGCTCAAGCAGAGCCATATGCGTGTTGTACTCGCAAGTCTCCTGGTCCTCGGATGGGGGAGCCTGTCGAGGAGTCGAGCGCAGAACGTGTCGGAGCGGTATCTGCTCGCGGCGGCTAACCAGGAAAGATCTGCTCGCGGTTTAGCACCACTCCAGTATGAGGAACATCTTTTGCTTGCGGCTCGCCGTCATGCGTCCGCAATGGAGCAGAGGCGGGAGATTTCGCACCAGTTTCCCGGCGAGGCAGGTTTGGCGGAACGTGCCGAAGAGGCTGGAGCCCATTTCTCGCGGGTGACGGAGAATGTTGCGGAAGCTTCCAACTCGGCCCTCATTCACGAGCTTTGGATGAACTCCGCAGGGCATCGAGCGAATCTGCTCGACCCACAGGTCAATGCGATTGGGATCGCCGTTCTGCAGAGTCATGGTCAACTTTATGCGGTTGAAGATTTCGCGCACATCGTTGCCTCGATCTCCTTGGATCAACAGGAATCGAGCGTGGCGGAGACGCTGCTGAAGTCAGGTTTGCGTGTCTCGACAGGAGGCGAAGATGCCCGCGAGACCTGTACCTTGTCGACCGGCTTCGCGGGTGTGCATCGTCCATTGTTTGTGATGCGGTACACCACCTCCGACGTGCATCAACTTCCAGAGGAGTTGACGACCCGGCTGCAGACGGGTAAGTACAGGCGAGCGGAGATCGGGGCCTGCGTTACAGAAACTCAGTCTTCTTTCAGCGCCTATAGTCTGGCAGTGCTGCTTTTCCCTTAAGCGATTCTGGTGAGGTAAACCGCACTCGAATGATTCCCGGGAGCTCCGGCAGGTTCGCTTCGAAAGCATGGCCCAGGCCACTGTGTAGTTAGGTAGAGTTGCCAGGGTGACCACTGCGACATCTTTGTTCTGGATTGTGCGTGAAAGGCGGCGAGACGTCCGCGTCCTTTAGTACTCACGAATTGCATGAGGAGCCGGGCATGCGAGGCTTCGCAAAGCGCGGCGATGGAACTGCCAGTTCGAACGCGTTCTGCACTTGTTCTATGAAAGAGCTGGTAGCGGCGCACAGCGAGTCTGTCCGTACATCGGTTCCTTTACCAGTGTTATCGTTTTTGCTATAGTTGAGGTGGCAAAGCTCCCCCGGCTGCGCTTCACTCTATATTCCTGAGTAGCTCAATGGCAGAGCATTCGGCTGTTAACCGAAGGGTTGTAGGTTCGAGTCCTACCTCAGGAGCCAATCACATCGACAATTCAGTCCAGTAGAAAGAGCCGGAATGTGTTTCCCGCGCCTATGTTTGCGCTCACTCTCTCGCAATGGACACTAAGCCCTAGCATCCGGACTCAGCGGTCAGCTCAGTCAAGGAGTGATGTTCTTTGCCTCGGTAATCGTGCTGGTTGGCACCTCCAGCAGGTCCTGTGCTGTTGCGTGGTACTCCGGCAGCTGCTTGCCGATATGATTGAACCCCCGGCATAAGGCGGTTGAAGATCTCACAAGTCCGTCCTTCCATAACCGTGCCTCGAATGACTCTCCGTCTTCGGGAAGGTAAAAGTACGGTCCCGAGCCCCGCGACAGCAGTTCCCTCGCGTTATGAAAAGAAGTGGAGTCCGAGGTCCGAAAGCGAACCGCTCATTGCTTCGCCATCGACCAGCACATGCGACTCCTCCAGGTGCCATCTCCACGCGCCTGTCTTGCAGATCCGCTGGTATGGGCGCGCAGGTCCAACGACGGATGAGCTTCTGCGCGAGTCCGGCGAGCGCGGACGCTGGAGAGGCCTGCATGCACGCTACAGAACCCGAGCGTAGACGTAGGGACCTTCGGGGACAAGGGCAACGCGGGCTTTCTCCGGCAATCCTGCGAGCGCGGTTACGATAGCCTGGTCCAGAGAGGGGAAGGAGTTGCTGCCGAGAGCACCGAGTTGTTTTCTCGTGACGCCGGGCGTGTGGAAGAACAGTTCGGCAGCGAGACCGGTCAAGGCGAGCTTCTCGAGTTGCCACTGATCGACTTCGACTTCAGCGCTGCGGATCTCGTCGAGGTATTGCTGGTGTCCGGCGTAGGCTTCTAGCTTGCGGGCAAATTCATCGGAGCCAACGCCCTCAGTGCACTCCCCGAGCACGAGGATGCGGCCGCCGGGTTTGACGATGTGTTGTGCCGCTGTAATGCCTTTGATGGTTTGGTAGAAAGTGAGGTCGAGAGGGTGACCTGCCGCACTGGTGATGACGAGATCCGCGAGGCCAGGCAGAGGCTCAAGCGAGGTGTCCTTCAGGAACTCGACACCGGCTGCGTGGGCCGCGACCGGGTTGCCGGCAAAGACACCGGAGATGCGCCGCGCCTGGGTAAGCGTGACATCGAGCATGAAGTCGTGACGAGCCATTTGCGCGATCTCGAGCAGCTCGGCGTGCAGTGGATTGTGGGTGGTGGACCCTTCGGTTGCGAAGGGCTCTCGCATGAAGCGGGGCGAGTGAATAACCTTGATGGTTTCCTGCGCGGCGACCCCGGGGGCGACGAGTTTGCGGCCTCCGGAGAAGCCGAGCATGAGGTGTTGCTCGATGAAGCCGAGGGTGACGTGAAGGTCCGCGCGCATGAAGCGCTCGTCGATGTAGACAGGGGTACCCTGCCTCGTGGAGCCGAGCCAGCGATGCTCGCGCAAGTGCTTCGCATCGTGATTCAGGACGGTATACCGCGACGCGATCTCAGCCCCGACGATCACCCGGATCTCGGCGTCGGTGGCGACGCGGTGCAGGCCGGTGGCGATGAGGATGACAATGCCTTCAGGCGGGATGCCAGCCCCATGCAGGCGGCGCAGCACAGGCGGCAACGTGAGAGAGTTGGGCGCGGGCCGCGTGATGTCGCAGACCGAGATGGCTGCGGTCTTCTTGCCGGCGACAAGCTCCGCAAGCGGAGGACATCCGATGGGATGATCGCACGCATACTCCAAGGCTGCGAGCGGGTCGGCAAGCGCTTGGGCCGATCGGCTTTCGACCAGCAGGTAGTCGGGTCCTTCCGGCAGTGTGAACTCGATACCGCTCTTGCCGAACGCGAAGTGCGCACGATTCATGCTTGTTCTCCCGAGCTGCGGACCCGTGTCCATGGGTGCAAGGTTCTACTGTATTCAATCAGAAAGAGGCCGAAGCGATGTTCCGGTCTCCGTCGCAAACAGCGTCATTCCCTGGTCCCAGGACACTCTTTCCTATGAACGTTCTTCTGCTTGCCGCACGATTCCATGGTCCGGCTTTGGACCGGTCTTCTGCCCTGGCGCATGTTTCTCCGTGGCCGCAGAACTACGATCCGGTGGGCAGCTGGTGGGTCTCCGCGCTGCTGGCGGCGCTGCCTTTGCTGCTTCTGCTGACCCTGATGCTTGGCTTGCGCATGAAGGTGCATCGCGCGTCGCTGATCACGCTGTGCGTGGCGGTGCTGGTGGCGATCGGGCTGTTCCACATGCCTGTGAAGCTGGCGGGACTGGCGCTGGGGTACGGCATGGCCTACGGGTTGTTTCCGATCTTTTGGATCGTCTTTCCGGTGATCTTCATGTATGAGCTGACGGTGCGCGCGGGGCGCTTCGCGTTGCTGCAGCAATGTCTGACCGGGTTGACGCAGGATGCGCGCTTGCAGTTGTTGCTGATCGCCTTCGCGCTAGGCGCGTTCTTTGAGGGCGCCGCGGGCTTCGGGACACCGCTTGCCGTGTGTGGCACGTTGCTGATCGGGATCGGCTTTGCGCCGCTGGAAGCCGCCGCGCTTGCCCTGCTCGCGAACACGGCTCCCGTTGCGTTTGGCGGCCTGGGAACACCGGTTGTGGCGCTGCACGGGGTGACCGGACTGGAGACGCTGCAGCTTTCGCGAGCGATCGGAATTTTGCTGACACCGTTCTGCGTGCTGATTCCATTCTGGCTGATCGTGGCCTTTGCAGGGTTCCAGGCGATGATCGAGGTTTGGCCGGCGCTGCTGGTCGCAGGCGCTTTGTTCGGGACGGTGCAGCTGTTGATCGCATCGTTTCACGGACCCTGGCTGGTCAACATCGTGGCTTCGATTGCGTGCATCGGAGCCCTGGTGCTGCTGTTCCGGATCTGGAAGCCGAAGCGCCTGCTAGACCCGCAGCTGAACGATATTACGCGGAGCGCCGCGGCGCTGTGCAGGCCAGAACGCTCGGTGGTGGTGCGGGCCATTGTTCCGTGGGCCATTCTGACCGTGTGTGTGGCGCTATGGGGCACGCCTGCGTTTGCGCATATGCTGGATCGGATCAGCGCGTTCGCCGTTCCGATTCCGGGCCTGAACGGGGTGGTGTTACGTATGCCGCCTGTGGTTCCGGTGGCGCATGCGGAGGCCGCCGTCTTCAGCTTCAATTGGCTTTCGGCGACGGGTACGGGAATCTTTCTGGCGGCGATCGTTTCAGCGTTTGTGATGGGCTTGCGACCAGCGGAGATCTTCGACACCTTGCGGCTAACGTTGTGGAGGACGCGCTTTACGATGATCACCATTGCCACGCTGATGGGCTTCGGCTTCCTGACCCGCTACTGCGGGCTGGATGGCGTGCTGGGGCTGGCGTTTGCGCGCACGGGAGCCTTTTACCCGTTCTTTGGGACGCTCATCGGCTGGATCGGGACGGCGTCGACGGGCTCGGATACATCGTCGAATGTGCTGTTCGGAAGCTTGCAGAAGCTAACGGCGCAGCAGTTGGGGATTGCACCGGTGCTGATGGCGGCGGCAAACTCCGGAGGTGGCGTCATGGGCAAGATGATCGCACCGCAGAGCCTGGTCGTAGCGAGTACGGCGACGGGGATCTACGGCAATGAAGGCGGGATCCTGCGACGCGTGCTGGTGCATAGTTTTGTGCTGGCGAGCCTGATGGGACTGGCCGTGCTGGTGATGTTGCATGTGCCGAGCCTGATGCGCATCCTCGCCCCTTAGGGCTGTCGTTCGGGGAAGGAGAGACCATGTCGCTGCGCGAAGTTGCCCGCCGGATTTTTCTTGTTACGCTGGCCCAGGTGGAGATCCCGATCGTGATGCGGCGAAAGATTCAGTGCGCCGGTGGTGTGCTGCACGTGCCGGGCGCTGCTTACGTGCTCGAGCGGTACCGGCGCTTGCAGGTGGTCAGCGTGGGAAAAGCGGCGGCTCCGATGGCCGAAACCCTGCTGCAACTGATCCGGCCACACCTCCATGCAGGTCAGCGGATGGATGGGCTTGCGGTGGGGACCAGAGTGGCGGATGACCCGGAGATCCGATCGATCCTGGGCGGACATCCGACGCCGGACGGGCAATCCTTGCGGGCCGCCAAAGCTGTAAGAGCGTATCTGGCGGAAGATGCTGGGTGTGCGGAAGACGATCTCGTATTTTTTCTGATCAGCGGCGGTGCCTCTGCCATGCTGGAAGAGCCGCTCGATGCGCGCATGACGGAACCAGAGACCGCGGAATTTCACCGGGTGCTGGTGCACTCCGGTCTCAAGATCGGGACAATGAATGTGCTGCGCAAGCATTTTTCCGCGGTGAAGGGAGGCCGACTGGCCGTTGCAGCGGGAGAGGCGACGAAATGTACCCTGGTTGTCTCTGACGTCCCGGGAGATGCCTTGCACATCGTTGGGTCTGGGCCGACGCTGGCCGACCCTTCGACGGTAGCGGATTGCCTTGCGATCCTTGAGGAGCATCGCCAGGTGCTTCCGTTTCCGGCAAAGATAGTGGACTATTTCGTCGGCGGAACGCTGCCGGAGACGCCGAAAGAGATGCATCCGGCGTTTGCCCGATCGACCGCATCTGCGCTGCTATCGAGTGACGATCTGTGCGTGGAGGCGGCTGCGCTGGCGCGGGCAGAGGGATTCCACGCGGAGGTGGATGCGGCCTGCGACGAGTGGGCCTACGACGAGGCGGCGGGGTATCTGCTGGGTCGCGTTACGGAGTTGAGTCGACAGTATGACAAGGTATGCCTCTTGTCAGCGGGGGAGATCTCAGTGCAGGTAACCGGTGCGCATGGGAGGGGAGGACGCAATCAGCACTTTGTGCTCGAGTGCGCGCGGCGGCTGGCCGGGACGGGACAGCGGATGACCGTGCTGAGCGCAGGAAGCGACGGGATGGATGGAAACAGCCCGGCCGCAGGCGGAATCGCGGATGAGACCACGGTGGCCCGTGCGGCGGCGCAAGGGATCAGCGTTGGGGAGAGCCTGGCGAACTTCAACAGCTTTCCGCTGCTCGAAGCGCTGGGCGATGCGGTGATCACCGGCCCGTCAGGAAACAATGTGCGCGACCTGCGGATGCTACTGGTCGACAGGTCGGAACGGTTCCGGCACGGGATGCCGCGGTGATTGCGCTGACGTAGCAGGTGCTACGGTCTACGAAAAAAGAGACAGGCAAGGACGCGAGAGGATGACATGCCAGGCAGTCGAAGAGAGTTTCTGGGGTACACGGCGGCGGCAGCGGCGACATGGCTAGGCCCGGGGTGGGCGAAGTCGCAGGCATTGCCGCAAACCAACGCGAGCTGGTATGACAAGCCGATGCGTTGGGCGCAGATTGGGTTTGCGGAAGACGATCCGGGTAACTACGATCCGCAGTTCTGGCTGGACTATTTCAAGCGGCTCCATGTGGATGCAGTGACCTTGAACGCGGGCGGGGCGGTCGCGTTTTATCCAACGCAGGTTCCGTTCCACTATCGAAGCAAGTGGCTGGGGAAGATGGACACCTTCGGCGACCTGGCGAAGAGCTGCCGATCGATGGCGATGGTAGTGGTGGCTCGCACCGACGCGCATGCCTGCCATCAGGATGTGTATGGCGCGCATCCGGACTGGATCATGACCGATGCCAACGGCAAGAAGATGAGGCATCCCTCGGACCCCGACTTTTGGCTGACGTGCCCGTACGGACCCTATAACTTCGAGTTCCTGACGGCAGTGCACCAGGAGATCATGACGAAGTACATGGTCGACGGAATCTTTACGAACCGCTGGGCCGGCTCCGGAATGTGCTACTGCATTCATTGCCAGACGTTGTTCCGCGACTTCAGCGGGCTGGCGCTTCCGCGCACGCGTAACCCTCAGGATCCGGCGCGGAAACAGTACATTCTTTGGCGGCAAGCGCGCTTGTTCGAGTTATGGCGCTTGTGGAATGCGAAGATCCAGGCGATCAATCCCAACGCGAGTTATATCGCCAATGCAGGCGGCGGCGCCTTGAGCGAACTGGACATGAAGACTGTTGGCGAGCTGGCGCCGACCCTGTTCGCGGATCGCCAGGGGCGTGCGGGATTGATGCCTCCATGGGCGAACGGAAAGAACGGCAAGGAGTATCGCGCCACCATGGGCAAGAAGGCCATTGTGGGCATCTTCAGCATGGGCCTTGAAGACAAGTACCGATGGAAGGATTCGGTGCAAAGCGAGGACGAGATCCGGCTCTGGGTGGCAGACGGGATCGCGAATGGACTACGCCCGTGGTTTACCAAGTTCGACTGCAAGATCATTGATCCACGCTGGCTGCCGGTCGTCGAAGGTATCTATACGTGGCACTACGCCCACCAGGACTACCTGCGGAACGACCGTGCGCTGGCCAGGGTAGGCATGGTGTACTCGCAGCAGACGGCGGAGTTTTATGGAGGGGACGACGCACGCTCTAAGGTAGAGGATCCGGGGCTTGGCTTCTACCAGGCGTTGGTCGAAGCACGCATTCCCTTTGAGATGGTGCACGATCATCTCTTAGATCGTGAGCACCTACAGCAATTCCGCACGCTGATTCTGCCTAATATCGCGGCCCTTTCAACCGCGCAATGTGGACAGTTGCAGGCCTTCGTGGAGGAAGGCGGACGGCTGGTCGCGACCTATGAGACCTCGCTTTATAACGAGTGGGGGGTGCGCCAGCCGGACTTCGGGCTTGCCTCCTTGTTCGGCGTGCACTTCGCCGGCAAGGTCGAAGGGCCGATGCTGAACTCTTACCTTGCCCTGAACAAGGACCTGGCTACAGGCCAGTTCCATCCCTTGCTGAAAGATCTGGAGAACGCTGTACGCATCATCAACGGAGCGAACCAGGTGAGGGTGAGGACGGCGGGCACGGGTGAGTATCCACTGCAGGTGGTTGCGCCGTATCCGGATCTGCCGATGGAGGAGGTGTTTCCTCGAAAGGGTACGCCGCCGGAACAGGTGGGCGCGGTGGTACGCGAGGTGGGCAAGGGACGTGTCGTGTACCTGCCCGGAGACATTGACCGAACCTTCTGGGAGACGCTGAATTTCGATCAGGCAAGATTGCTGCGGAACGCGGTGCTGTGGGCAACCGACGAGACCGCGCCGCTTACGGTGCAAGGCAAAGGAGTGCTGGATGTTTCTCTCTGGAGCCAGAAGAACGCCATGACGGCGCACCTGGTGAACCTGACCAATCCAATGATGATGAAAGGACCCATCCGCGAAGTGATTCCGATCACGAAACAAGAAGTGAACGTGCAGATTCCGGCCGGCCGAACAGTACGGCGGGTGCGGCTGCTTGTGGGCGGCGGGGAGCCTCATTACAGCGTGCGGGAAGGAGCTCTGCGGCTTGACGTTCCTTCGATCGAGATTCACGAGGTAGTTGCGATCGATCTTGCCTGAGGGTGCAGCCGCTTACGAGAGCCGCCGCCGCGATCTCCGAAGATAAGACACCTGAGATGGTAGATGGTCTTACGGCTGACGGAACTTGCGGAACGGGCGCATCCCCGAGGCTTAGTTGCATAGCTCAGCGGTAATGCTCCTCCCCGCATAGTCTCAGCACGCCTCGCAGAATAATTCTTGAACAGGTACCGGAAGCGGAGCTCCATCTCGCAGGGCGTATTTCGACGGAGAGCAGCACGCTTTCGTCAATTGCGCCAAGTCCTTCTGCATGATCTTTTCCTCTTTCAGCCAGCTCAGGGTTTGTTTCAGAATCTCTGAAGCTCCAGCGTGCGGAGGCACGACGATACGGTAGTGCATCCACTTTCCTTCGCGTCGCGCGGACACGATACCCGCGCTGCGAAGGTATGCCAAGTGCCTCGAAATCTTCGGTTGAGGTCCGCCAAGAATCGCCACAAAGTAGCAGACGCAGACTTCCTGATCACCCATAAGGTTGAGCAGGCGTAGTCGCGTCTTGTCCCCCAACGCTTGGAAGAATCGCCTGGTATCGAACGTCTGTTTCGCCATGCTTTATATATATGCCTTGACGTATCTAAAAACAAAACTATATATTTGCCTAAACAGATGTGAGGAGGATGGATGCCGGAACAAATTGTGGAGTCGGTGAAGTCGAAGTACGGAGCCGTGGCGCAGAGTTCTCTCTCCAACAACCATGCCGGTGTTCAGGCCGTCGCCGAGGCCTTCGGGTACTCGGGGGAAGAGCTTACCTCCATTCCCGCGGGTGCCAACATGGGCTTGTCGTGCGGGAATCCGACTGCCACGGCGCACCTGCGAGCCGGTGAGGTGGTCGTCGATTTGGGGTCTGGTGGTGGACTCGATGTGTTTCTCGCCTCAGAGATGGTCGGACCGACTGGGCGAGCTATCGGGATCGACATGACGCCCGCGATGATCGAGCACGCCCGCGCCAATGCGGTCAGTGGCGGCTACACCAATGTTGACTTTTATCTGGCGATGATCGACCAAATTCCATTGCCGGATGCTTCCGTCGATTGCGTCATTTCGAACTGCGTTCTGAACCTTGCACCGGATAAGTCCGCTGTATTCCGGGAGATCGCTCGCATTCTGAAGCCTGGAGGACGGCTCGCGGTCAGCGACATCGCCCTCAGGCACGAACTGCCGGAAGACATTGCAAACAGCATGGCTGCCTACGTTGGCTGTATCGCCGGCGCGATCAAGATGGGTGATTACCGCGAAGAGCTGCTGGCCGCGGAATTCGAGCATGTCGAGATTGCAGACAGCGGTTCTGACCTCAATGCTTACGCCAAGATCGAGAACCAATCCGGGTGCTGCTCGCCCGCTATGGCTGGTAAAGAAGCATGTTGCACCCCCACGCCCTCTGCCGAGTCCTCGGTGCATGAGGACCTTACTGAACTGCTGTCGAAGTACGACGTGAATGCCGCCGCGGCCAGCGTCAGGGTCTATGCCGTCAAACCGGCTCTATCGGCGGAGAAGAACTGCTGCGGTCCGAGTTGCTGCTCTTGAGCAGCAGCAACGCCCAGGGAGAATAGCTCGGGAGTGACCTTGTGTGCACCCAGAATGCCGGCGCTCTGACGAGGCATCTGCCGTGGTGCGTGAGGCTGAGATCGCCCTTCAGAGTGCTCACTATTTCCAAGCCACCGAACCCTGCTTTGACCCTGGGTGATGTGACTCACGGTGGCTACCTGGGATAAGTCAATATTCCTGGGCAAGCAGCTGCCGCCAGAGCTCCTCATCCACGGGTACGCCCAGGCGCAGGTTCTCCTGCCTGGTTGCCAGGGTCTGTTCCCCTGGGTAACGGACCGGCTTGTTCGGATCGACTCGCGCGGCGGCGTGCAGGTGCTCGAGCACGGCGTCTACGGTTGCTTCGAGTGCGTTCCGGTCCGCGGCAAGATGGGTTGGATCGATCGCGAGAAACACCTGGGAGAGTCCGGACTCCCGCAGCGGATCGCGCGGGATCTGATGGGTCGCCTGGCCGCCGGAGAGCATCGCCGCCATCAGGTCCAGCGTCAGGGACAGCCCTGAACCCTTCCAAAGCCCGATCGGTAAAGCGCGTTCACTTGCAGCGATCGCGGCCGCATCCGTGGTGAGCTGGCCGCCGGAGTCGAATCCACCTGGAAACGGCAGCGGCTCGCCACGTTTTTCGTACGCGCTCAGCGTGCCGAAGGAATACTGAGACATGGCCATGTCGATTACCACGTTCGCGCCGCCTGAGCGCGGCACGGCCAGGACTAGCGGATTGTTGCCGATGGTCGGTGCAACCGCTCCCCAGGCTGGGACATTGGGCAGCGTGTTGGTAAAGCACAGGGCGAAGAGGCCCCGATCGGCAGCCTGCCAGCCATAGGTCCCTCCACGCATCCAGTGGTTTGTGTTGGCCAGCGCCACCGCCCCGATGCCGTGCTCACGGGCCAAGGTGCCCGCTCGCTCCATTGCCGCCCAGGCATTCAGGTTTCCGGGACCAAGCTCTCCGTCCCAACGCTCCAGCCCGCCCAGGCCGCTTACGCGGTGCGGGCTTGCGGCCGGCCGGACAACGCCAAGCTTGACGGTCGCGACAAAGCGTGGAAAACGAGCCAGCCCGTGGGTGTAGACGCCGTCGCGCGTCGTCTCGGCAAAGAGACGTGCACAGAGCTCCGCCCGGTCCGCGGAGAAGCCGAGTGGCAGGAGTGCAGCTTGCAAGGCCTGCTGCAGTTCAACAAAGGGAACGCGCACCATTCGTTCATGCTACGTCTTGGCTGGCCAGATGACCCAGACTACATGGGGCGGGTCGCAGGATCGACTGTCTGGTCACCGCTATCTTCAGCGTCTTGGACGAGCTTTTCCGCATGCGCATGGGCCTGCTGCGAGTGCTCATGTGCTGCTTGCGAATGCTCATGCGCCTGCTTCGAAAGTTCATGGGCGGTCAGGTGGTCGCCCTTGCCGTGAGCCGTCGCAGCGGCAGAGTGGGCGTGGGCGGCCAGGTTGTGATATTCGGCGGCGCGGTCGTGTGGAGATTGCGGCATAGATGGGCTCCTCCAAGCCTTGGATGCGTTCGGGGCTTCGGAGTTATCGGCCCATCCAACCGCCATCCACGGTGAGGACGGTTCCTGTGACGTAGTCTGAGGCAGAGGACGTGAGAAAGAGTGCGGCTCCGGCCAGGTCTTCGGGTTGACCCCACCGTCCGGCCGGGATCCGCTCCAGGATTTGCCGGTTCCGGACTTCGTCTGCCTGCAGAGCCTCGGTGTTGGTGGTGGAGAAATACCCGGGCGCAATCGCGTTGACCTGGATGCCCTTCGGAGCCCACTCGTTCGCCAGTGCTTTGGTCAGCTGCGCGACGCCGCCTTTCGACGCCGCATAGGCCGGCACACGGATGCCGCCCTGGAAGCTGAGCAGGGAAGCAATGTTCAGGATCTTGCCTCGGCCCTCCCGTGCGAAGATTCCTTGAGCGGTCAGCTGACAAAGCTGAAACACGCTGGTCAGGTTTACCTGGATGACCTGTTCCCAGGACTCGAGCGTGGTGTCCACGGCGGCATCGCGATGGATCGTGCCTGCGTTGTTGACCAGGATGTCCACCTGGCCGAAGTGTTGTGCGGCGGCGCGGTAATGCTGCTCCGCACCCTCGCTCGAGCCGACGTCGGCGGAGAACGCCGCGCTCTGGCCGCCGTCGGCCTGGATGGTTGCCGAGGTCTCGTCCGCGGCGCGGCGATTGCCGTGCGTGGCCACGGCCGCTCCCGCCTGCGCCAGGGCAACAGCGATGGCAGCGCCCAGGCCGCTGGCCGATCCGGTCACCAGGGCGACTTTGCCGTGCAGGCGGAAGAGGTCGGGAGCGGAGGTCGAGGAGGTTGGCATCAGGAATCATGTTAACCCAGACGGAGATGCTTTCCGGTGTGCGGGTGTGCATCGATCCACCATCTCTACACCGGTTCTCCTCGTCCCGGAACGCTCTCTTCGCAGTACGATAGAGAGGCCAACTTGCAAAGGAGTGACCATGAAGCTGTACCAGATGGCGGACCCGGTGCGGTACGCAAGAATGACAACCGAAGAGCGGCGTCAAACATTCCTGCTTGAAGACCTCTTTATTCCCGGGGAGATTCACTTTGCCTACGTCGACGTGGATCGCACCGTGATCGGTGGAGCGGTGCCGACCAAAGGCTCGTTGACGCTCGACACGCAGCCTGAGCTGCGGGCGGAATTCTTTCTGGAACGCCGCGAGCTTGGAGTGCTGAATGTTGGCGGCTCCGGCATCGTGGAAGTGGATGGACAAAGCTTCGAGCTGGACAAGCTGGATGTCCTTTATGTCGGTCGCGAAAGTAAGTCAGTTACTTTCTCAAGCAAGGAAGAGGGTAGTCCGGCAAACTACTACTTACTCAGCTATCCCGCCCACGCAGATTACCCGACAGCCATGGTGAAGTGCGCTGATCTGGAAGGACTAAAGCTTGGAGCAGTGGAAACCTGTAACAAGCGAACTATCTACAAGGCGATTCACAAAGATGGATTGAAGAGCTGCCAGTTAGTCATGGGCTTTACTTTGCTCGAGCCGGGAAGTAACTGGAATACCATGCCTCCGCACACTCATTTGCGGCGCAGCGAAATTTATCTCTACTTCGGGATGGAAGAGGCGCATCGCGTCGTTCACCTGATGGGGCCGCCCACCGAGACCAGCCACCTGATCGTCGCCGACAAGCAGGTCGTCGTCTCGCCGGCCTGGTCGATCCACGCGGGCGTGGGAACCAAGAACTACATCTTCTGTTGGGGCATGGGCGGGGAGAACCAGGACTACACCGACATGGATGTGGCCACGATCGCGGAGTTGAAGTAGTGGGTGGATCCGATTCGGCGGGGCTGACGATACGGACGGCCGCCGAGACGCGGTGGGATCTCGTCAGCCTGGGCGAGGTCATGCTGCGCTTCGACCCGGGCGAGGAGCGTATCGCGCACACCCGCACGTTTCGCGTGTGGGAGGGCGGTGGTGAGTACAACGTGGCCCGCGGGTTGAGACGCTGCTTCGGCCTGCGCACGTCCATCGTCACCGCACTTGCCGACAATCCAGTCGGAAGGCTGCTGGAGGATTTGATGCTGCAGGGCGGCGTTGACCTCTCGCACCTGCGCTGGGTGCCGTACGACGGCATTGGGCGCGCGGCTCGCAACGGCGTCTATTTTCTCGAGCGCGGCGCCGGGGTCCGCGGCGCGATGGGCATGATGGATCGCGGGCACACGCCCATCTCGCAGCTAGAGCCGGGCGAGGTAGATTGGCACAGCCTGTTCGCCGCAGAAGGCGTGCGCTGGTTCCACACCGGCGGGGTCATGTCGGCGCTCTCCGGCAGCGCGCCGGCCGTCATCCGCGAAGCCATGCAGGCCGCCAAGCAGCACGGTGTCATGGTCAGCTTCGACTGCAACTACCGGCCTTCGCTGTGGAAAGAGCAGGGCGGCCGGCAGGGTTCGATCGAGGTCAACCGCAGTCTGATGCCCTTTGTCGACGTGCTCTTCGGGCACGAGGGCGACATCGCCAGGACCATGGGCGAGGCATCGCTCGGGCCGCCGTGGCACGATGAGACCAGCTACCAGGCAATGGCTGCGCTGGTCACCGAAGAGTTCCCAAACGTGAAGGTCATCGCGACCACCACCCGCCGGCCCAAGACCGCCAACCGCAACGACTGGGCAGCCTTCGGGTACGCGGACGGCACTATCTTCCGCAGCAAAGACTTCTTCGACATGGATATTTTTGATCGCGTGGGCGGAGGAGACTCCTTTGCCGCCGGGCTGATTTACGGTTTGCTGAGCGGCCGCGGTATGCAGTGGTCGCTCGACGCCGGAGTCGCCCACGGAGCGCTCGCCATGACCACACCGGGCGACAGCTCGATGGCTACCCTCGCCGAAGTGGAACGCTTGATGGCGGGTTCCGGCGCCGGCGTGCAGCGATAGGAGAGCAGCGATGAAAAAAGCGGAAGTTCTTGCAGCGATGAAGAACATCGGCCTGGTTCCGGTCTTAAGGGCCGACTCGATCAGTCAAGCGCTGGCCCTTGCGGAGGCAATTGCCGCGGGCGGCGTCACCGTGCTCGAGATCACGATGACTGTGCCCGGTGCGATCAATGTTATGCGCAAGCTCGCCGAGACCCGCCCTGACATCCTGATCGGCGCGGGCACGGTGCTCGACCCTGAGACGGCCCGCATGTGCATTCTGGAGGGTGCGCAGTTTGTGGTCTCGCCCGCCCTGAACCTGGCCACCCTGGACATGTGCCACCGCTACTCGATCGCGGTGCTTCCGGGGGCGCTCACCCCCACCGAGATCGTCGCGGCCTGGCAGGCCGGGGCCGACGTGGTCAAAGTGTTTCCCGCGAGCGCGATGGGTGGAGCCTCCTACCTGAGGAGCATCAAGGCACCGCTGCCGCAGGTGGAGCTGATCCCCACCGGTGGCGTCTCACTCGCGACGGCTGAGGATTTTCTCAGGGCTGGCGCTTACGCCCTCGGTGTCGGAGCCGATTTAGTTGACAGCAAGGCGATGGCGGAAGGCCGCTCGGAAGCTGTGACCGAAAGTGCCCGGAAGTATCTCGGCATCGTGAACAGGTTCCGCAATGCGGCGTAGTACCTCACAGGAGACTTGCCGCTACGCGATCGGCGCGCCGGCCGCCTTATAGATCGCCTCCATCGCCACCAGGTCCGCCAGTCCTTCTTCACCCGGCGAATGCGGCTGCGTATTGGTGCGGATACAGTGTGCGAAGTGCTCCGCTTCCAGCACGAACTGGAAGGGAAGTTTGCCCGTAGCTACCTCGTTGAACGTCTGGTCACCTGCCTTGCCGCGCAGCACGAGCCCGTCATAGCTGAACGCGGGGGTGATCTCCACCGAGCCTTTTTCCCCGTTGACCTGTAGGAAGTTCGGTCCGCTTGCTCCATAGGACGACCCGCAGGATGCAATGATCCCTGAGGGAAACTTCATCGTCCATTCGACTGACTGCTCCATCGAGGTAAAGCGGCCGTCGTGGTCACGCGTCGAGGTCACTGCCGTGAATGCGTTTGGCTCCTCCATGGTTGGTGCCGAGCCCTGGTTCCGCACCAGGTAGCGAATGGAGTTGAGCGGATAGATGCCCAGATCCATCAGCGAGCCGCCGCCGGCCAGCTTGCGGTCAAGTCTCCATTGGTCGGCTTTCATCGTGCCCAGAAACGAGCCGCGAAACGATTGCAGCTGGCCCAGAGCTCCGGATTGGACGATTGCCACCGCGCGCGCCCAGGTTGGATCGTACTGCACACGGTAGGCGATCATCAGCTTGCGCTGCGCTTCCTGGCAGGCGGCGATCATCTGCCGGCACTCCGCGGAGGAGATCGCCATGGGCTTTTCGCAGAGCACATGCTTGCCGGCCTTCGCGGCCCGCACCGTGTACTCGCAGTGCATGGAGTTGGGTAGCCCCACATAGACCGCGTCCACCGCCGGATTGTCGCGGATGCGGTCGAAGGTCTCGTAGGTGTAAATCGATGTCTCCGGGACGCCGTACATCGCGGCATATTTTTTGCCTTTGCTGTCGGCATGTCCGGTCACCAGCGCCGTGATTTTTGCGGTGCTCGATTGCGCGCACGCCCGCATGAAGATGTCTGAGATGGTGCCCAGCCCGATCGCCGCATAGCCGACCGGCTTCGCTGCCGTGGTCTGGGCGGATACGGGCAGCTGCGTCGAGGCAAGGGTCAGGGCGGAGAGTCGGGTAAAGTAGCGGCGATTCATGCAAGCTACTTTATCTCAGATACCTGTCTGCGGTCGTGCCTGGGTAAGCCAGAGCAAAGGCTGCCGGATCGGAAACGTGCTGAGGATCTCCGGGTCGGTCGGGTCCGGATCGCGGGTGCGCCCCCGGGTGAGTTAAGCCGCCTGCGGGTACGCCGGGCCTCAAAACACCCGCGCTGGCCGCCGCCCCGGCAGCAGCTTGAAGTGCGTCTGGTCGGCCGGATAAGGCCACTTGGCGCGATTCGCGATGTACGGAGTAAACCGTGCGATCGCGGCACGCATGCCCGGCCCATCCTGCAGCTCATAGTCCCACGGGCTTTCAAAGCGCGTGGTCATCTGTACGCACGCCCCGGCCAGCAGGTCGAGATTGTAGAGCGAATCTCGAAACGGATTGGGCGTGG
This sequence comes from uncultured Acidobacteriaceae bacterium, assembly GCA_964249905.1. Taxonomy (GTDB): domain Bacteria; phylum Acidobacteriota; class Terriglobia; order Terriglobales; family Acidobacteriaceae; genus Edaphobacter. The sequence continues at coordinate 23,884 of CAXUEE010000003.1, forward strand.
GCAGCTCATGCGGAAAGAACCCGCTCGCCTCCATCTGCGCTCGGAGGGTCACCGTCTTGAAACGATGCCGCAGCTCGGCAAGCAGGGTGTCGTTCCCCGACAGCCGCGCGAAGGCTGCCGACTGCAGCAGCCACGAGCTGCCATGGTGGGTCTTGGCATCGCGCGCCAGCAGTGCCGTGCGGTTATTCGTCAGCCAGTCCAGGTATTCGGCAAACCACTGCTTCACCCCCGCTCGCAGCTCCGGCTCGAGCGTCAGAAAAGGCAGCGCTACGGCGGTCTCGGCCAGCGCCGAGCGATCCGCGACGCCCTCAAAGGCGGCGTACGCCGGCGTCGTCGGCAGGCGTGTATCGGGAGCCAGCAGCCAGGCATGCAAGAGCGTACCTGCTGCCGCGGAGTACCGCCCGCTGTTCTCGGGGTCAATCTCCGCCGCGGCCGCCAGCGCCGGAATGGCCAGGGTAAAGGCCAGATACTCCGGGCTCTGCGGGTTTTTGGGGTCCTTGCCCGGCTTCGGCGGCTCCGCGAGCGCACGCTGGGCAGCGGCCAGAATGCGGTCATGATCGATCTCCGCGATCCTGGGCCGGGTCGTGGGCGCGGCCGGCAAAACCTGCGCGAGCGTAACCCGCGGCCGCAACATCGTCAGCGCGGAAAAGGACAGGAAGCTGCGGCGTGTGCTCATCGGTGAAGGCTCGATTCGTGCTCAGCGAAGAGTAGCATGCCCTCTTCGCTGCTGGCAGAGGCTCCGTTGTGCTTGGGTATGATCGGAAAAGAGAGGCAGGGAACGCCGGCGCATGCAGATCCCGTTCTTGTTTTTGACTTTACCTGTGGCGGCGACTCTGCTTGGAGGCTTCCTCGCGCTTCGCCTCGGGGGAGTTCGTCCGGTCCTCGTCGCTCTCGGGGCCGGCCTGCTGCTCGGCGCTGCCTTCCTCGACATACTTCCCGAGGCTATCAGCGTTGGCATTGGTATAGGCCTTACCGTCGAACGCGTGCTCGGTCTCACGCTGCTCTTCTTTCTGCTTTTCTCCGCGCTGGAGATTGCTCTCGGCTTCCCTAGCGAACATGCCCAGGCAAGCAGTCTGCATGCGTCGACAAGCCGGCGTCATCGCGGACGGCTTGCCGGCGGGATGCTTATCTTTCACAGCTTCCGGGATGGCATTGCGATCGGAGCTGCGTTCGCGGCTTCGCACACCGCGGGCTACGCCGTATCCATCGGGATCGCCGCCCACGACTTCGGCGACGGCATGAGTACAGTGCTGCTCACGACCGGCGGCGAACCCCCGCGCCTCTCCGATTACCTTTTCCTTGCCGCGGACGCGCTCGCCCCTTTTTTCGGCGGACTGCTCACCGTTTGGTGGGTTGTTTCTTCTCGCAACGCGGTGCTCTTATTGGCGCTCGCTGCCGGCTTTTTTCTGCAGATGGCCACCAGCGACTTTCTTCCTCAGCTTCGGGGCGATCCGACCCGGCGCAGCTGGCTGATGCTCCCGGTTGTCGGAGGAGCGGGGATCATTTACGCCGCCAACCTGCTGCTGGGCGCGCGTTAAAGGATTACTACCGTTGAGGTGGCACCTTCAGCAGCTCGCCCACTGCGAGCGCCTTTTCCG
>CAXUEE010000003.1:25491-31864 GCA_964249905.1 uncultured Acidobacteriaceae bacterium
CCTCGAACACATCGCCCTTGAAGAAGTAGACCTTGTTGTAGCGCGCGCCTACCGAGACTCCGCCCTGCCCGGTCAAGGGCTCAAGCTGCACGGCAATCTCTCCCTGCAGCACGCCATCCACATAGCTCCGTAGCACTTTACCGTCGTAGACCGCTGCGAGGGCGTACCAGCGATCGAGCGGAAATACGTGCCGCGCATCGCAGTTCAGCATGACGCCCGAGCGTGCTGCCTCGCCCGCCGGCTGCGTAAACGCGACCGTGTCCAGGCACCACCGGTTGTTCACGATGCGCAGCTCAAACATTCGCCGCGCTTCCGAGCCCGTCTGCTGCACGTGGAAGAAGCGCTGCGCTTCTGCCCCGCCGCTGGCCGGACGGAAGACCACCTCGAGCGTGTAAGGGACCGTTCCGGCGAGTGGCAGCGCGTCGATGAACAGGGCGTCTCCGTGGTCTCCGTTACCGTCGAAACGGACCGCCTTGCCCAGCTCCGTATCGACGACCTTCGGCGCACCGACCACCGTGACGGGGTGACCGCCGGCCGTGGCAACGCTATCGAAGCGCCAGATGGTGGGCTGCTGGGCAAAGGCCGAGCAAGCCAGCAGACACAGAAGCAGAACTGGTTTCATCGTTCCTCCTCGCGGCTCAACCCTAAGTTCAGGCTGCGATGCGCTTGCTGCTGCAGCCGTCGCAGCTCCGGCAGGACCTGGCCCAGCGGGGCCGCGGCGGCCTCCCGGCTGCCCAGGGCAAAGTATAGCTCGCGAAAGAGGGCGAACAGGTGGTCGTACTGCCGCACCTGCTCCGGCTGTGGCTCGAAGACCTGGAACTCCGGGCAGAGCGCGTCCTGAGCCTCTTCGATCGAGCTAAAATCCCCGGTCGCGAGAAACGCGAAGATCACCGAGCCCAGACTCGTTACGTCTCCCAGCGGGACAAGCACAGGTTTATTCAACGCATTGGCGTAGACCTGGTTCAGGGTCGGGTTCCGCTTGGGAATCCCGCCGCCGTTGATCACGCGCCGGATCGGCGCACCGTGCGACTCCATCCGGTCCAGAATGATTCGCGTATGCAGCGCCGTGCCCTCGATCGCCGCGAAGAACTCATCGGCCGCCGTGTGCAAGAGGTTCCAGCCCAGGGTGACGCCGCCAAGCGCGGGATTGACCAGCACCGTGCGGTCGCCGTTGTCCCACGTCAGCCGCAGCAATCCCGTCTGCCCGGCCACATAGTTCGACGTGGCTTCGGTCATCTCCTGTATTGACTTGCCGGCCCGCGTCGCGATCGCGCTAAAAACATCACCGACCGCGGACATCCCGGCCTCGATGCCGACGCGCGCCGGATCGACCGAGCCCGGCACGCCCCCGCAGACCCCGGGCACCAGCTGCTCCTCCGCGCTTAACCCAATAATGCAGGTCGACGTGCCGATCACATTCACTACGTCGCCCAGACGGATGTTTGCCGCAATTGCGTCCCAGTGTGCGTCAAAGGCACCGGTTGGGATCGGGATGCCCGGCTTCAGTCCAAGCCTGGCCGCCCACTCCGCGCATAGATGTCCGGCAAGCTTGTCCGAGGTTTGGTAGCGCCCCGTCATTTTTTCGCGTACCCCTGCCAGCAAAGGGTCGACGCTGACCAGGAACTCCTCCGGGGGCAGCCCGCCCCAGCGCTCGTTCCACATCCACTTGTGGCCCATGGCACAGACGCTGCGCGGCAGGTCGCGCGGATCGGTGATGCCGCACAAGGTTGCCGCCACCATGTCGCAATGTTCCAGTGCCGTCACGAACTGCCCGCGCTGCTCTGGATTGCGGCGCAGCCAATGCAGCAGCTTCGACCAGCCCCACTCAGACGAGTACACCCCTCCGCAGAAGCGGATGCCCTCAAAGCCGGTTCGATGCGCCGCCGCGGTAATCTCTCTCGCCTCGGAGGACGCGCGATGGTCGCACCACAGGTAGTAGTCCGTCAGCGGCTTCAGCTCTTCGCCAACGACCACGACGCTCGAACCGGTGGTGTCGAGCGCCATCGCCGCGACCTCTTGTCCCTCCACCCCGCTGACCCGCAGGGCTTCGTGCATCGCCCGCGCCAGCGCCTCCATCTGGTCCGTGTGGCTTTGCGTGGCGAAGTCCGGATCGCTGGCCATGCGTTTCAGCGGATACTCGGCCGTAGCGGTGCCGAGTCTGCCGCGTTGCCGATCGAACAGGGCAATGCGCACACTGAGCGTACCGAAGTCGACTCCTGCAACGATGCTCACACGACACTCCCGCTGCGATCGATGGGAAACACGCGGTCCCATGTTACCGGGACTTCCGCAAGCAGTTTTGAGCGGGAGGCGTTCACTCTACCTTGGGTCGCCAGATCGCGTCAGGCTTCCACGTGGGCCTGCCGTCTGCTTGCGCAACGCGGTAGCCTACGTCAAGCAGCACCTGCAGATCTTCGACGGCGCCACTTAAATCCCAGTCCGGCTTCACCACGTCAGAAGGCTGATGGTAGTCGTGGGCGATGTACTCCGCACGCTTCTCCGTGCCGAAGCTGCTCGGCTTTCCGATGTAGTCGATCCCCGGGCTGGTTTCGATCGAAGGCACGTTACCCCGGGCAAACTCATAGTGGTCGGAACGAAAGTAGAAGCCCTGCTCCGGGGCTGTATCGCCGGTCACAACTCGGCCCTGTGCTTTGACTGCCTCTGCCGTCAGATCGTCCAGAGTGGAATTGCCAAGCCCTACGATCGAGAAATCGTGAGTACGGCCCCAGCCCCAGTTGCTGAAGTAATCCAGATTGATATTCGCGACCGTGTCTGACAAGGGGTAGAGCGGATGCAGCACGTAGTACCGCGCACCAAGCAGACCCTTCTCTTCCGCAGTCGGCCAGAGGAAGAGCATCGTTCGGCGAGGAGCGGGCTGCAGGGTCTTGAAAGCACGCGCCAGCTCCAGGACTCCGGCGGATCCAGCCGCGTTGTCGCTCGCGCCATGATAGATTTTGTCGCCAACCTGACCGTGGTGGTCCCAGTGCCCGCTGTAGACGACGTACTGATTTCTAAGCACGGGATCACTGCCCGAGATCTTGGCAACCACGTTGGCTGAGTCCACTTTCCGCACACGCGAATGAATGTGGAAGGTAGCTTGAGCAGCGATCGGCAGCGCATGGAACCCCACGCGCGCGGCGGACATTCGCATCTCGCTGAAATCCGCCCCAGCAGCGGCAAAAAGAGCCGTAGCACGGTCCATACTGATCAGAGCTTGCGCTCGCACCCGGTCCCGCTCTCCAGGCCCGCGCAGAATCATCACCTCGCGTGTGTAGTTCTGGAACAGAGCCGGGCTCGCCTGCGGCGTCGCAGAGACCAGGATCACTGCTGCCGCGCCGTGCCGGAAGGCCGCCTCCAGCTTCGTTCCGGTGCGCCCGTAAACGGTCAGCGCACGGCCTAAAAACATCGTCTCGTCCAGCTTGGACGAGTCCGCGGGATCAACCACCGGAGGATCCCCGCTCAAGAGGACGACGGTCTTGCCATGCACGTCCGAGCCGGCGTAATCGTCCCAGTGATACTCCGGCGCCACCACACCGTAGCCGGCAAAGACCAGACTGCTGGAAGCCACATCCACCTTGCTCGACGGCAGCGCAGACCACGCGATGTAGTCCTGGCCGGCTACCAGGGCCACCTCCTTGCCCTGAATCTGCACTTCGAGCGTGCTGTCCTGGGTAAGCGTGCCCCACAACGCAACTTTCTGCTTCCAGCTTCCGTCCGGATTGCCTGGCTCAAGCCCGAGCGCCTTACACTGAGCGATCAGATAGGCTACGCTTTTGACCTCGCCTTCAGTGCCGGGCGCACGTCCCTGGTAGGCGTCTGAAGAAAGTTCCGTGATCGGTCGCAGCAGATTCACGGACGTGATCGCAGCCTCCGCCCGTTTGAGCGGTACCGCATCCAGGCTCGGCTCCTGAGCTACAGCGGGAGCAATGCTCAGGGACGTGACCGCCATCAGAAGAGCAACGGACCAGTCTCTCAACTTTCTCAGGTCAGGCATACAGGGAGTATATCGACGTTTCGCCGCAAAACCTGAGCGGATTCGTCGCTCCGGAAGCCCGGTAAGGCCAACGGTTTACGTGAGGAGATGCGGACTGCGCGAGGCTTGCGTCCCTTGATCGGGAAGCGCGAAGATCGCCGAACGCATGGCCGCCGGCTCGCCCCCGGGGACAAAGAGCTGGTTTGGATTACTCTGCCTGTGCAGTTGCAGAAAGTTACCCGGGAAGAAGGTTCCCAGCCCGTCCGCAAACTCAACGAAAACTCCATCCCCTGCAACTTGAACGGCAACAATCTCGGCAGTGTTCATCCATTCCTTGACGCACTTCATGGACGTGGGCAAGTGCGCCTCCTTAAGCCAAGGAGAACATAGCTCCGGACGGAGTTGCAGTGCGCAAACGTTGTAGTTCTGTCGTCCGGAGCCGAAACTGGATGAATCCGCTTGCCCGAAGAGCAAGCCGGAGAGCTCAAATGTCTTTTAATAAATCCGAAAGAGACATGTTCAGGCCGATCGCCATCACCTCCAGCAAGGGAAGGGAGATCGACTTGCGTCCACGCTCGACATCGCTGATGAAGCTGCGATCAATGCCGAAGTCGACCGCCATGCGCAATTGAGTCAAATTGCGCTCTCGCCGCAGTTCCCGAAGACGTGCGCCGAAGCGGGCGCTCACGTCGCGCGGAAGATAATAGAGGGACGGATCGCGTGGGGTGCGAGCCGGAGGGGGCGGGACTTCTCTTACTTGTCGGGAAAGATTCATTGCAGCAACTCCAGGCAAAGAGATAAACGGCTGTAATATCTGCTCCCGGAGATCCGGGTAGCTCAGCGTGTCATGGTTGTTCGATGAAAGATCGTGGCTCTCAGGCCAGGTTGAGCAGACGACCCCGTCTGTGACCCGGTTGAGTTCCTGAATCCTGCATCTGCTTTTAGACACGCCGATCATACGCGAGAGTCGCTCCGGTGTACAGGAATAGTTGCCGCGACGAACGTGCGCATCTGACGGCCTCCGCTAGCCTCCCTCTATAAACGTCCGTACTGCCAAAGCGGTTTTCCGGCGATAGCGTTCCCACGTAAATGTCTCCGCCCGTGCCCGTGCCGCCACCCGCATGCGGGCCAGTTCCTCCCGATGATCGGCCGCCCAGATGATGCGCTCAACCAGCAGGTCGGGCCTTCTCGGCTCCACGATAAAGCCCTGTTCGCCGTCCTCGATGAGGTCGGGCGCCGCGGTGTGCGTTGTCGAAAGAATGGGCAGGCCGCACGCCAGAGACTCCAGGAGCACCTGTGCAAAGCCCTCCGCGACGGACGGAAACACAAACAGGTCTGCGGCCTGGTAAGCGGCAACCAGCTCCTCGGCCGTGACTGACGGGCGAATCTTGACGCGATCAGCGAACGGCCTGAAGAGCGCGAGATCGTCGAGAACCCGACCGCAGACGGTCAGTTCCACCTGCCGTGTGTCAAGGAGCCGAAGCGCCTCCAGCAGGTACTTGATTCCTTTGCGCTGATTGATCCTGCCGACAAACAACAGTTTGAGCCTGCCGGAGGTGGACGGGGCGTTAATCTCCTTACGAAAGCGCTCGAGATCCACGCCGTAGGGGATGACCGTGATCGCGGAGGCGGAGGCGCCATTCTCGACCAGACTGTCACGTGTGAAGCTCGACGCCACCAGAAAGCGCGCGGCCATCGTCGTCTCCCGGACGAGGTGGTCGAAGTCTCGCGGCTCCAAGGCCAGCTCCCACTCCTGCTCCAGCGATTCCGCACAGTCCGGATGAGCGGCCAGCTCTTCAGAAAGAATGCGCCGCATCGTCGCGGGATGAGGATGCAACTGGAACAGCATCGCCGGACGAGGGTAATGCTGAAAGGCGTCAAACCCGTAGTAGCTGTAGCTCACCAGCGCCGCGCCCCGCTGCTGTGCCAGCCGCCCGGCCATGCGGCCCAGGGTGGCATCCGCGGCCCGCTGGGCACGGCGGCGCAGCGGAGCCGGCACGGAGGAGATCTTCTCGAAGGCTAACGTGCGCAGCCCGGACCATACCGCCATCTCTACTTTTGCCGCCGGCAAACCTCGGGCGCTTCGCTGCCGCAGCATCTGTACGGCCTTCTTGGGTAGGAGCCGCTCAAGTGTGCGCACCCAAGGGCGGTCGCCGGTCCAGAACAGGTCGGTCACCAGAGCCTCGAGCAAGCCAGCCTCACTCAAGGCGAGAGACAGCTGATAGGCGTCTCTGGCGCCGGCATGGACCACCACGGCTCGCCTGGATGCGCCGTTTTGCGGCGTCTGGGGCGAAACTTCGGGGGATGGCGGCTCAAGAGAGTGGCGTGACAAGGGTGTACTCCGAAGATTGCGCAGTGCGAGGGTCACAGGAGAGAGTCAAACTCCTGCTTGAGGCGAGA
>CAXUEE010000003.1:31904-47946 GCA_964249905.1 uncultured Acidobacteriaceae bacterium
CTCCCAGGTAAACTGCCGGGCTCGTTCCCGCCCGGCTAAGGAGAAATGCTCCCGCGCCCGCTCGTCGGTGAGCAGGCTAGAAAGCGCGGCAAGATGAGCCTCGGGGCTCGCCGGATCGGCAAGCAGGGCGGCTTCGCCGGCAATCTCCGGAATAGAAGAACCATTGCTTGCGACTACCGGAGCTCCACACGCCATCGCCTCGACCACCGGAAGCCCGAAACCTTCGTACCGGGACGGGTACCAGACGATCGTAGCTGCGGCGTAGAGCGCATGGAGGGCGGATTCGGAGACAAAGCCCAGCAAGCGAAAGTTGGGCGCGAGAGCTGCCGCCCGCTCAAGGTACACGGGGTCGTTGTGATTTACGCCCGCGATCACGAGATCCGGAAAGCGCTGGAGGATCGCAGGAAGAGTAGCCAGGATCAGCTCTGCATTCTTGCGAAAGTGCAATCCACCGGGGATCAGGAGAAAAGGACGATCGGCCAGTCCGGCTTCTCGCAAGAACGCCGCACCCGACTCCGGAACCGGATCAAAAAAATGCGGCGTCACCCCGTTATGCACGCAGCGAATCCGGCTTGCAATTTGAGGGAAAAAGTGCGCCAGGCGTTCGGCGGAGAACTCCGATACGGTATGGAAGAGGTCGGCCCTCCGGGCCAGCCGGTTGAAAAGCAGCGACCACTTCCAGCGCGTCTTCCAGAACGCCAGCTCGCGACGGTGAGCCACCTCTTCAAAGTACCCGGCGTCGTGCGCCGTGACGACCAGACGCGCTTGCGTTACCGGCACATACGATTCCGCTGTGCAGAAGACGATCTGTGCCTCCGGCCAGAACTGCTCCGCGCGGGGGGCGTTGAGCAGAAACCAGCGCGCCTGCTGCCGTGACGTGTCGGCCGCGAAGGTGTGGTAGGCAAAAGACGTCCAGGGCTGCCCCACCAGGGGCAGAATGCGGGTCTTGTCTCCCGCATCAGCCAGCACGTGAAGGTCCACGTCCGGACGTCGGGCCAGATGTTCGGTGAGCTGGCGCGCTGTTCTGCCTGCACCCGTCGAGCCATGAATGTTCCGCAGATGCACGTAGGCAAGCAGACGCAGGCGCGCTCGCGGATCGCTGGACGAGCCCGAGAAGTTCATGGGCATGGCTCGGGCTCGGACGTCGGTGGACCGGAGACCACGACCGAAGCTCCAAAATCTCGCCGGTAGGCAAGAGGGGGGAAACCGGCGAAGAAACGAAGCGGGTTAAGCATATCCGCGGTCCTTAGAAAAGCGTTCGGGCGACCGGTTCAGTGTAGATCAATCCAAAATTGTCCGAGCAAGAAATGAGTGAGAAGGTGTCGAATCTACTCGCAAAGAGAGAAGTTTCTTCCCACATTGGGATATTTCCGTAAAACTTTGCTTGAAAGAGTGTGGAAGTGCGCATTCCATAACAGATACTGAAAGCGAGTGAAGAGCAAACCAGCTTCACTGCTGAAACGTACGTCTAGAGACACAATTGAAGCAGGTAAACCTGGGCGAGGCTCATTGAGAAGGGCATGGTGCACGCAATCCGCAAATGTCGACAGCAGACGACGCGGCACATCCAACGATCGATTTAACTCGTGAATAGGACACTTGGACAACACTATGAAGTATTTGCTAGCTTTACCCCTTCTTTGTTTTACTTTCTCTCTTTCTTGCCTGTGCCCCGCGCAGAGTTCTTTGCAGCGCCGGGAAGACGCTTCTGCTGCCTACGTCCTGGGTCCGGGAGACCAGGTTTTGATCCAGGTCACGGATCTTGACGATTTTCCCAACCGGCCGCTGCAGATCGATCCTGACGGAGGCATAGACCTGCCTTTGGTCGGTCGCTTTCATGCCGGTGGTCTGACCCTGGCGCAGATGAAAGCTGAGATGGTCGTTCGCCTCAGCAAATACATCACCGCCCCGCGGATCGTCCTCAATCTGACACAGAACCAGAGCACCCCGGTTTCGGTGCTGGGCGCGGTGAACACTCCGGGTGTGCACCAGCTGGACGGCCCGAAGCATCTGCTGGAAGTCATCTCGCTCTCTGGCGGCACCCGCCCGGATGCCGGCAACGAGGTCATTGTGACTCGCCAGCCCGGCCGGCCCCCCTTCACGATGGCAGACGGGCATGTGGAGTTGAGCAACGGCTACAGCACCGGAAGATTTTCGCTTGACAATCTGATGAATGCCCGGAATCCCGCCGACAACATTCTCGTTGAGGCCGGCGACGTGATCTCGATTCCCAAAGCGGAGCTGGTCTATGTTGTCGGAGACGTGCGCAAGGCGGGAGGCTTTACACTTTCCAGTCACACCAGCCTACCCTTGATCCAGGCGCTTACGCTGGCGGAGGGTATGGGGCCGCATGCTGCTGGCAAGCGCGCCAGGATTTTGCGTCCAGCTCCTGGGGGCGACGGAACGCCTAAAGAAATCCTGGTGGATGTCGATAAGATCATGGCGGGCAAAGCGCCCAATCCGCCCCTGTTCGCGAACGATGTCTTGTTTATTCCCAACAGCGCCGCCAAGGCGATCTCGGAGCGAGCCTTCGAGACCGCGCTCGGGGTGGCCGCGGGTGTGGCCATCTATCGGCAGTAGAGCCTGGCCGCGAAGTACCACGGCCGATCATAAGTTGCTGGCACGTTTTCTGGAGAAGCGATGTTCAACGAAGAACACGAAGAGACAAGTTTGCGCCGCACCGAACGACCCCGCGCCGGGGCTCCCCTGATGATGACCTCTGCGGAGACCTCGGGCGCCACGGTCCCCCCGCGGCAGACGCTGCCGGCCGAGTATCTGACCACCTTGAAGCGGCACCGTCTGCTGATCCTGACCTCCGCTCTGGCCGGAATGCTGCTCTTCATCGCCTTTGGCCTGAGCTCGCAGCCTCTTTACCGCGCCCGGACTTCGATCGAAATTCAGGGCCTGAACAGTGACTTCCTCGACTCGCGGAGCGTTACCGTGTCCGGAGACAACACAGCTCAGGCTGCGGACCTGAACCTCCAGACACAGATCAAGCTGTTGCAAAGCGAGACTCTCTTGCAGCAGACGATGGCGGTCTTGAAAGCGATGCCGCATCCGAGCACCCTCGACCGGGATGATCTGCTGGCGCGCCTGGAGCGTGCCCTCCATCTCCCTGGAGCCAAGCCGATGGCGTACGACGCGCTGGTGGAAGATGCGGCGTTGCGGGTCAAGGTTAAGCCGATGGGGGTGACCCGTCTGGTCGAAATTACTTGCGATTCTTACAATGCGGCATTTTCGGCACGCTTCTGCAACACCCTGACCTCGAAGTTTGCCGAAGGCGATCTGGATACACGAACGCTGCAGGCCCGCCGGACGAGCGATTGGCTGAACCAGCAGGCGGCTGAGCTGCGTTCGAAGACACAGGAGTCGGAGAAGAAGCTGGAGGCCGCCACCGGAGGCAACGGCCTGGTGTTGAGTACGCAGAGCTCGACAGTGGGCGAAGAGCGCCTGCGTGAGCTGCAGGATGAGCTGGTCAAGGCGCAGGCGGATCGGATGGCGCGCCAGGCGGAAGCTCAGGTGGCCAGCCGTGCTCAGGTGGACACTCTTCCCAACGTCATGGACAACCCGGCCTACCGTTCCTACCAGGTCAAGCTGGCCGAGTTGCGCGGCACACTGGCATCCTTGGTTCCGCCACTGACCGAGGAGAACCCGAAGGTGATCCATCTCCGGTCGCAGATCCGGGAAGCGGAAGCCGGGCTCGAGGCGTCTACCAAGGTAAGCAGCGGCCGCCAGGTGAACGAGTTTCAGGCTTCCCGGCATCGCGAAGATCTGCTGGCCGCGGCTTATCGCGCCCAGGAGGCGAGTGTCTCGTCCGATCTGCAGCGAGCGGCGCAGGTAAGCCTGTTACGGAGAGAGGTGGAGTCCGAGCAGACGCTCTATCAGACCCTGCTGCAGCGCTCGAAGGAGGCTGGTCTTGCTTCCGCTCTCCAGGCCTCGACCGTACGTGTGGTCGATCCGGCGCAGGTGCCGCACATTCCGTTTTCGCCGCAGCGCAAGTTGTCGGCGACCGCAGGCGTCGCTCTGGGATCTCTTCTGGGGGTTGGCTTCGCCTTCTATAAGGATCGTTCTTCGCGGGTCTTCCGCGTGCCGGGAGATGTGCCCCGCTACCTGCACGTGCATGAACTGGGGGTCATTCCCGCGGCGCAGCCCGGGAACCCGCGGCTCAGCAAGCGGCCGGCGGTCTCGGGTCTTGCTTTGCAGGCCGCCGACGACTCCGGTTTGCACCCTGGGAGGGCGCTGACTCTGGCCCGCTGGGAGGACGACTTCTCGCTCATGGCCGAGGCCTACCGCAACGCAACTTTCTCGATTCTGCTTTCAGATTCAGGCAAGCGCACGCGTACCTATGTGGTTTCAAGTCCCACGGCCGGCGAGGGCAAGACCACAGTGACTTCGAACCTGGGGGTAGCGTTGAGCAAGTCCAAGCTCCGTGTGGTCCTGATCGATGGCGATCTCCGCAAGCCAAGCCTGCACAAAGCCTTCGGTGTTCCGAGCGCCTTTGGTGTCCGCAACATCTTGCGCGGGGAGGTTTCGCTCGAGTCCACTCCGGTTGCCTCCTACGCGAAGCGAACCAACATTCCCAATCTGTTTGTGATTCCATGCGGCAGCGGCAGCGAAGACATTGTCGGTCTGCTTCACTCCTCCTTCGTGGGAGATCTGCTGACTCGCCTCTCCCACGACTTCGATATCATCCTGATCGACACCCCGCCGGTGTTGCATATGGCGGATGCTCGTATCTTTGCTGGGCAAAGCGATGGCGTGATTGCCGTCTTTCGCGCCGGCTACACGGACCGCGAGCAGGCGGCTGCGGCTCGTGATCTGTTCGAGCATGACGGTGTCCGCCTGGTTGGCACGATCCTCAACGACTTTGATCCGACCCGCGAAGGCAAGCCGGGCTACTACGAATCCTACTATCGCTACCACACGCATCCGGAAGCAGCCGAGACGGCGACGGTGGGTTCATGACCGCCTTCGCTCTCGAGAATCCGCGACAAACCATTGAGCCTGCTCCTGAGGCGATCGCCGCCGGGGCGCTGACGGAGCCTCAGCCGGTTCCGGCCGAGAGCGCGGCTTTGCCGGAGCATGTCACCCGGCACGTGGTTACGGGTACGAGCGCGCTTGGTCTGGGGATGTTGATCGAGCGCGGCAGTGGTTTTCTCGCCAATGTGCTTGCCGCCCGCTTCGCCGGCGCGTCCACCTTCGGAGCCTACTCGCTCGCCATCTCAACGGCCAACAATATCTCTACCTACGCAGCCGGGCAGATTGGGTCCACAGCCGCTCGCTTTTCGGGGAAGTATCCCTATGGTTCGGCCGGCTACCCGACCCTGGCCCGCGCCCTTTCGATCGTCTCCGCCACTTCGGCGTTGCTCGCCGCGATCGGCCTTTGGCTGGGTGCGGGTCCGATCGCCCATCTGCTGGGGAAACCGGCCTTAAGCCGGCTTCTGCAATGGGCGGTGCTCTCGGCGGTGGGCATGATTCTGCTCGAGTGCGCGCGCGGCTTCTTTGTCGGGCAGCGCCGCTTGCGGGCGTTGGTCTTGCTCTCGGTTTTGGTGGGCATCGGCATGATCGTTTTGCTGCCGGTCGCCGCGCACCAGCATAGCCCGATCCACATGATTGTTTCGCAGGGTCTCATCACTGCTTCGGCCGTGGCGCTCTGCCTGCTTCTGGCCAAGCCTCTTGGCCTCTTTGCCGAGCACGGCTCCTCCGCTCCGGCGCTGGCGCTCGGTCCCATGCTTCGCGAAGTCTGGTCGTTCGGCTTCGTTCAGCTCTCTGGTCTGGTCTGTTCCAATCTGGCGGGGTGGTGGCTGACGACCCTGGTCGCCCGGGCCGATACGACGCTGGTGCAGATGAGCTTCTTCGCGATCGCGAGCCAGCTGCGCAATCTGGCCGGCATCGCTCCCGGCCTGCTCACCGAGGGCAGCTACGCCGTGATGGCGGATCCGGAAGGCGAACGTCTTCGTACGCCTCATCAGGTCATGGCGCTGTGCAGCTTTGCCTCACTTGGGGTCGCATCTCTGCTGGCGAGCGTGGGGATTGTGGTGGTGCCCTGGGTGCTTCGTGTGCTTTACGGTCACACCTATGACTCCGCCGCGCTCGCCACCGCCTGTGGCCTTGCCGTCGCTGTGGTTCATATGGGCAATGCTCCCGCCGCCGCCCGGCTCAGCATCGTCTCCATCCGGGCGACCGGCGTGATCAATACCGTATGGGCTGTCGCGGTAGCGGGAGCGGCCTCGGTTTTCTTCTTTCGCCAGGGCAGCGCCGCGGCTGCGATGACGATTTACTTTTTGGCACATCTGTTTGCCGGCAGCTTGGTTCTGCTGACGCTCAAGCGCAAGGACTATGTGCCGCAAGGCATGATCCCGAGCTACCTGATCGGGGCCGCAAACAGCGCTTTGCTGATCCTGCTGGCCTTTGCTCGCAACCGTGCGGACTCCCTGTGGGGCATGACCGGCCTGATGGGGGTGGTCGTGCTGGGCAGCTTCTGGGCGCTGCTCTCCCTGGGTCGCCGTCACGGCTGGCTGCCTCGGCTTGATACGCTCAAGCGTGCCGCCGGCGCCGGCTGGACGCGGCTGACCGCCTTCCGGAGGGCTCGCCATGTTTGAGCTCCTGCTTCTCGCCGCAGCCGCGATCGCCGTCGGCGCTACGGTGATCGCCTTTGACGGAAGCCGCGATGTCTTTCATCCGCTGATCTTTATCGGCCCGATGATGGCCTTTCTTTACGGCTGGATGCCGTTCAAGCTGCTTCAGGCCGATGGACTGGCGCGCTTCTTCGATCCTGACCAGCTGATCCACGTGCAGATCCTGAATATCTGCGGCGTGGCGGCCTTTGTTGTGGCCTGCCTCAGCGTGGGTCTACGCGTCAAGCGGATCAACACCTCCGGGAAGCCGCTGCTCACACCCCTCGGACTGCGTCGCCTCATGATCGGCTCCGCGATCGCCGGGACCATCGGACTCACCTGCTGGGGCATTTCGATCATCAACGTCGGCGGGTTCACGGCCGCGTTCAGCAACTCTTACGGCGGCGGCTGGGACGACAGCGGCTATGTGCGCGATGGAAACCTGCTTCTGCTGGTCGGCATTCTGCTCTCGATGCTCTCCCTCTCGGCGGGTGGACCACGCTGGCTCGGGCTTGCCCTGGTTGCCCTGTATGGTTTCCCCTGGGCCTCGAGCGCTCTGTTGATGGGCCGGCGCGGACCGACCTTCGCTCTGGTCGTGGTTCTGGCCATGGGCTGGTACTTCAACCGCGTCAAGCGTCCCCCTCTGGCCGCGGTCGGCTTAGCCGGCGTTTGTCTGGGCTGGCTGGCCATGTTTCTGGTGACCAATCGCAGCAGCATCTACATCGGCTCGGACTTCGACATGAAGACCGACGTGAGTGCGGTCGTAGACAAGCCCGATACCGGCAACGAGTTCATCTATGGCACCGGCACCGTGATTGCCACCGAGAAGCGGGACCATTACTTCTGGATGCGCCGCTACCTGGCCCAGATCCTGGTCCGCCCTATCCCCAGCGCCATCTGGCCAACCAAATACGAGGACTTCGGCGTCCCTGAGCTGCTGAACAACGCCGGTACTGGAGAGGGATTTGGCGACGCTCTCGGCTGGGTAGGTGCGAACGGGTCCGCTCCAGGCATCATCGCCGATCTTTTTGTTGAAGTGTGGTGGTTGGCCATCGGCGTGATGGCGCTTCTCGGATGGGTGTACGGCTTTGTCTGGAGGCGGGCGGTGGAACGCGGCGGACCTTGGTCGGCGCAGTATGTGATCCTCTCGGCCCTGTCCATCTACCTTGTCATGCAGACGATGGAGGCGGTGATCTTCCGCACGCTGCTGCTTTCGATTCCGTGCTGGATCACCTTTCGCTGGGCACTGCGCGAGTCGCAGCCGGAGAGCCGTCCACGTCTCACCGGGCGCCGGATGGCGGTCGGTTCCGATCCGTCCAGGGGGTTGACCCATGCCTGATCTCCAAATTTCCGGCTCTCCTCAGGCAAGCTGCCGTGTGGCCGTGGTCTGGATCGACTGGTACGCGTACCATGTGGCGCGCTTTCGCGGCCTCGATGCCGCCCCGACACTGTCGGGGAGGGTTGCGGGTCTGGAGCTGGTGGGCGGCGTCGGCGTCCATGCCGGCCTCAAGTTTCGCGAGGAGCTGCCGCCGGAGCTGGCCGTCGAGCCCCTCGAACCGGAGAGCAACTGGGCGGAGGCGAGTCAGGTGCGACTTGCCGGCCGACTTTGGGCCCGGCTCTCGGAGCTCGAGCCGGAGGTTGTCCTTGTGCCGGGCTACTACACGCTCCCCGCCGTGACGGCGGCTCTTTGGGCTAGGTTGCATCGCTCCGCCAGCGTACTGATGACCGAGAGCACGGCCTACGATCACCCGCGGGTCGGGTGGAAGGAGTGGGCCAAAGGACTGCTCCTGCGCGCGCTCTTTGACTGGGCGGTTGCCGGGGGTCAGGAGCATCGCGCCTACCTTGCCCAGCTTGGTTTTCCGACCGAGCGCACCGCGCAGTTCTATGACGTGGTCGACAACGCGTTCTTTGCCCAGGGGACAGACGCTCTGCGCGGGCAGTCAGGTGTCGACTTCGGTCTTCCGGCAGGTCCCTATTTCGTTTACGTCGGCCGCTTTGCCGAAGAAAAGAACGTCTCCCGTCTTCTGGAAAGCTGGGTGGCGTATCGGCGTGAAGGCGGATCCTGGCCTCTGGTCCTGGTCGGGGACGGCCCGCTCGCCCCCTCCCTGCGCGAAAAGGCCGCAGAGTCCGGCTTCGGCATGGACGTGTTTTTTCCCGGGCTGAAGAGCTCGCGCGCCCTGCTTCCGTACTACGCCTTCGCGGGCTGCTTCGTCCTGCCCAGTACGCGCGAGCCGTGGGGGCTGGTCGTCAACGAGGCCATGGCGTCGGGGCTGCCGGTGCTGGTCTCCGATCGCTGCGGATGCGCCGTGGACCTGGTCGAGCCGGGCCGCAACGGCTTCGTCTTCCCGCCGCTCAATGGCTTGGCTCTGACGGCGCGGATGCACCAGATCTCCTCCCTCAGCGCGGCTGAGCTCGACAGCATGCGAGCCGAATCGCGCCGCCGTGTGGAGGTCTACTCGCCGCAAAACTTCGGGCTTGAGATCGCCCGGATCGCCGATTTTCGGCAGGCGGAGCTTCGCGAGCCGGTCGGCTTTCGTGACCCGCAACGTCAGAGAACCGACACACCGGTGACGGGTCGAGCGATCTCCAGCGTCGCGAGAGGGAGCCGATAACGTGGGATACGCCTTGTTGAAGATGGAGTGCCCAATGGTACCCGGACCGGTAGAACTGCCAGTCGCGCGCAGCCGCTGGCTTCATGTTGTCACCCATCTTGATCCCAGGTACGGGGGGCTGAGCAGCGCCGTGCCGGCCCTCGGTCAGGCGCTCTCCAAAGACACGAACTGCCGAGCCGAGCTGGCCGCGTTCTGTGTTGCAGGAGAGCACTTTCAGCCGTCCGGATTTTCTGCGTCGAACGTGAGCTACTGGCCACAAGGGCGGGGCAGCTGGCTGCATAACCAGCGCCTGAAGAGCAACTTCGCGCAGCGCGTCGCGGAGGTGGACGGGGTTCATGTGCACGGCCTGTGGGAGCAGAGCACCCTCGAGGCATGCCGGGCGGCGAGTGCGGCCGGGAAGCCCTATGTGCTCTCGGCGCACGGCATGCTCGAGAGCTGGGCGCTGCGGCATAAGCGCTGGAAGAAGCTTCTGTACAGTACGTTCATCGAGCGCGCGAACGTGCGTGGCGCCGCGTGCCGAGTAGCCTTGACCGCAGCCGAGGCAGGGGATTACCAGCGCTTTGGCTGTGCCGGTCCTGTTGCCGTGATTCCGAACGGGGTGAGCCTCCCTGAAACGCGGGATCCGGAGCCCTTCTTCGCCGATTTTCCCGAGCTGCGGGGGCAACGACTCATCTTGTTTCTCGGCCGGCTCCATCCCAAAAAAGGGGTCGACCTTTTGGTGCGTGCCTGGACCGAGGTCGCTTCGCATCACCGGGATGCTCATCTGGTGATCGCCGGGCCTGATTCGGAAGGCACCCGCGCGCTGCTGGAAGGGCTCGTCGCCGAACACGGGCTTGCGTCCCAGGTCACCTTTACAGGCATGCTGCGCGACGAGCGGAAGTGGGGCGCGCTGGCCGCAGCGGAGGCTTTCACTTTGCCCTCGCACTCCGAAGGCCTGAGCATGAGCACGCTTGAGGCCATGGGAATGGGGCTTCCTGTTGTCATCTCCCGGCCCTGCAATCTCCCTGAGGTCGAGCAGCATGGCGCGGGTTGGATCATCGAGCCTCTGTGTAAGCCTCTGGTGAAGGCCTTGCGCGCGCTGCTCGAAAACCCTGCCGGCGCCAATCAGGCGATGGGCCGTGCAGGAAGCCGGCTGGTCGAGCAGCGCTACAACTGGACCGCTGTCGCCCGCCAGACCGCCGAAGTGTATCGCTGGGTTCTTGGTGGACCTTTGCCCCGGCACGTGGAAGGAAAGTTCAGGGGGTCGCGATGACGATGAATCGAGTCCAGCTCGGCCGCTATGACAACTCGTGGTACCACCCTGGAGGCACGTTCTTCAAGCGTGCGCTGTGGTTCTTTCTAGGCCAGCCTATCCTTCGCGCGGCCTGGATCCCTTCGTCCAGCCTGCGCGTGAGCCTTCTTCGGCTTTTCGGTGCACGCATCGGGGCTGGCGTGGTGATCAAGCCCTCGGTGGACGTGAAGTACCCCTGGCATCTGGTCATTGGCAACGACTGCTGGATCGGGGAACGCTGCTGGATCGACAATCTCACCACGGTCCGGCTGGGCAATGACGTGTGTGTCAGCCAGGGCGCGTACCTTTGCACGGGCAACCATAACTGGAGCGACCCGGCATTCGGCCTGATGATTGCGCCCATCCAGCTTGGCGACGGCTCCTGGGCCGGAGCGAAGTGCATGCTCACCCCTGGCGTGGTCCTCGGGGAGGGTGCAATCGCCGCTGCCGGCAGCGTCCTCTCCGGGGCTGTCCCTCCGTTCGAGATCTATGCCGGCAATCCGGCGCGCTTCGTTCGCCGTCGCGAGCTGAAGCCGGTGGCCGGGGAACTGCGCGAGATGACCGCCGAGGTGCGTTCATGAAGATCGTCTTTATCAACCAGTTCTTCTGGCCGGACTCTTCCGCCACCAGCCAGCAGCTGACGGATCTGGCCACGGGCTTGGCCGGGCGTGGTCATGATGTCGCCGTGATCTGCGGCGACGGCGGGTACGCCGCGGCGGCCGGCGGGGAGCCGCCGCCGGTCGAGATCCTGAGAGTGCGCTCGCTGCCTTTCGCGCGAGGCCTTGTGGGACGCGTTTTATCTTATCTGTCCTTTTATCTTTCGGCTTTCTTTCGGGCGTTGACGATGAAGCGCGCAGACGTCGTCGTCTCGCTTACCACGCCGCCGCTCATCTCGCTTTTGGGTTCCATGGTCAAGATACTGCGTGGCTCCCAGCACTTCATCTGGGAGCAGGACATCTACCCCGACGTGGCTATCAGCCTGAACTACTTCCAGGCTGGCGGAGCCGCCGATCGGATTGTGGGTCTGCTCGCGGACACATCCCGCCGGCACGCGGACGGGATTCTTGCTCTTGGCACCTGCATGCGCGATCGGCTCATAGACCGGGGGGTGCCGGCTGAGAGAATTCACATTACCGAGAACTGGGCCAATGGCGAGGCGATCACGCCGATGTCCCGCCCCGGCGATCCGTCCAAACTGGTCGTGCTTTACTCCGGCAACTTCGGGCTGGCGCACGATATCGACACGCTCGCCGGCGCCATGCTGCGGCTCAAGCATGATCCGCGCTTTCACTTTATCTTTGTCGGCAGCGGCGACAAGCGTCAGCAATTAGCCGGCTTCTGTGCCGAGAACAGCATCCGGTCGCTTGAACTGCGCGACTACGTCGCACGCGACAAGCTCAACGAGGGCCTCGCAGTCGGCGATGTCGGCCTGGTGACGCAGAGCGACGATTGCTGGGGTTCCGTGGTTCCGAGCAAAGTCTATGGAATCCTTGCGGCCGGCCGCCCCGTATTGTTTATAGGACCCAGCCGTGCCACTCCCGCGCAGACGATCGACCTGCATGGCTGCGGCTGGCACATTGGGTGCGGAGATGTGGATGGCTTGACCGCACTTCTGCTCCACCTCGCCGCGGAAACGCGGGAGGTGCGAGCCGCCGGAATGCGGGCTCGTCAGGCTTTGGTCGAACACTATGATCTTCCGCTGGGAGTCGCACGCATTGCCCGGATCCTGGAAGGCAAGCACGGCAAACCGGTTCTGCAACACTTTTCCACTGTTTCACGTGAAGTTCTTTAGAAGCTCCCAACCAGGAAGACAACTCCCGAGGAGGGATCCATGCTCGCGATTGTAGCTCTAGGAATCACTGCCTTTATCTTGTGCTTCTCCCTTACGCCGCTTTTGCGCGATGTCTTCGTTCGCGCTGACATCGTTGATCGCCCGGATGGAGGCCGCAAATCCCATGCCAAAGCGGTTCCCCGGATCGGAGGGATCCCCATCGTCCTCTCCTATGCCGGCGCACTCGGCCTGGTGTACCTCTTCGCGCCCGATGGCTCGCGCATCTACATTCAGCACGGAACCCTGCTGCGTTCCCTCCTTCCGGCAGCTGGTCTTGTCTTTCTCACCGGTTTGATCGACGATCTGTTTTGTCTCAAGCCGTGGCAGAAACTCGCCGGTCAGGTAACGGCCGCCGTCCTCGCCGTTTCGCTTGGCGCCCGTATGTCGATCGGAAACACTCCCATGTGGGTGTCGGTCGTGCTCAGCATTGTCTGGCTGATCGGCTGTACGAATGCAGTCAATCTGATCGACGGCATGGACGGTTTGGCCACCGGCGTTGGCCTGCTCGCCACCACTACCACGCTGCTGGTTGCCATCATCAGCCGCAATATGGGTCTGGCCATGGCTACCATGCCCCTGGCGGGCTGTCTGCTTGCCTTTTTACGGTATAACTTCGCACCTGCGTCCGTTTTTCTCGGGGATTGCGGCAGCCTTACCATCGGCTTCATCCTCGGTTGTTTCGGGCTGATCTGGAGCCGGCAGTCAGGTACGCTGCTGGGCATGGCCGCCCCTCTGATGGCGTTGGCTCTCCCGCTGATCGATGTCACCCTCGCGATCGGGCGGCGTTTCCTTCGCAAAGCTCCCATTTTCAAGGGAGATCGTTCGCACATTCACCACATGCTGCTGGGACTCGGGTTCACCACGCGCAGTGCGGCGCTGCTTCTCTACGGCGTGTGCGGCCTGTCTGCGGCGTTTGCGCTTTTTGAGAGCTTTGGTGGTACCGGAGTGGGCTGGCCTCTACTCTTTCTCTTCTGCCTGCTTGTGCTGATCGGTATCAGCCGGCTCAACTACATCGAGTTCACCGCTGCCTGGAGAACGCTTTCCCATAAGATGATGCTGCGCGCGGTGCAGGAAGAGATTTACGTGCGGGACCTTGAGAAGACGCTGGCCGGCGTCGAAACACCCGAAGAATGCTGGCAGGTGATTCGCATGGTCGCACTGGACCTGGATTTTGCCTGGGTTTCGATGCGGCTCCATGGGCAACGCTTTGAGGAAGCCTTTACGCCGGGATACGGAGCGCCGCTCTGCACCATCGATCTCTCCTTGGGAGACCATGGAAGTCTGGTTCTGACGCGCGTCGCCCAGACCTCTCGCCCCAGTTTCACCATGTCCGTGCTGCACCATCTGCAAGTCTCGATGACGGAGAAGCAAGCCCAGATCGAAGCTCCCGCAGACTCGCTCACGCATGCGGCCTAGGAGTCCAGCATGTTGAATCGCACCAGTCCGTGGCATCTGTTGCAAGTCTCGGATGTTCTAGACTTCGAGCTTGCCAGCGCCTTGGCCGAGTCCGTTCCCGTCGTCATGTGGGAGCCGCAGCGCACCTACTTTCCCTGGTGGAGCAGGGCCTCTCCCGCCGAGCCGGTCGAAAGCTCAGGAGATCTGCGGCGGGTGCGCTTTCCGCTTATGCGCGGATACGCACGGACCGGACTGCGTTGGCTTGCCTCAAGCGGTCCTTCGATCGCCAGCATGATGCGCGCAGAGACTCCGCAGGAAGTGGATTCACCGATCATCTGCACCGTTCCGTACTTCGCTTCCGTGGCCGAGCGCTGGAAAGGACCGGTAGTCTACTGGCTCACGGATCTGATCGCCGCCTACGCCGACACGCACGGAGTCGATATCCGGGCGCTCGACCGGCGTATGTGCAGCCGCGCAACGCTGGTCTGCCCAAACTCGGAGCGCCTCCGGAGCTATCTGATCGAGGAAGCTGGGTGCGATCCACGCAAGATTCACATCGTTCCGAACGCCACACGCGCGAACAATGTGCTGGTCAGCATCCCCGCGGGACCGGGGCCTCTCCCCACATCGATCGCCCATGTGCCACGACCGATTGCCGGCGTCATCGGCAATCTCGCCGGCAACATGGATTGGCTACTGATCGAAGAGGTCCTCAACACATTACCGTGGCTTTCCTGGGTCTTCGTCGGCCCTACCACGATGGCCATTCCGGACTCTGCGCAGGATGCCGCTCGCACCCGAGTCATCCAGCATCCCCGCAGCTGTTTCGCCGGCAAGCAGTCCTACGGAGATCTTGCCTCTTTCGCACGCTCCTTTGACGTAGCCGTGCTGCCCTATCTGCGCCGCGAACCCACTTATTCGGGTTCGAGCACTCGCTTTTACGAGCATCTCTGCGCCTGCCGGGCCATGGTGGCTACGGACGGCCTTGAAGAACTGGTGCGCAAGGAGCCCTTGCTTTACCTTGCGCGCGA
Organism: uncultured Acidobacteriaceae bacterium; assembly: GCA_964249905.1. Lineage (GTDB taxonomy): Bacteria > Acidobacteriota > Terriglobia > Terriglobales > Acidobacteriaceae > Edaphobacter. The sequence continues at coordinate 46,661 of CAXUEE010000003.1, forward strand.
CGCGCAGCAGATGGTTCAGAACTTGCGCGAGCTCCGCGAGCAAGACTTCGACGACGGACTGACCGAGACGCGCTGGCTTGCCAGTCAGGAGGCGACCTGGCAGGCGCGCGCCGCCACCATGGTCGAAGCTCTTGAACAGCGCCGCTATGGTGGGACAGGTCAGTCTGGCTCGTCTCCAGCCCCTGATGTCCGCCTGGTCACGGAGTCGCGATACTGATCGTAACGGTGTTCGAAAGCAAGGTCTCGTTGCCGATATCGTGCGCCCACAGTTGCAAGGTATGGTTGCCCGCGGAGATCTGCGACGTGTCCATGACGTAGACGAACGGCGCGCTGCCCACCCGCTGTGTCCCCACTTCCTGGCCGTCCAGCATAAGGTAAGAGCCTGCCGGGTCAAGCGTCTGCGGGATCACTCCCGTGACCTGAACGACGCCGGAAACAGCCTGCCCGCTTACCGGATAGGTGAGTGTGATCGGATACGCCGGATTTGCTGCAACCGGAGTTGGAGAGACCGGCGTTGTGCTGGCTGCATTTCCCACCGTCACCACCACCGTTTGCGAAAGGTCGGTGTTGTTTGCCGTATCGTGTGCCCAAAGCTGCAGCGTGTGCATTCCGTTCGCCACGGTCGTGGTATCGAAAGGGTAGAGAAACGGGCTGCTTGAAACCCGCCTGGTCCCGATTTGCACGCCATCGACCATCAGATAAGACCCTGACGGGTCGAGGTTGACCGCAATCTGTCCTTGTACGTTGATGGTTGCCGACACCGTGTCCCCCGGGTTTGGGGAAGTAATTACGACGGCGGAGCTCTGCGGCGCAGGTATAGGCGTGACCGGCGTCGGCGTCGGCGTGGGAGTTGGCGTCGGTGTCGGCGTCGGCGTGGGAGTTGGCGTCGGCGTGGGGGTTGGCGTCGGAGTCGGCGTCGGTGTCGGCGCGACTGGGGTCGCATTCCGATAAATCGCCAGAATCGTGTCATTGTTGGCTTGCCAATAGTCAGCATGCGCCATCAGGATGTCGCCGGCCGCGACCGAGGCCGTCAACGCACTTTGGCTTGCCGCAAGCGTGGCCGCATTTACATCGTTGATCAGGTTTACGCTGAAGGCCTTCGGATAGTAGTGATAGACCGTGCTGTTCGTGCCCAGATCGCCATGGAAGATGAACGACAGGAAGGGCGCCGTATACGCGTAATGCTTCGGCGTGGACTCTTCCGGCATCAGCAGCGAATCCGGCAAAGCTGCTGAGGCCTGCTGGAAGATCGATGCGTCGAGGACAGCTCCATTGCTTTCCACCGT
>CAXUEE010000003.1:47956-49995 GCA_964249905.1 uncultured Acidobacteriaceae bacterium
ATGTAGAACAGGGTCGCTCCCCAGCGTCCATGCGCATATTGCATCTTGCGAATCAGCTCCGCCGCGATAGCCGAGTCCGGAAGGTAGGTCTGTTGCGCGGTGCCGTCCGCGTTGATGGCGAAGTGCTGCGGCCGCACGCACACGCCCACCCGGAAACCCGCGTCGGTCATCGTCTTGAAGTAGGCATCCACCAGGTGCATCCCCGCATACGGAGAGGTTGGGTCGGTCACCACGCTCTCCATCTCCGGAGCCACCGTGCCGATCTGGTCCGGCGAGCAGACGTAACTCGTGTCCTGTGGGTACTGCTCTCCCTCAATGTCCCAGGTCACCGCGCCCTGAGCGTTCAGCCGTTGCAGGTTCTGCACGTTGGCCGCGCTCTGTTGCAGGATGCGCTTTTGGAACTGCGCGAGCCCACTCGCTGTGGTCACGTCGAAGTCTGTGCTGTTGCTGTCGTTGAAGTAGCGTCGCGGATTGTTGGGGTACCCTGCCGGCTGGTTCACATTGCCCGTCGGCGAGCTCGCCAGGTAGACCGTCCCGATCACCCGGCGATCCGTCCAGTTCAGCTGCGGAGGCCAGGTCGCCGCCCAGTTTTGGTATGCATCGGCAGCCAAAGTTCCGGTCGCCGTTCCGGAGGGCGCGAACCGCAAAGACACGGTGAAGGTGTCTGTCTGGCCCGGCATCACCGGCCGGTCGTTGTGCGGCTGGAACGTCGCCAGCCCATCCGGAGTCGTGCTGCTGACCGCCGCGGTGTAGATATTTCCGCCGGCGGATTGAAAGCCGCTATACAGCGGTTTTGAGGGATCGGCCATCACCGAAACGACTTCGCCGCTCCCCCAATCTGCTGTCGTCACACTGGGAGCCGTCGTGTTGTACGCGTACTGGGAGTAGCTGGGATCCGAAAAGCCGGCGGGAAGCTGCGGGAAGTGCAGCAGCAGCGAGGAGATTGTCGCACCATCGAAGATAATTCCTGAGTTGCTGTTGTTCATCTCGGTGACGACCAGGTTCAACGTGTTGCCGCTTTGCACATATTGAACAGAGATCTGTCCCCAGGTAAAGGAATAAGTCCAGGTTTTCGCCGCCGGATCCCACGTACGGCCATTGTTGTTCTCTCCCCAGCCGTACTGCCCTGTGCTCAGCACATTGCCGCTGAGGTCGGTCGATTTCATATGGAAGATATGAAAGGAGTCAGACGGATATGCGCCCAGATCTTCAAGAACCTGCCCGTTGTAGGAGAGGCTTTGCAAGCCATTATTCCCAAACTGCACCGTAAGCTGAGCGTGCACTGGGGCGGGGCTCATGGAGGCCAGCGTCGCCAGAGAAAATGCTACCAGCAGGCAGCGGGACCAGGACAAACCTCGATTAAGCATCTAGATCCCTTCGTTCCTTTAGGGTGTTAGCCGCAGGATACTACGAAGGAGGAACAGGAGATGCGGACGCCAGATGTGCGTGCACAATGAAGCGGTGCGGCGCAGCACCAACAAAATCAAAGGGATAGCAGGTAATCAAGGTAAGTTCCGGAGTTGCATGGATGTCTAAAACGGACAGGTTATTCGGATCTACCACTTCAGTGCTATCGGTAACATACTCGTAGGTGCCTTCCCGAATAAGCACTTGGATCACCATCGGCGGCGCGATGTGCCGCAGCGGACGGAGAAACGTGTCGCGGTGACCTGCGAGGACGAAGTTGCCTAAGCCGCCGGCATTTGCCGTGCCGCGGATGTGCCCGACCCCCCGGCGCAAACTGGATGGATCGTAGTCGGAGAGGATGGGCACCGAGAGGTGGAGACTGGGAATCTCCAGCCGTCCGATGACCTCCGACTCAGACACCGCTGCCGTCGCCGGCTTCGTCTCCGGAGCGGCCTGGAAAGGCAGAGCGCTGGGATGGAGGGCGGTATGCCGGGAGATGGCCGCTTCCGCTCCGAAGTACGACACAGCCAGCAAACAGAACGCGCCCACTGCACAGAGGGCGCGTTCCAGCCACAGAACGGGCGTACGTATCCGGGTCTGGGCCTGGCTCTGTTGGCTAAGCAACCCTCTGC
>CAXUEE010000003.1:50005-53615 GCA_964249905.1 uncultured Acidobacteriaceae bacterium
TCTGCCTGCGCAGGCTGAGAGCAGCACCCCCGAGCAGGGAACCGGCACCAAGCAGGATCAGCACAGGAAGCTCGCTGGCGGTGTGCGGCAACTCCTTGATGGCAGGCCGCGGAGGATGATTCGTCGCCACTTGCTGCTGATACTTCTCCGCCTTGATCCCAGGCCCAGTTCCATCGGTGCCGACTTTAGTCGTCGAGAGCATCCAGAGCGTTACGACCTGCATATCGCTCTTCGAAAGCGAAGAATCGGCAACCCTGCCCTCAGAAGCAGGATCGATGGCCGGAACTTTGTTGCCGTTCGCCTTCGCCAGCGAGACTGCCTCTGCTTTCGGATATACAAATTCGAGTACCGGACCCTTCGGAAACGCAAAACCGCGCAAAGCTGTCTTCCCGTCCGTGCCTGAGTCGTACGCGATCTTCCCTGAGCCCGAGGACTTCGGAAGGCCAGATCCCGACAATCCCAGGAACGTCGCCATCGCCTTTCCTGAGGCGCTATCCACCTCCAGAATTGTCCGGTCGGCAAGTTTATCGACCACGTGAATGGAATAGGAGCCCGGTTTCAGAGTAGCTCCCGGGACCTGCGTCTGTTGGCTGACGGTGAAATCGGAAGAATCGCTTGGAGCGGCCCCGCCCTTATCCACGCCCAGACCGGCTGCAAAGCAGGGTGAAGCGAGGGAGAGTGCAGCAACAACCAGAATCGAAGTAGAGTTCATTTGGAAGACTCCTCGGCGAGGGACTACTGGAGATACGGTTCCCCTAGAGCGTTGGACGCGATTTTTCTTGCTGCTCGCCGAATGAATCGACCAAAGTCGACAAATCTACAGCCTGCACGTCTTTCCGCAGCCTCTGTCACGTGAGAATCTGACTGACCGTCTCAAAGCCGTATCCCGCGTCCTTGAGCCGCGGAATCAACTCTCTGGTCGCGGCCAGCGTGGCCGTAATGTCCGGATCCGGTCGAATATCCCGGCCATCATGCAGGCACAGGATCGCGCCCGGAGTGAGCCCGTGCAGCAGCCGCGTCACGATCCGGTCTCGAGGCAGTTCCCAGTCATTGCCGATCGCCGTCCACATCACGCCGTGCAGGAGCAGCTTGCGTTGCGCGGCTGCCAGCCCGAACCAGCGCATGCCGTAGGGCGTGCGCAGCAGCCTAGGCACGGCCCCGGTCTCCGCTGTAATTCGTGTCTGTGCTGAGGCGAACTCTCGCAGCACTTCCTCCGCGCTCAACAGATTCGGACTGCGACTGAGCCGCGGACACAGCCTGCGGTGCGTGTAGGTGTGGTTGCCGATCTCATGCCCGGCCTCCGCCACTCTCCGCGCGATGCCGGCGTGACGCTCCACATTCGCGCCGCACTGAAAGAAGGTTGCGGAAATCTCCTCCTGCGCCAGGTACTCCAGCAGACGCAGGGTACTTTCGCTCGGCCCGTCATCGAACGTCAATGCCACGGACCGCCGTTGCCCCGCTCCCCGGAACGACGACGGACCGAAGATCTGTGCCGAACGGCTGCGCACCCCATAGACCAGGCCTGCCGCGACTCCACCGCAAACGAGCGTCGGAACCGCCAGCCTCTCCAATCCACTGGCGAAACCAGAGTCAGACCAGGACCAGCCGTCCCTACCTTCAAGCATATTCTAAGTCTACGGGAGGGTTCCTGCGGGCAGAACGGTCTGCAGGCTACACTCCATGGACCGAAAGAAGCTTACTTCACTCCACTCACCTCCGAAGTGGGCTTTCTCGAACAACCGCAAGCTACTTCTGGATCGTCGTCTCCGCCCCGGTCAGTTTCTTCGACACCGCTGACGGTGTGGGCAGATCGCTCCGATCCCATCCGCCGCCCAGTGCTTCGATCAACTGCACCGAAGCGGTCATTTCCTCTGTCCGCAAAGAGGTCAGGTTTTGCTGGTCCGTCAACAGCGTCAGCTGCGAGGTGACCACGTCCACATAGGGATCGATCCCCGTCTGGTATCGGCCCATCTCCAGATTCACATACTGCTGCGCGGACTGCTCCGCCTGCTGCGTCTGCAGGATCTGGTGAGAAAGAATGCGCACCGCCGCCAGATAGTCCTCGACCTGCTGAAAGGCCGTGAGCACCGTTTGCCGATAGCTCGCCACATCTGCGTTGTAGGTGGCGATGTACTGGTTCACGGTGGCGCGGCGCAGTCCCGCGTCGTAGATCGTCTCCGATACCTGTGGGCCGACCGACCAGAAGCGGCTCGACCAGTCGAACAGATGTTTGAGCGTCGAGCTCTCCACGCCTCCCGTCGCGCCCAAGGTCACGGTCGGATAGAACGCCGCGTCGGCCACGCCGATCTGCGCATTGGCTGAGGCCATCGTCCGTTCGGCCGCCGCAATGTCCGGCCGGCGCTCCAAGAGCTGCGCAGGAACGCCGACCGGAATCGCCGGAGGCATCGCATGGAGCGGCTTCGGCGGAATCGAAAAATCAGAAGGGTTGGTCCCCACCAGCACCGCAATGGCATGCTCATACTGTGCCCGCAGAACCCCCACGTTGGTCGCCGTCGCCGTCGCATTCTGCAGCGTGTTCTGCGCCTCGACCACCGAAATCTGGTCGCCGACTCCCGTCTCATACTGCGCCTGCGTCAGCTCTACCGCCTTCCTGTCCGCCTCGATCGTCTTGTTGTACAAGTCTTCGAGAGCATCCTGCCCGCGCAGTTCAAACAGGTACACGGCGAGCGAGGCCTGCTCGGTCAAACGCTCGTTTTCCAGATCTGCCGCGCTCAGCTGCGCCGCATACTGGTACTCGCGAATTTGGTTGCGCACCCGCCCCCACAGGTCCGGCTCCCAGGAGACATCGAAGGGCAGGGAGATGATGGAGCTTTGCCGGCCTGTCGAGGTAATCGTGCCCGTGCTGGTCGTGCCGGTGGTTCCCGTTGTCCCGGTCGTGCCGGTGGTCCCCGTTGTTCCGGCCGTTCCTGTAGCGTTGGTTAGGTTGGACGAAGACCGTGAGCGCGTAAACGATGGTCCCACGCTCAACGTGGGATAGAGCTGTGAACGCGCCTCCGCAATCAAAGCCCGCGCCTCGAGGAAGTTCTCAAAGTACTGCTTCACCGTCTGATTGTTGATGTTCAGCTGATCCTCGAGCGCATCCAGCTCGGGATCGTTGTAAATCTGCCACCATTTGCCGCGTAGCATCGCATCGCCCGGCTGCGCCACCTTCCAGCCGTCGGCCTCCAGAAACTGCGTGGGCGACTCTTTGTAGAGAGGCGGCGGCACCTGCGCAAGCGCCGGCGGCGTGTGATACTTCGGGCCTACCCGGCAGCCCGCAAGCAGCAGTGCCGCCCCGGCAGCCGTCAGGCAAAGGAATTTATTCCGCGGGTGCAGGCACATGGCTGCCCTCCAGATGAAAGTCATCGTGATGCTTGCCTTGTATGCGCAGACGCAGCCGGTCCAAGGTCAGGTATACGACTGGAGTCGTATAGAGCGTCAGCAGCTGGCTGACGATCAGCCCACCGACAATCGTAATGCCCAGCGGCCGCCGCAGCTCAGACCCGGTTCCGGTGCCGAACGCCAGAGGCAGCGCCCCGAACAGCGCGGCCATGGTCGTCATCAGGATGGGCCGGAAACGCAGCATGCAGGCCTCGAAGATCGCCGCCTC
>CAXUEE010000003.1:53625-61201 GCA_964249905.1 uncultured Acidobacteriaceae bacterium
TCCATCCCGCCCTCCCGCTCCTGCTGTAGCGCAAAATCGATCATCATGATCGCGTTCTTCTTCACGATGCCGATTAGGAGCACAATGCCGATGATCGAAATCACGTTCAGGTCCACGCCGAACAGCATCAGCGCCAGCATCGCTCCGACGCTCGCCGAGGGCAGTGTCGAAAGAATCGTCAGCGGGTGGACCAGGCTCTCATACAAGATCCCCAGCACGATGTACACGGCCAGCAGCGCCGTCACAATCAGCACAGGCTCCGAGCTGAGCGACTGCTGATATGCCTGCAGGGTGCCCGCAAACAATCCATGGATCGAACTCGGCGTGCCCAGCCGCTGCTGCATTGCACTGATCGCTTCGGTCGCATCGCTCAACGAGACTCCCGGCCCCAGATTAAACGACACCGTCACCGAAGGAAACAAGCCCGTGTGATTCAGTGCCAGAGGCGTCGTGTTCGGGCTGGCCCTGACCAACGCAAGCAGCGGCGTGTTGCCGGTCGCGGTCGTACTCCCGGCGGAGGCGTTATGGAGGTAGACACTGTTCAACCCGGACGGAGTCGACCAGTACTGCGGGGCTACTTCAAGCACCACATAGTACTGATTCAGCTGCGTGTAGATCAGCGAAACCTCGCTTTGCCCGAACGCAGCATAGAGCGCAGAATCGAGCGAAGAAGTCGTCTGCCCAAGCTTGGCCGCTGTCACCCGGTCATACACCAGCCGCTCGTCGAGTCCGCCGTTCTGCTGGTCGGAGTTCACGTCCTGCAGCCCGGGAAGCTTCTTCATCTCGGTAAAAAGTCGCGGCCCCCATGTCTTCAGGGAGTCGGCGGTGTCCGCCTCAATCGGGTTCAGGTAAAGCGCGTTGCTCGACCGGCCGCCGATGCGTAGGTCTTGCGACGCCTGCAGAAACGTGGAAGCGATCGGCAAACGATTCAGCTGTGGCCGGATGCGGTTGATGATCGCCGGAGCGCCGATCTTGCGCAGGTTGAGCGGCTTCAACGTGACATATAAATTTCCCGTGTTCGTCGCCCCATTGCCGCCGGTGAAGCCGATCACATTCTGCACCGCCGGATCCTTGCCCACCACGGCCTCCGCTTGCTGGAGCGAAGCGTTCATCGAAGGAAACGACGAGTCCTGCGCCCCCTGCATTCCGCCCGCTAGCGAGCCCGTATCCTGCTGGGGAAAGAAGCCCTTGGGGATCTTCACGATAATGACGGCGTTGAGCGCAATGGTCAGAAACAGCACCGTCAGCGTCAGCACCGCGTTGTCGAGAACCCAGTGCAGGCTGTGCCGATAGAGTTCAAGAATCCAGTCGAAGAAGCGCTCTGTCATCTTGTACAGGCGTCCATGCTCGACCCCATGCTCGCTCTTCAAAATGTAGGCGCACATCATTGGCGTGGTCGTCAGCGAAATCACCATCGAAACGAGAATCGCCGTTGACAACGTCACCGCAAATTCGCGGAACAGCCGCCCCACAATCCCGCCCATCAGCAGCAACGGAATAAATACCGCGATCAACGAGATGCTGATCGACAGAACAGTGAACCCAATCTCACTCGCGCCACGCAGCGTTGCGGCCAGCGGCGTCATGCCATCTTCGAGATGCCGCGAGATATTCTCCATCACCACGATTGCGTCATCGACTACGAAGCCAGTCGAAATGGTCAGCGCCATCAACGAGAGGTTGTCCAGGCTGTAGCCGCACAGATACATAACGGCGAAGGTGCCGATGAGCGATACAGGCACGGCCACGGCCGGAATGAGCGTTGCCCGTCCATTGCGCAGGAAGACGAACACCACGACGATGACCAGAACGATTGAGAGCACCAGCGTTCGCTCCACGTCAAAGACCGAAGCCTTGATGGTCGTCGTTCGATCGAGCACGACCGTCACCCGGATGCCGTTGGGAATCGAAGCCTGCAGCGCCGGGAGCTGATCGTAGATACGGCTGACCGTATCGATAATGTTCGCGCCCGGCTGACGAAAGATGATCAGCGTGACTGCGCGCTTGCCGTTCAGATAGCCTGCCGACCGCACATTCTGCACGGAGTCAATCACATCCGCAACGTCCGACAGACGCACCGCGGCGCCGTTGTGGAAGCCGATGACGATCGGCTTGTAGTCCTCGGCATGGGAGATCTGGCCGTTCACCACGATGTCCGCGCTTTGATTGCCGTCGGTGATCTGTCCTCGCGCCAGATTCGTATTCTGCAGGCTCAGCACGGACTGGATGTTCGACATCGCCAGCCCATAGCCGGCAAGCTTTTCGGGATTCACCTCCACCCGCACCGAGGGCAGCGCGCCGCCGCCCGGATTGACCTGGCCCACGCCCAGAATCTGCGAGAGCTTCTGCTGCATCACCGTCGATGCTTCGTCGTACAGCTTGTCCGGTCCGTACTTGTCCGAGGTCAGGCCAAGAATCATGATCGGCGCATCCGCCGGATTGACCTTGCGATACGTCGGATTGGACGGCAAGTTGACCGGCAGATAGGTGCGCGCCGCGTTGATCGCCGCTTCCACATCGCGCGCCGCGCCATCGATATCACGACTCAAATCGAATTGAATCGTTACGCCGGTCGTGCCCAGCGTGCTCGACGACGTCATCTCGGTCACGCCCGCGATGTGACCGAACTGGCGCTCGAGCGGCGTCGCCACAGAAGACGCCATAATCTCCGCGCTCGCGCCCGGCAGACTGGCGGAGACCGCAATGGTCGGGAAGTCCACCTGCGGCAGCGGCGAGACGGGCAGTACCTGGAACGCAATCATGCCCGCAATCGCAATGGCAATGGTCAGCAGCGTGGTCGCGACGGGCCGCCCAATGAACGGCGCCGAGATATTCATACCGCACCTGCGGCTTGCGGGTCCGGTCCCGCACCCTCGGGCTCATTGCCCGTCTCCGTCTTATGCGGCTTGCGCGAGAAACGCTGACCCAGATTATCGAAGAAGATGTAGATCACCGGCGTCGTGTAAACAGTAATCAAATGGCTCAGCAAGAGGCCGCCGACCATCGCAATGCCCAGCGGACGCCGCAGCTCTGAACCGATGCCCGACCCGAACGCCAGCGGCAGCCCGCCCAGCAGCGCCGCCATCGTCGTCATCATGATCGGGCGAAAGCGCAAGAGGCAAGCCTCATAAATCGCATCGGTCGAGCTCTTGCCATGGTGCCGCTCAGCTTCCAGCGCAAAGTCCACCATCATGATGCCGTTCTTCTTGACGATGCCGATCAAGAGCACGATCCCAATGATCGCCACGACGCTCAGGTCCTGATGAAACAGGATCAAAGAAAGAAACGCGCCCACCCCGGCTGAGGGCAGCGTGGACAGGATGGTGATCGGGTGAATGAAGCTTTCATACAACACGCCCAGAACGATATACACCGTCACCAGCGCGGCCAGAATCAGCAGCGGTTCGCTGGAGAGCGAATTGCGAAAAGAGGCTGCCGTACCTTGAAAGTCGGCCTGCAGGCTGGCCGGCATGTGCATCTCGTCGTGAACCTTGTCGACTGCCGTAATCGCTTCGCCAAGCGCCGCGTTCGGGGCCAGGTTGAAGGACACGGTGATCGAGGGAAACTGTCCCTGGTGCGTGATCGAGAGCGGCTCGGTCGTCGTCTCGAAGCGGGAGAACGCACTCATCGGCACGGCGTTGCTCGGCGTCGAGCTGTTGGTCGTGCTGGTCGAGGAAGTCGACCCGCCCGCGGTCGTCGTCATCCCCGAAGTCAGGACGCTCGCCGGAGGAGTCATGATGCTGGACGAAGGGGTATACGCCGCGCTCGCGGTCAACGCATTCGAGCCCGCTGACGTGGACCCCGTACCCGAGGAGCTGGTCGCGCTCGCGCCTGTCGCCGTGGCCGAAGCGTTCGCCTGAATGAAGATGCGGCTTAGCTTGTTCGGATCCAGCTGAAACTGCGGCAGCGCCTCCAGGATCACGTGATACTGGTTCAGTTGCGTATACATGGTATTGATCTGGCGCTGGCCGAACGCATCATAGAGCGTGTTGTCGATCGTTGTGGGCGCGATGCCCAGCCGCGAGGCCGTCGCACGGTCGATCACCAGCGAGACCGCAAGTCCGCCCAGCTGCTGATCGGTCGCCACATCTTCGAGCTCCGGCAGCTGCTTCAGCCTGGTCACAAAGCGATTGGTCCACTCATTCAGCTCGTCCTGGTTCGGGTCCTCAAGCGTGTACTGATATTGGGTCCGGCTCACCCGGTCATCCACCGTAATGTTCTGCACCGGCTGCATGAACAGCTCAATGCCGCCGACTTTTTCAAGCTTCGGCTGCAGCCTGCGAATAATGTTGGAAGCACTCGCATCGCGCTGCTTCAGCGGCTTCAGGTTGATCGACATGCGGCCGCTGTTGTTGGTCGTATTGGTGCCGTCCGCACCCACAAAGGACGACAGGCTGGCCACCGCCGGATCTTCCAGGATGACTTTTGCCAGCTCCTGCTGCTGGACCGCCATCTCCTTCGACCCGATCGTCTGCGGCGCCTGCGAGATCGCCTGGATCACGCCCGTATCCTGCACCGGGAAGAAGCCTTTGGGAACGATGATGTACAGGTAAACGGTAAGCAGCAGCGTCGCCAGCGCCACCAGCAGCGTAATGCCCTGATGCCTCAAAACAACGGTCAGCGTTCGCCCATAAAACGCAATCATGTTCTCAAAAACGCGCTCCGAGGCTTTGTAGAATCGCCCCTGCTGCGCCTCGGGATTGTGCTTCAAAATGCGCGAAGCCATCATCGGCGTCAGCGTCAGCGAGACGACCGCTGAGAGCACGATCGTGACCGCCAGGGTCACCGCAAACTCACGGAACAGCCGCCCTACCACATCGCCCATAAACAAGAGCGGAATCAGCACCGCGATCAGCGATACCGTGAGCGAGAGGATGGTGAAGCCGATCTGCTCCGCGCCCTTCAACGCCGCCTGCATCGGAGGCTCGCCCTCTTCAAGATAACGCGAGATGTTCTCGACCATCACGATCGCGTCATCCACAACAAAGCCCGTCGAGATGGTGAGCGCCATGAGTGACAGATTGTCGAGGCTATAGCCCAGGGCATACATCGCGCCGAAAGTTCCGATCAGCGATAACGGCACAGCCACGCTGGGAATAATGGTCGCGGACAGATTCCGCAGAAACAAAAAGATCACCATCACCACCAGGCCGATGGTCAGCAGGAGCTCGAACTCGACATCATTCACCGAGGCCTGAATCGGCGTCGTCAGGTCGGTCAGAATCGTAACGTCGATCCCCTTGGGCAGGTTCGCCTCAAGCTGCGGCAGCAGCGCCTTAATGCTCTTCACCACGCTGATCGTGTTGCCGCCGGGCTGCCGCTGCACGTTCAGCACAATGGCCGGCGTTCGATTCATCCATGCCGCTTGTGTGCTGTTCTCCACTCCGTCCAGGATGTTGGCTACGTCGGTCAGCATCACCGGCGCGCCGTTGCGGTAGGCGACCACCACCTTGTGATAATCCGCGCTCGTCACCAGCTGATCGTTCGCGTCGATCTGGTAGTCCTGGCGCGGCCCGTCAAAGTTTCCCTTGGCCGCATTCACGCTCGAGCTCGCCACCGCTGTACGCAACGACTCAAGATCGATGCCGAAGGAAGCGAGCGACGTCGGGTTCACCTGGATGCGCACCGCCGGCTTCTGTCCACCGCTGATGCTCACCAGTCCGACGCCGTTCAACTGCGAGATCTTCGGCGCCAGGCGCGTGTCCACCAGGTCTTCCACCTGCGAGAGCGGGATGTTGTTCGACGTAATGGCCAGCGTCAGCACCGGAGCATCGGCCGGATTCGTCTTGCTGTACACCGGCGGCGAAGGCAGGTTGGCCGGCAGGAAACTCTGCGACGCGTTGATCGCCGACTGCACCTCTTCTTCGGCCACATCGATGTCGAGCGTCAGGTTAAACTGCAGCACGATGACCGAGTTGCCCCCGGCACTCGTTGAGGTCATCTGGCTTAGGCCCTGCATCTCGCCGAACTGCCGCTCCAGCGGAGCCGTCACCGTCGTGGCGACTACGTTCGGGCTGGCGCCGGGATAAAAGGTCAGAACCTGAATCGTCGGATAATCCACCTGCGGCAATGCCGAGACCGGCAGCTGCGTGTAACTGACAATGCCGACCAGCAGGATCGCCGCCATCAGCAGCGCAGTGGCGACTGGCCGCAAAATGAAGGGACGCGAAGGACTCAAGGCGCGCCGCTCCCGCTGGTGACGCTGTTGCTGGTTTTCGGTTGCGGCCGATTTGAAATCGACACCTTCGCATTGTCCTGCAGCTTCTCAAAGCTGCTGTTGGCCAGCACGTCTCCAGGATTGATCCCTTCGACCTCCGTCGTCAGTCCGTCCGTTACCCCCTGCTTGATCGTCCGCGCGTGTGCCACATTGTTGGTAATCACGTATACAAACGCCATCTGTCCGTTATGCTGCACCGTGGACGTGGGAATCAGCGTCGCATTGTGCAGCGTGTTCACGAGCAAACGTGTGTTCACGAATTGATTCGGAAATAAGCTTGCATTGGCATTCGTGAACTGTGCCCGTGCCTTCACCGTGCCGGTCGTCGTATCGATCTGGTTGTCGATCGTCAGCAGCGTTCCGCTCGCAATCTTGTGCTGGTCCGTGCGGTCATAGGCATCGACGACAAGCTTCTTTCCAGCCCGCAGTGGAGCCGACACCTGACCGATCGAGTCTTCGGCAAGCGTGAACACCACCGTGATCGGCTGAATCTGGGTGATCACCGCAAGCGGTGTCGTCCCGTTCGCCGGCACGACATTGCCCGGATCCACCAGCCGCAGACCGACCCGCCCCGTGATGGGCGCCACAATGTGAGCAAAGCCGACCTGCACCTCGTCGAACTGCACCGTTCCTTCGTCGTTCTTGACCGTGCCTTGATCCTGCTGGACGATCTTCTCCTGGTCGTCCAGCGTCTGCTTGGGAATTGCATTCCGATTCCAGGCATCCCGGTACCGATTCAGGTCCATGTTCGCCTGTGCCAGCAAGCCCTCGTCCCGTTCCAGCAATCCTTGTGCCTGCAGCAGCGTCGCCCGGTATTGGCGCGAATCCAGATCAATCAGCGGCTCGCCCTTGCGCACCATCTGTCCTTCACGAAAGTGCACCGCCGTCACAATGCCGCTGACCTCGCTGGTGAGCGATGCGGTATAGACCGGCGTCACGGTGCCGATCGCATCCAGGTAAACACCGATGTCGCCTCGCTCTGCCGTTACCGGATTGACCGCCGCAGTACCCTGCCCGGGCCCGCGCCGCGGAGCGCTGCTCGATGCCGGAGCCTGGCGATGTCGGATCACTAACAGGAAAAGCAACGCAAACACCAGGATCAGTGCGATCCACACCAAGACCCGCACCCAGGTGCTTCGCTTTTGAGCCGGGGGAGCGGGCAGCTGGTGATCCGCTGGAATGTAGGGCCGCTCGTTTGATTCGGCGTGCAACGGGTTCTCCGGTTTCTTCGCGCAAACTGAGGAGCTCTATCAGAGACGAGGCAGGCTACGGTTTAAGTTGCACAGAAGGTTTTCGCTCCCTGGATGCTACGATAAACGGCCAGACACCCGCAAAGCCGGAGCATCGTTCTTGGATCGC
>CAXUEE010000004.1:0-7976 GCA_964249905.1 uncultured Acidobacteriaceae bacterium
AATCTGACGGACCTGCTGCGCGTTGCTCGTCGCCGCGGCGTATCGTCCGCGCGAGCCACCGCCGAACCCGCGCCCGCGCCATGCCGGGCCCCAGCCGCCGCCCAGGTTGTTGTAGTAGGTTTCTACCTGCTGCTCGTTCTGCACATTGCCATTCGCAAAAACCGTGGCACTGCCGCCGGACGGCACCAGCTGCCACCCTTTCGCCTGCAGGTCTTTATCAACTGCCGACTTGATGCGGTCGACATAGAGTGGATTGTCGGTTTTGACATCGCCCCAGGAATAGGTGTGATAGTTCTCGAAGTTCACGCCATGATCGTAGTCGGTACGCACATCGGCGGCGTAGGCGGCAGCCGAGACCAAAAGAACTGCGGAAAGCATGAGGGTACTAACAGATCGCATACCAGATTGCTCCTTGCAAAGGTGTCTTCTGGTAAGAGTGCGTTCATCGGCTTCAGGGTGCCCGCTACTCCACGCCTGAGTCTGCGTCCTCTTGCGTCAACGCATAATACCCCTTGCGTGACTGCACTTTAAGTCCATCGCCCTTGCACTGGATGTTTACGGTTCGATACTTACCATCGAAGTCTGTGTTGAGGGGCACGTAGCTGGCGACATACTGCGTCCGCAACTCGTCTTCAATCTGGTCGAAGGCGGCCTCCAGCTTCTTGCCGCTATTACCGACATCAATCACGCGGCCGCCAGTCTCCTCCGCCATCTTGCGCATCCACTGATCGCCGTTGTACCCGCCCAGCATGATGGATCCGCCGGAATAGAAGCCGCGATCCGCGATCAGAATGACGTAAATAATCGCATTTGCTTTCTGCGCCTGCTCAATCGCGTCCTGGATGCGGTATTTCGAGCCCTGGTCGCCGCCGTCCGTCAGCAGAATCATGGCCTTGCGCCCCGTCTCCTGCCGCAGCTTGTCATGCGAGGCAAGGTATACGGCGTCAAACAGCAAGGTGCCCTTGGGAGCGCCCTGCGTCGGGATAGTGCCCTGCCCCAGCCCAGGGATACCGCCTGCTCCATTGCCGGCTGCCGTGTTGATCTGGGCTTTGTTCATGGCGCGGCTTAGCTGAGCCGCGTTGTTGGTGTAATCCTCGAGCAGGCTCACGTCCACATCGAACGAGATGAGAAACGCCTCGTCTTTCTCACCGAGCACCTGTTTCAGGAAGTTGGAGCCTGTTGACTGCTCCAGTGGCAATACATTTTGCTGCGAACCCGAAGTATCGAGCAGGATGCCGAGGGTCAACGGCTGGTCGGCCCGGGCCTCGAAGTTCCGCACCTTCTGGAGCTTCTTATCCTCGTAAACCTCGCAGTCCTCCTTGGTCAGGTTCGGGATCAGCGCGCCACGCTTATCATGCACCGTGAAATAGAGCGAGACAAGATTCGAGTTCACACGCAGGGTGGTTACCGGTGCGCCAGTCTGCGCATCATCGGCAGGCGGCGGCGCCGTGCTCATTGGGGGCGCATCTGGTGAGGGTGCCGACTGCGCGTGGAGCGCAGTCGCGCACAGAAGCAGCGGCAACAGGGTAAACGCGAGGTGGCGCATGGTGTTCCTTAGACGAATCGGCGCTAGAAAAGCTGCATACACCGCCCAGCACGCTTTAAGCGGCATCGTGACTGATCACAAGAATCATCGCAGACTGCTCGGCCGTTTACACCTTCAACTTTGTCATGTACTCGGCGTCTACCCGGAGCGCCTCCATCGGCGGCAGGTCCAAAAATGCTTCCTGCTCTATAAACATATGCTCGATGGCCCCCGGCTTCACTGCCGCAAAGATTTTTGGATAGTTCGCCGTGCCGCGGCCCAGTTCGGCCGCGGGCGGCGGGTTATCGACCGAGCTGTGCGCCGGATCGGGCGCGAAATCCTTCACATGGAGCATTTTGATGCGATCGGCATAGGTGCGCAGGTAGTGTTCCGGACTACCGCCGCCGACTGTTACCCAGCCGCAGTCCAACTCCATGATGACGAGCTTTGGGTCGGTAGCCTCGAGCAGCAGCTCATAGGGCACCATGCCAGCCTGCTCCTTAAACTCCATCGTGTGATTGTGGTAGCCGAACTGAAATCCCACATCCCGTACCCGTTTGCCCCATGTGTTGAACTGCTCGGCATTCCATTTCCAGTCCTCCGGGGTAAAGGAGGTCACCTGCCTCTTGAACGGAAGACCGGCAGCCGTGGAGCCAGGCCGAAATCCGGGAAACGAGCAGATGATGAACTGTGCCGTGCCAAGCTTCTGATGAAATTCCAGAATCGCTTCGAGATTCTTGGTCAACACCGCGGAAGAATAATGAGCTGAAACGCAGCGGACACCCGCGGCCTCCATGGCACCGCGCACCTCACTCACCGACTGACTGTAAAAGCCGGCGGCCTCCACCTCCTTATAGCCCAGCCGCCCGACCTCCTTCAGCGTTCCTGGATAGTCCCTCTGCAATTGGTCGCGTACCGAGTAAAGTTGCAATCCCAGCGGCAGCCCAAACGGGTAAGCAAGCGCCCGATGCGAGGGTAGCGCTGCGGCGACAGCGGCTGTAGCAGCTGTCTGGAGAAAACGGCGGCGCGATATCATCGGCAGATCCTGTGGTCTTTTTGACCCGAAACGAGACTTTGACTCACCATGTCACGTTCCAAGAGATCGTGTCCAGCGAGCCACCTGGCCTGCTGTCAGAACGCGTAGCGGGCTGCGCTTACCATCGGCGGCGGCAACGGTTTTCCCCGGCCTGTAAGTGTACGCATCTGGTCGAACTCCGCTTGCCGGTAGGGCGTTCCATCGGTATGGAATAGATCGTGAAACCATACCGGCGGCGGTGCCAGCACATAAGGGTGCCCCCAGGAGTCCCACGGATAAAACGTTTGCGACTTGCCGGCGACCAGCCCCCAGTTGATGGCGCCTACCTTGTACTTTTTCGCGATCGGCAGCGTTGAGTCCAAGGTGCTGCCTACACTGCGCGCCATATACTCCGTGCAGATCAGCGGGCGATGGTAGCGCTCGAGCGCGAGAATAATCTCCTCGAACTGCTCCGGCCAGAAATAGGCATGGAACGAGAGAATGTCGGACTCCGCGAGCTGGATCTTATTCACGACGCTCTGACGCGCTGGGTCGATAAAGTCCTCGCCGCCAAACAGCCCACTGGTCAGAGGCTGGGATGGATGCACAGAGCGCGCCCACGAAAAAACCGCTGGCAGCAGCTCCGCGACACGACGCGCCCTGGCCACCGCTGCCGGGGAGTCGCCCTCCTTTGCCGTCGCGGGTTCATTCCATAGATCCCAGGCCAACACCCGAGAATCGTGAGCGAAAGCGCCGACAACCCCCTCGACATACGCCTGCAGCTGCGGCTCGACAGAAGGATCTATGAGTCGCCTGTCTCCCGGACTTTGCACCCAGCCGGAATTGTGTACGCCCGGGATAGGCGGGTGTTGCGGCCCAAGCTGTGGATCGGCATCCCAGCAGGAGTCGAATAGTACCAAGATCGGTCGGATGTGGTGCTTGGCCGATAGCGCGAGCACAGTCTCGATACGTTGTCGGAAGCCGCTCGCGTCCGCTTGCCATAACTGATCCTGCAGAAAGATGCGCATCGTGTTCATGCCCATGCTTTCGCCCAGGTTGAGCTCCCGATCCATCAGAGCCGGGTTGAAAGTCGCCGCCTGAAACATCTCGAGCTCGTTGATCGCGTCGGAAGGCACGAAGTTCGCGCCCGTGAGCCAGGGCTGCTGTGCGTACCAGGCCTGCGCCTCGACCTCCGTCCAGCGCGCCCGTTCTGCGGTGCCGGCCATTGCAGGGAGGGCGGCGGCTACCAGGAGAAGCAGCGTAAGCACTATCCTGCATGGATTTCGTTTGCTCGACAGCATCGGTGACCTTCCTTCGCATGCGCGCTCGACGTGAACCGGACTGCAAGGTCGCCATGTCACTCTAAAAGCATCACGCCATCCTTTTGTGCCGGCGCAGTCGCGTCGCGCCAAGAACCGGCTGTAGAGTACTTGCTGAACCGGCCCAGTGCAGCAGCAAGGCTTGGCTCGGCATCCCGGCTTGCGCGCCCTCTGCTACTCTAACGGTTGCGCCAGACGTCGAAGAAGACGACTGTCGCGCCCGTCCGCGCGAAGCATCTATATGGGTTAGGCAGAATTGCCGGCCTTGTTCCACTTTTGTCTGAGGAGACCACACTCTGTGAAGCACGCTGCGTTGGTAGGGCTCATGCTCGTTGGTTTGGGGGGCGCGGCGCAAGCGCAACAGGGCGGCAACATCCCGGATGCTCCTTCGCCTCAGGCCGCGGGAAGCCTCGGCGCGTTGAAAGATACCGTCCAGCCTGGTGCCGGTGCCACCGCGCCGGCGCCGGACCAGACAACGGCGCCCGGCACTACCCAGGCCGCCCCGCAAGGCTCTTCCTCCGCTACACCCGATCAGAGCATGGCCCCGCCGGGCTCGACGCCCGCGCAGCAGGACGTCCCCGACATTCCGGCAGCCGGCCAGGGCCCGGCGACAACTCTCGTTATCCCCGTCAATGAAGTGCTGGTTCCTGTCACGATTCGTGACAAAAAAGGAGCCATGGTGCCTTCGCTCGACTGGCGCCAGTTCCGCGTTTTTGAGGATGGTGTGCGGCAGCGTATCGTTTACTTCACCACCGATCCGTTTCCGCTGTCGGTCGCCTTTGTAGTCGACCAGAGCCTCCCTGCCGACGTCATGAACCGCGTCAATGAGAGCCTGGCCGCGGTGACCGGAGCTTTCACACCGTCCGATTCTGTGGCGGTGTTCGGCTATAACAGCTCGCCACGCATGATCACCGACTTTACCGGTGCGCAGGGCGCCCGGCTCAATGTCGCTCTCACGCAAGCCAAGTCGCCCGGGCGCGACATGGGCGTGATCGCCCCAGGCGGACCCATGGACAGCGGCCCCGTCATCAACAACAAACAGGTGGATCCAAACATGAGCCCGGGCGGCTCGACCGGTAGTCTTACGACCGCTATTCTGCCGAAGGAATATCACCCGCTCAATGATGCCATCCTGGCCGCGGCTATCCAGCTCGCAAAGCAGCCACGCGGCCGCAAGCGCATCCTCTACATCATCTCCGATGGCAAGGAGCAGGGCTCGAGGGCTCCGTACAAGGAAGTTGTACGTTTTCTGCTGTCCAATGACATCGCGGTGCATGGCACCTTGGTCGGTGATTCCGCCATCTGGGGCCTCGGCTACCTCGATAAATTTCACCTGCCGCTGATCCCCACCATGCGCGACAATCTCCTGCCTAAGTACGCGACAGCAACCGGCGGCTTGCTCGATTCCGAGGTTTCAGAGAACGGTATTCAGCAATCGTTCGCCAGGATCACCAACTCGGTGCGGGACCAGTACACGCTCGGTTATCTAAGCCATGCCAGTACGTTGGCCAGCCGTTTCCACACCATCGAGGTGCGGGTTGAAGGCATTCCAAATCTCGACATCATTGCCCGCGATGGCTATTACCCTTCCGCGCACAACATCGGGACAGCGCGATAGGCTGTATGCGGCTCTACAGGCGATCTTATACATCGTAGTTTTTTAACGACATCCCGGATGAGACCCGCCGCGAAGCGGGCTCATGACGGTCGCCGGACTACAAAGCTGTATATGAGATCGCTTCCAGGCACGTGCGATCAGCCGGGTTACGGGCGGGTATCCGCAGTATGCTGCGTCGGTATCTCCCATGGAAAACCTCGAAGCTCTCCGCACGCTCCTAAGCATCAGACCGCGAGAATTGATCCGGTGCCCTTGTCTCTCCAGAGTGGTGGTCCTATTGCGTTAGGCCTGCTGGCCGCCCTTACCTGGGGAGCAGCCGACTTTGCCGGAGGCGCTGCGACCCGGCGCGCAGCTCCTTACCGCGTCGTGCTGGTAGCGCATGGAGCCAGTCTCCTGCTGCTCACCGGCTTCGCCCTGCACGCGCCTATTCTATTCGCGCCCTGGGCTGTCGGGCGGGCGCTGCTTTCCGGCGCTTCGGGCGGCGCGGCGCTTATAGTCTTTTACGAGGCCCTGGCGCTGGGAGCGATGGGGCTCGCCGCAGCGCTGGCCGGCCTGCTGACTGCGGTGCTGCCCGTGCTGCTCGCGCTGCGTACCGAGGGCGCACCGCCGCCGCTGCAGGTGGCCGGCTTTGCCGTCGCGGCTCTAGCGATCCTGCTTATCGCCTATGCTCCACCTATACCGGGAGCTGCTCCCAGCCGCCGCGCCCTGGTGCTCGCCACGGTGGCGGGCCTAGGCTTCGGCTTGCAGCTGATCTGGATGCACAGCGCCGCTGCCGCCGCCAGGCCCGCTCCAGGCAGTCCCGGTTACGCCCCGGTGTTGTGGACGCTGCTGCTTTCCCGCCTGGGCGGCGCGCTGGTTGCATCGGCCGTATGGGCGGGAAGTGCCGCCAGGCATGGCCGCCGTGCAAACCACCAAGAAGCCCTTCTGCCTGCCGAAGCCTCCATCCTCCTGCTTGCCGCCCTCGCGGGTCTGCTCGACTCGACCGGCAACGGTCTTTACATGTTCTCCTCACTCGGAGGGCGGCTCGACATCGCCGCCGTACTCGCTTCCCTATACCCCGGCGCGACGATCGCGCTTGCGGCTGTTTTTCTGCATGAGCGGGCCACGCGGCTGCAGGCCCTTGGCATGGGGTGCGCGTTAGTGGCGGTGGGGCTGATTGCGGCATGAAAAAGGGCTCGCCATAGGCGAGCCCTTACCGAACAATAAGCCGCGTGGGGGTTAAAACGAGTAATGCGCCGCGAACTGAATCGTGCGTGGTGCATTTTTCGAGCTTGTAATCTCACCGAATGTGGAGCTGTCCACATTGGCGCTCGGGTTGTTATAGCTCACCAGGTTCATGACGTTGAAGGCATCAGCCCGGAATCCGATAGCCTGCCCCTCCGTGATGTGAAAATCCTTAAACAAAGAACTATCAACCTGCTCAAAGCCCGGAGCGCGTTCGGTACTGACCTTGGCCGTACCGAAGGTGTAGGGAAGCTCTGAGCCGTAAGCACAGGTGCCGTTATCCCCGGTGCTTCCGCACGGGATCGCGGAGGGGTCGGTGCCGAACCAATTTCTCGCACCCTGATTCACGATATGCAAACGCCTGTACTGATTCGCTCGCGATCCATTAAATCCACCCCCGTAGCTATTCGTATTGCTGTTGTCGTTCGCCGTGATGGTGATCGGCAGTCCAGAATACGCAATTGCTGTGGAAGATAATGTCCAGCCGCCTGCCAGCAGGTCCAGGACTTTATTCGTGTGTGCTCCGAAGAGCTGACCGCGGCCAAAGGGAATGGCGTACGAGCCGTTCGCGGAAAGATTGTGACGCACATCCAGCTCGGACGGGCCATAGTCACCCTGAATGTTGTAGCCATCTTGAATGCCGTTCACGCCGCTCGAACCCGCTGCACCGTAGTTGCCATTTGTGTCTGTCATGGATTTAGCCCATGTGTAGTTCACCGTAGCCTGGAAGCCCTTGCTGACGCGGTGCCGCATGGTGATTTGCAATGCGTTGTATTTCGAGATGCCTTCCGTATCAAACGTTTCCACCTGCGTTCCTTCACCAACAAGGTTCGCCAAGGGGGCACGGTCGGCGGCAGGTATCTGCGCCAAGGGCGTGCTGTTGCTTAAACCGAGAGCACCAAGGGAAGCGGCCTGCGCTGCCGTGAGCTGGTTGCCATTCCGGAAGTCGATGAGTCTTTGACCCAGTTCTCCGACATAACCGAACTGCACGGAGGTGGTGTTGTTCAGTTGAATCTCGTTATTGAAGTTGAATTCCTGCAACAGCGCTTGGCGATAGTTCTGGTTAAAGGCAGTGTAGCTTGCAGTGCCTGCTGAACCCGCCCCCACCTGAAAACCGCTTGTTTCCGCAAAGAAATTGCCTGGGCTCGTCGAGCTTGGCGCCGTTGCCGTAAGCGTCGAGTACTCCGTGAAGGGAGCATTGGCAGCAAGCTCACTTGTTCCTTCCAGGAAGCTGGTCGTTCCGTAGCCGCCGCGGAACACGATACGGGGATTCGC
>CAXUEE010000004.1:7986-13725 GCA_964249905.1 uncultured Acidobacteriaceae bacterium
TCCTCGGTTGAACCGCATTGTAGGTCGGGTTGAAGCAGGCAGCGTTGCTGCATACAAAGGAGCCAGCCGGAGCGCCTGCCGGCACCCGCTTGGCGTATTCCACAAGCCCTTGCTGCGGACCGCTAAGGATCACATTGGCATTGCGGTTGTTTACCTCAGAGAACGGCGAATCGTAGTCATAGCGCACACCCAGATTCAGTGTGAGACGATCTGTGATTCTCCAGTCATCCTGCACAAAGCCTGCAACACGATACTGACGCTCGCCAAAAAAGCCATTGGAAAGGCTGATGGACTGGCTATTTGCCCGGTCCAGCAACCAATCGGCCGGCCCATACGTTGTGCTGGCTCCCAATGCTGCGGTATTGATGCCGCTGAAGCCGTAGCTTCCCAGCTGCCCGCCGCCACCGAATTGGGTGAAATTCTGCTGATATCTAAACAGCTGCCCGCCGATGCTAAACAGTTGCTTGCCCCGCTGAATCGTCAAAATGTCGTTCAAGCTGTAAGTGTTATCGCGAAGCTGTTGCGGCGAGCCTGGGGTACCAACGCCGCTTACATCACTGGTTCCCTGGTAGGTAAAGCCTACAAACTGCTGCGGGGCGGGAAGGGGAAGCCCGACGATCGAGTCCCCGTTGAGACCAAATGCCCCGCTAGGATCCGTGGGCACGTTGTTGTCCCACCGAATACGAGTAAAACCGAAGCGCAACTCGTTGACGATCTCGGGAGAGATTGTTCGTGCCCATGTGGCGCCCCCGAGCTTATCGGGATAGCTGGCCGCATTCGGGAACGAAACCGGTAGAACGCTAGTGCTACCGCTCTCGGCGGTACCCTGCGAGTAAAAGGCCGTGATTTTGTCCGCGGCTCTTGGATCGTACTCGATCTTGATATCACCCTGGTCGTTGTTGCTGAAGGCGGTGCTGGGGCCGACCAGGTTGTTTTGATCCAGACCGGCTTCGGTGGAAGGTTTGTTCGGCAAAGGATAGTACTGCGGATGCGCGGCAAGGTACTGCACAACTGGGTTTACCACGGGGAGCTGGTTGTTCGGGTATGGCTTAAATCCATTCTGCGGATCGACCAGCTGGATCGGATCCGGATTTCCCGCAGCATCCTTTAATGTCAGCAGACTCGAGAAATCGCCATTGCGCTCGCTAGCCGTGAGGACGCTCGCCGTGGCCGTTCCCGTGCCGCCCGAGTGTTCGCGAACTCCCTCGTAGTCAACAAAAAAGAAGAGCTTGTTCTTGATGATCGGGCCGCCCAAGGTGCCGCCAAAGATCGACTGCGTAAACTTGCCCTGTTTCGCGCCGGAAAAGTTATTGGCCCAGCTATTTGCCGTCAGGTTCTCGTTTTCCAGGTACTCGAATGCACTGCCGTGAAACTGATTCGTGCCGCTTTTCAGCACGGAAACGACATCCCCGCCCTGGACATTCCCATAGGTCGCGGGCGCGTTCGCAGAAATCACGCGAACCTCCTGAAGCGCATCCGGGGAAGGCGCGTAGCCGATCAGATTGTTCTGTGTTTCATCGATGCTGATGCCGTCGAGAGTATAGGTATTGTCCTGGGCTCGATTGCCATTGATAGTGACAACCCCATTGTTGTAAGCATCTCGTTCAATTGCATTTGTCCCGGTAAGCCCGGTAGGATCGGTAGCGACTGCACCAGGCTGGAACAGTGTCACGGATGAGAAGTTTCTCCCATTCAGGGGGATGGTCCCGATTTCATTCGCGTCCAGCGATAACCCAAGCGTTCCATCTGTTGTGTCGATGATCGGGGCGATATTGCCCTGTACCTCCACATTGGTGCTTTCCCCAATCCTGAGATGCGCGTCCAGCTTCGCGGTCTGGTTAATCTCGAGGGCAAACTGTGGGATAGCCACCTTCTCGAAGCCAGGGGCGCTCACCTCCACACGGTAAGAACCGATCGGCAGAAAGCGCGCGGTGTACACGCCGGAGCCGTCGCTCTTGACCGGGGTGCGCACCCCCGTTGCCGTATTGATGACGACGACGGAAGCATTTGGCACCACAGCACCGGTCGGGTCCGTTACCGTGCCGGTGACCGATCCAGTCACTGTTTGCGCGAGCACGGAGGACGCGAAGACCACAAGAGCGCCGGCAGCCAAGGCCGCGCGGGTGGAAAACCTAGATGTAAACAAGAAGCCTCCTAAAACCTATCCGGACGCCTGGCCCTCAACCGCGGCTCTGCTACCGACACGATGCGGCGGAATAGTTCGAGGCTCCAGCGTAACGAGCAGCACAACCTTCGTCAAATAAAAAGTGATCGAACCAGCGCAATACGATCAACTTCATGAGCAGGCAGAGGGCATTACATAGAAATACCCGGGCATCTGCGTGGGGCGGAGTGGTCCGGGCATTTATGGAATCACAAATATGGGTGGAGCAAGGTAGAGGTTACTTCGCTTCGGGAGCGGTTTCGCTCTTCACGGCCTCCGCCTTGGCGACGTTCGCTTCGGGATCGCCCTTGATCCCTTGTTTGAAGCCACGCAGTCCCTCACCGAGTCCCTTGCCAAGCTCGGGCAGCTTGCGAGGACCGAAAACCAGAAGCGCAATCACGAGCACGAAGATCAGGTGCGTCGGAGTAAACAGATTATCCAGCATGCGGGGCTGCCCGCGTACACAATGCGGGGCTTTCCTCCATCAACCCGAAGTATCTCACACCTCGAGCACACGCTGTCGCCAATCTATGCTTCCTGTGCGCCGGACCAAGTTTCCTTCACCCCGGAATCGTCAAGCTGCTAGCGGCCGGGCCCGGCCGCGGCAACGAGCCTGTCGCGCAGCATGTTGTAGAACGCCGGCAGGCTTTCGCTCGCGCCAAGTGTCAGGCGCCGATGCACCTTCATCATGGGGTACAGCCTCGAACCATTTATTTCCAGCGTAGGCACAGAAAACTCGCTGCCCGGATAGACCGTCATCGCCCAGCTGCCGCCGTGCAATTGCCGCAGCAGCTCGCCGAACCAGCTGCCCCACAGCAAAGTAAGCCACTCGCCGTCATCCAGGGGCAGTGACGCAGGCGCGGGACACAAGCGATTCAGGATGCGCTCAAAACTTGAAAGCGAGGCCTGATCGTAGGCCAGGGTCTCATGGAAGTCGGCTTGCGCCATGGCAGTGGCCTCAGCGGCATAGCCGGCAAACATGGCTTCCAAGCCGTTCCACGTGCGCCCTTGAAGGCGTTTGCGCGCCTCGTTCTCCCGTTCGCTCACCTCCCCAGCCTACAGCAGGGCCCGAAGGCCACGCCGGGATGTAAAGTGGAGCTGGTGTCCCGGAGGTTCTGTTGTTCTGTTTCCCATCCTTTTCCATGCGTCGCGTTGCTGGCCGCACCGTGGCAAATTCCTTACCAGCTCCCAGCTCCCTTACCCTTCTGCTCCTGATCGGCGGCTGGGCCGGCCAGTATGCCGCCCACGCGCAGGCGCCTCAGTATCATCCGCCGGTGGTTACGGCCAACAGCACGCTTTCCGGCGTCGCATATAACAGCCGGTACGAGGTGTATGTCGGCCTAGCCTACACCCATTACGATGCGGGTCCCTCCCTACTGCAGGGCGCCAACCTGGGCGGGTTCGACCTCCAGGGAGCGCGCTTTTTTACGCGCAAGTGGGCAGTGGATGCCTCGGCACGCGCCTATTTCGGCACCAGCGGCGCCGTGCCGAATATTTATGGCATCCGCGGTCCCGGCGTCAGCAACTACATGCTGCTGGGCGGCCCAGAGTACCGCCTGGCCTCGAACCAGCATGCTTCCCTGACCCTGCACGCCCTGTTTGGCGGTACTTACGGCCTGTTTACCGGCAGCCTGACGGACCAGAATGGGAACAAGGTGGAACCGGGCCAGGTTGGTTTCTTTAACGACCAGATTGCCTTCGGCAGCACTATCGGCGGCTCGATCGATCTGAACCGTTCGCCGCGGCTGGCCTTTCGCATCTCGCCGGATGCGAACCTGACGGATTTTTCCAGCAACGGCAAGGGCGACTTCAAGGAGCAATTTGCCATATCGGTTGGGCTAGTCTACCGGCTGGGTCCCAAGATCGAGGCAGACCGCCCAGGCGCGCCGCAGCGGCCCGTGCGCTAACGCCACTCCCGTATTTGCCGGCAATGTGCAAAAGGTCACCGTGATTTCATCTAAAAGGCGTCCGGGGCAGAAGTCGGCTTGCCAGTCACAGAACGGCTGTCGCTATGGCGTAGTCGCTGCGGCAACCCGCACCATGCGATAGAGCACCAGGTCGTTGCGGTCTTCATCGTCCAAGGCATGCCAGTGCGCTACGGGCTGCAGCTGATAGCCGGCAGCGTGGATGTCTTCAAGCGTTCCCGGATCCAGGTCGTTCCATTGCGCGTACCAGCCGGGCCGGTAGCGCTCGATCCGGGTCTCCAGATCATCGGTGCCGAAATCATCACAGATCGCCGGCAGGTGAGTCAGCAGCGTAATCTCATCGCCGGAGATAGAGAGCAGCATGCGGTTGCCCTGCTGGGGGTGATCATCGATATATGCGGTGAGTCCCTCGGCGGCGTGCAGCAGCGTGTACTCCGGATGCTTGGCAAACCAGACACTCGCGTTCAGGTCGCGGGCAAAGATCACTCCGAAAACAATCACCGCGAGAGCGGCAGCTTCACGGCTCCTCCGAGCCAGTGCTTCTGTCGCCAGCATGGCGACAAAGACTACCGGGTAAACCAGCACCATGTAGTAGCGAGGCTGAGGGTTATTGTGCCACCCCGTAAAGAAGATGTAGCCGGCGGCCGCCAGCAACGAGGTATGCACCAGTGGCGAGCGGCGCAGCACGGGCGACAAAGCAAACCCGGCGCCCAATAGCAGGAGCGTGAGGCACACCAGCCATGGCCCTACCCAGAGCAGCCCATGCGCCGCCCACCAAAACGCAAGTAGCCGGTTGTGCAGGCCCTTTGGCTGGTCCCAGCGATTGGCTGTAAAGAGGTAGTGGAAATCAAGAGCGCGCGGCCGGGCTACCAGCACAAAATATGTAAGCCAGGGAACCGCGCCGCCCAGCGTAGCCAGGCCAAGCTCACGCGCTGCCTGCCGTACCTGCCACCTGGCTGCCCAGCACACGAGCACTGCTGTCGCAGGATACAGAAATAGTGCCGTGGTCTTGGTGAGCACCGCCAGGCAGCTGAGGACACCGATGCACACCAGCGCGGCTCCGCGACCGCGTCCTTGCCATTGGTTGAGCCGCAGCGCGATCAGCCAGCCGGCGAGCATCCACAAGGTGAGCAGCGGCTCCAGGATCGCAAGCCGGCTAAAAGCCCACAGATACATGCTGGCGGAAAGCAGAAGCACCGCGCCCGCTGAAGCGGCACGGCCTGCGCCGGCGGCGCGCAGCACGGCGTAGCTCAGCAGCAGGTTGCCGCCAAATACCACCAGGGCCAGCCCTCGTGCAGCATCGGCGGTCACGCCCGTCCAGCGAAACAAGACCCACTCGCACGCCGGCCAGACCGGCAGGGCTACCGCCGGATTGAAGTCGCCTGGAAACAGCGGGTGGCCGAAGAGCCGGGCACGGATGGCCGCGTTGCCATACCAGCCTTCATCCGTATACTTCGCGTAGTCCATCCATGGAGAGTTGTTCGGGAAATCAGCCTGGAGATGTACCCAGTGCAGCGCCCATAGGCACACGCACAGGACGATCAATATTGCGGCAAAGATACCGTTCCGACGTGACATGGTCCCACTACTCGTATGCAAGTGCGTCGATCGGATCCTTGCTTGCGGCTTTCAGGGCCGGGTAAGTCGCAC
>CAXUEE010000004.1:13735-19614 GCA_964249905.1 uncultured Acidobacteriaceae bacterium
AGGCGATCAGCAGCGAGCGTACCCACCACTCCGGCGGCACCATAAAAGAAAGAGTTGGAAAGCGGTAGCTCAGGAAAGCCTTGATCCCCATGGTGATCGCAATCCCGAGCAGGATGCCGACAACAGTCACCAGCGCCGCTTCCCGCAGCACCGACCCAAGAATGTAGCCGCGCGAGGCCCCGAGTGACTTCAAGATGCCGATCTCCCGGGTGCGCTCGATCACCGCGGTGTACATGGATTGGAAGATCACGAGAAAACCGACAATGACCGCGATGGTGATGACCGAGTACAGCGCCGGCGTGAAGGCCGGCAGGTGGGATGGGGTAAGCATCGACAGGAACGCCGGTAGCGAGTCCACCTGGTACTCACTCATGCCGGGCACGGCATGCACTTCCTCTTCAATCCGTGCTTCATTCGCCGGATCGTCGGCGCGAAGATAAAAAAGCGAGGCATTGCGAGGTGTGCCGATCAACGCCCCAAGGGTGCCGATCGGAACAAATTTACGGCTGCCTTTGCCGTGCTCCACGATGCCCGCGATGCGAAAGGGATGTCCCTTGACGGGAATACTGTCCCCTACGTGGTAGCCTTTGCCGCTGCGTGCAAACAGCTCGTCCACCAGAACGTCGTTCGGGCCTTGAAAGGGTCCACCCGCAAGAAACACAAATGGCCGGAGCGCATTGTAGCTGGCATAGTCGATACCCCATATTGTTTCCACGGAGCCGACTGTGCTGAGGTCGGTGATCACGGGCGCGGCCACCGCAACATGCGGCAGCTTAGCCAACACGCCTGCGATGGACGCCGGTACAGGAGCGCCGCCGATAGCCGAGATGAAGCTGGAGTTTGCCGGCTGCACGATCGTATCGGCGCCGATGCCGCTGGTCTCGGCCCGCGAGTTGGACAGGATTCCAATCATGATGCCGACGATCGAGAGGATCATGACAACTTCGGTCGCCACGGCAAGTGTGGTGATCAAGGTACGCACTGGCCGGTGAAGCAGGTTGCCCACAACAAGCTTGTTCATAGGGTTTGCAATTGCAACTGTGTGCACGTGCATTACACCGCTGCTGCCCGAGTGTAGCAAAGCTGTTTCCGCGCCGAAGGGACCTTGCCGGTACACTCAGGGTGCGCAGGTTGGTTATCAAAGTTATTGAATTCTTTGACGTGGCTTGCATAGGAGCACTACTTTAAGTGTTACAGAAACCCACTCAGCAGGACAGCTTGTGAGCATGGGACATTTCGGGCAGGATTTACGCCGGGAACGCGAGACGCGCGGCGTCGCGCTGGAAAGCATCTCGGGGATTACCAAGATCAGCGGCCGTCATCTCCACGCGCTGGAAGAGGAGAACTTCAGCGCGCTACCCGGCGGTGTGCTCAATAAAGGCATCGTGCGCGGCTATGCGCGCGCCTGCGGCATGGACGAAGATGCCTGGGTGCGCCGGTATCTGTCCGCGTACGAGCAGAGCGGGCAGCTTAAGGACGATGACCAGAGCTGGATCGAGTTCGCGCAAAATGTCGGAAAGGCTCGCAAGGGAGATGAGCCGGAGCCGGAAAACCGTCTACGCTGGGCAGGGGTACTGATTCTGCTTGTTCTGCTCGCATGCTTTGCATGGTACGTGGTGCACTTTGCCGAAGCGCGCTCGGCAGAGTTGTCTATCCAGCAGTCCAGTTGGCCAGGGCCTGGTCCCAGCGCGGCGTTCCGGTTGTGAGTAACGCGAGCCCGGACATCGCGGCAGCATAATTCCAGCCGCTTTTCCGTTACGCTGATGATGCTCATGCTCGCCGCTCCCACGCCCCGTATCCTTGCCTCGCTGCTGGCAGCCACCATGCTGCTATTGCTGCTGGCAGTTTTGCTGCTGCGCGCGCGACATTCGCGTTACCCCGCGTTGCTCTACACCTGTGCGGGATTTCTGACCCTGGTCCACGCAGTCTGGATTGCCGGTCTGCTCAGCAGTCACCTGTTCGAGTCCGGCTTCGCCACGCTGGAGCTCCTCACCTTTCCCTGGAGCGCCGCCGTGATCTTCGACATGACCATGGCCGGCTTCGGCACGCTGCGAGACCTGTTTATAAATTACGCGCGTTTCGTGCTCGGCTTCGGTGGGCTGCAATGCTTGCTGCTGACCCTGTTCGTTTGGGAGCTGAAATTACGCCCTCGCGTCACTTCCGGGACGTTCTAAGGGTTGTTTCTGCCCCTGCTGCATGTGACGGCGTTGTCCAGGAACGCGACGCCCGGCAGCTTTCGACCGGCAACATGCCGCCGAGTCGGAGAGTGGTCCGGAGTCGCACCAGGTGCAAGCTGATACAGTGAAAAAGATTTTGGCGTGAGACACGCGAGATAGTGAATTCTGACACAGCGGCGCGCAGCGCAGGTATACGAGAGGCCCTTTGCACATTGATCTTCAGGAGTCTTCCGCAAGCGAAGCCTTTCAGTCGACAGTTTGTGTCATAGGCGGGGGGATTGCGGGCCTCATGCTGGCCATGCGCCTGGCCCATAAGGGCATTTCTGTGCACTTGCTGGAGGCCGGGGGGCTCTCTCCAGAAGAACGCAGCCAAGCTTTGTATCGTGCGGACATGAAGTCGGAAGCGCATCTTGGCGCAAATGAAGGCCGGCACCGCACCTTCGGAGGATCGTCCACACGGTGGGGAGGGCAGCTGCTGCCCTTCACCCACAATATCTTCGCCCCACCACCTGGGTCGCCCTCTCTCGCCTGGCCTATTCAGGAATCCGACCTCAACCCCTTCTATGCCGATGTCCAAGGCATTCTCGGGGTCAACCCTCTTCCATTCAGTGCCGAGCTTCTGCCGGCTTTGGGGCATCAGGATGCCCCCACTTCTCCGGATGTCACACTTCGCTTTTCCAAGTGGATTCCATTCCGGAAGCGCAATCTTGCCGGCACTCTAGGCGTCGAAGCCCTTGCTCATCCGCTCGTCACCGTTTTTACCCATGCCAATGCTGTCCAGCTGGAAGTTTCCACCTCCGACCCTGGCCGTATCTCTTCCGTACGCGTGCTGAATTACGATGCTCGCGAGTTCAGGTTTTCAGCCACTCACTTCGTCGTTTGTGCTGGAACTATCGAAAGCTCGCGGTTGTTGCTGTGTTCCCCTGACATACCCAATCCACAAGATCAGATCGGCCGCTACTTTCACGACCATGTATCCTATCATGCTGCCAGATTTCTTTCGCCGGGTCGTGAGCGGGCGATTGACCTGTTTGGCCCCTTTTACGTGAACGGAACCATGCATACGGCCAAGCTGGAAGCTTCGCCGACGCTATGCGCGCGGGAGTCTCTGCAGACCGTCATGGCCCACGTTGTTGTTCTGGAGCCGGAGGATTCCGGCGCCGCATCGATCCGCAACCTGCTTCGGTCGCTGCAAAGCCGGAAGCTGAAGCAGGCCGTATTCGCGAATATGCTCCCAGTTTTCCGGGGCGCCGGCGATGTCGCGAGACTGTGGTGGTCTTCGCGCTTTAAACAGCGGCGCGCTATCAGCAAACGTGCCGCGCTGATGCTGAATATCGATGTGGAACAGGCTCCCCATTCTGAAAATCGCATTCACCTTTCAGCAATCGACACCGATGCTCTTGGGCTGCCCCGCACTTTGCTTGAGTGGAAGGTACGGGCGCCCGAGCTGGATACGGCTCTGCGCTATGTTCCCATCCTCCGCCAGTATCTAAGCGCCGCCGGCATCGACTCCCTGGAGTGGGAGCAAGGCACCCCTGTCATGGTCGATACGTACCACATGATGGGCGGCCTTCGCATGGGTGTCGATCCAGCAGCAAGCGTTGTGGATACCGATCTGAAGGTGCATGGGTTGCAGAACCTGCACATTGCCAGCTGCGCTGTATTTCCCTCGGGCGGCAGCAGCAACCCGACCTTTACGCTGATGGCGCTGACGCTGCGACTGGCGAACCATCTTGTCGAAACGTGTTTGCAGAGCAAAGATGCTGCCGCAGCAAGGTAATTTCCTGGTCGGTGAAGCGGCACTTCTCGAGCGCCCGGATATTGCTTTGAATATGACGGATCTGCATCATCGCCGGGACGATGGCGGTCAGCCCCGTTCCTCGAAGAACGCAGTTGAGCACCATCTCCGGAAAAGCTTGGGGATCGCCCGGATCCAGCTTCTCCCGTAGCTCAGCAGGCAGTCTGGTGGACACGTGCAAGGCTGCAAGCATTTGCCTGCCGGCGGCAGCTCCGCTCGGGCCTCCGAACACATGATTCCCCACAAGAAGCAGGTCGTCGTTCTTGCGAGTTTCAGCGGCGAAGCCGATGTTAGTCAGGTTCAGGGCGAACTGAGCTGTGGTGAGGGGCTTGGGGCGCTCGGCGAAATACCTTTCAATGACCGAGACCTCGGCTGAGATGCCGGCCATGCGCACCTTTCCGCTTCGCACCAGGCGGTCCAGCGCGTCTAGAAGGTCGTGCTGCTCGAGAACGGTTGCCGGCGCGGCATGGAGCAGAAGAATGTCCACATACTCTGTCTTCAACTCGCGCAGACTGGTTTCGAGGCTTGTGCGCAAGATCTCCGGGGTGAACTGATTGGGAACGAACTGATCCCGCGCCTGTTTTTGAGCCATCGCTCGCAACCCTGGAAAGGCACGGACGGCAAGCTGCGCCGCCGGCTTGATCTTCTGCTTCCAACCACTCACAACCGTCGGCAGTATCCCAAATTTGGTGCACAGCACCGCTGACTCCCGGCGCCCCTGGAGAAACTCCCCTACGATGCCCTCGGACTGCCCATACCCATAGGAACGCGCTGTGTCGTAGAACGTGATTCCGGCATCGTGGGCGGCATGTAACGCCAGCAGAGACTCTTTTCGCGACACTCTTCCGGCGACTGCGGCGCACCCAAACCCGAGCTCGGAAATTTGGAGCGATCCGGAAAGCGACTCACCAAGGAACGACCTGCTGCGCATGGTCCTACTCTAGCGCACCTGCTGATCGCTTCAGGACTACACTGGATTCCCTAAGCGGCCATACGTGTTCCCGCGGTAAACGGCCTTCCTGGTCAAACTTCTTCGGGGTGCAACTGGAGGAGCATCCGGGACGTCGAGCGGCTTCCGTTCATGCACGTCTGGACGCCTTTCGCCGCGGCTCGCTCCCGCTTCAGCCTGATGGCTTTGCTCATGCTCCTCCGGCTCAGGTAGCATCTGACACTGGCAGCGACCTGGACCGGCTTCCTGCACCGATGCCGCCGGTCCGCCTGAGTTCTCCGTATTCCCTGTCACGCCAGCCACCTGAGACGCGTGGCCGGACCGGAAGGGCCACGCCGCATGCCATCTGGAGGAAGACACCCATTGGGAGCACGCGATAAATTTCTTTTTACCTCGGAGTCGGTCACCGAGGGCCACCCTGACAAGATTGCAGATCAGATTTCCGATGCCATCCTCGATGCCTGCCTGGAGCAGGACCCCTACTCCCGTGTTGCCTGCGAAACGCTGACGGCCACCGGTCTGGTCGTGATCGCGGGTGAGATTACTACTAGAGCCTATGTCGACTTTCAGACCCTGGTGCGCAGCGTGGTTTCCGACATCGGCTACAACAATGCCACCTATGGCTTCGACTCAAACACCTGCGCTGTTATCTCCTCCATTAACAAACAATCCGGCGACATTGCCATGGGTGTGGATACAGGCGGCGCCGGCGACCAGGGCATGATGTTCGGTTTTGCGACAAACGAAACCGAGGAACTGATGCCGACGCCTATCTCGCTCGCGCACAAGCTTACCCGTCGTCTCTCCGAGGTTCGCAAAAGTGGACAGCTTGCGTATCTGCGGCCGGATGGCAAAAGTCAGGTCACCGTTGAGTACGACGGCAACGGCAAGCCAGTGCGGGTAGATGCGGTCGTGATCTCGACTCAGCACGCGGAGGAGGTTTCCACGGAACAGC
>CAXUEE010000004.1:19624-20054 GCA_964249905.1 uncultured Acidobacteriaceae bacterium
GTGTTGAAACACGTCATCCAGGTTGTGATCCCGGCAGCGCTGCTTGACGCAGATACCAAGTACCACATCAATCCGACAGGGCGCTTTGTCATTGGCGGACCCATGGGCGATACCGGGCTGACCGGCCGCAAGATCATCGTCGATACCTACGGTGGCATGGGCCGGCATGGCGGGGGCGCGTTCTCCGGCAAGGATCCGACAAAGGTGGATCGCTCCGCTGCGTACATGGCCCGCTATATCGCGAAGAACATCGTGGCTTCTGGGCTAGCCGATCGCTGTGAGGTTCAGCTTGCCTATGCCATTGGCGTTGCCGAACCGGTTTCCGTGCTGGTGGAGACCTTCGGCACCGGCAAGCTGCCTGCCGGAGAGCTGCAGCAGCTTATACGCGATCAGTTTCAGCTGACGCCCAAAGGCATTATGGAGAGTTTGA
>CAXUEE010000004.1:20067-22280 GCA_964249905.1 uncultured Acidobacteriaceae bacterium
TATCCCACGACCGCGGCCTACGGGCACTTTGGTCGTACTGATGGGGAGTTTGGGTCGGAAGCTACAGATAAGGCCGCGTTGTTGAAAGAGGCTGCCGCAAGCCGGGAGACGGTAGGTACGCGATAGTTCCTTGGGCGCCATCCTAGCAGGCCGGGAGGTGGGTCGCTGACCTGCCTCCTTTATGTATGAGCTACTTAGTTTTAGTACCCGATTTTTCACAATTGGGATTTCTTACGACAGTCTCAGCACATTTGCGTTGCTGTCTCTCTCCGGCCGGGGGATAATCCGCTCACGTTGCTGATGCACGTACATCGGTGAGGAAGCTATGATGAGCCTGGCTGTCCCTGAAATTCCTGAATCTGCCATCTACACCCTGGTTACCGATCTCAACACGACCGGTTATGCCATGATCCCAAACTATATAGAACCAGCTACGCTGACCCGCATGCAGGATTTTGTTCGCGCGGAAATAGCGAAGGCCGGAAATGAGTACGTTGGTCTGAACGGTCCCAAAGCAGTAGCCGGCTCAGGACTGGATGAGCTCTACTACACGCCGGCATTCAACAACCTGATCAAAACGATCTACAAGCTGGGCACCGGCAAGACTCCGCCCGAGCAGGAGCTTCTTCACGTTCTACGCTGCCTGGCCGGACAGACGGGCCAGAAACATGCCTGGATGTTTCATTACGATTCCTATGTGGTGACAGCGCTGGTGCCGATCGTGATCCCAAAGGAAGGCAGATCCGGAGATCTATTGATGTTTCCGAATACCCGGACCATTCGTACGGCCTATCTTCTGAATGCGCTCGACAAAGTCGCACTTGACAACAAGCTGACACAGAAACTGCTTCGCCGCACTGTCGAGCGAAATCCTGACAAGCCTGTTCGCATCAAGATGCAGCCCGGCAATCTTTATGTTTTCTGGGGTTACCGCTCCATACACACGAACGAGCCTTGCGATCCGGAAAATGTACGCGCAACCGCGCTGTACCATTACGCGAATCCTCACAAACGGGTGAACTAGCTCCTGCTTCGAAGCATTGCTTCTCTGTCGCGATCCTGATTGCGACAGAGAGGCAACGGCAGCGATACGCGCTATGCCTCCCGGCGAGCATGGTTGCATCATCATGTCTCGAGAGTGATAGGCAGAGATGGGATTCCAGGCGCTAGGATGTAAATAGACCGTAGTAACGATACGGAAGACAACACAAGGGCTCCGTCCAGTCAAACGATCACGGATGTCTTCCTACAAATACTTAATGAGCGCGATCTCTTTCATGAGTCCACTGCGGCTACTCATCTCTAGCTGGCAACAATTCAGTTAGCGGTAGCAGCCCAATTCGTATGTCCAGTCCGGCCCTGCTTGATGGGCGCATTACAATTTAGCGTCAACCGAAAACAGTGCTGAAGTAAAACGTGAATCGCGATGTCCTAGGGAGGCCTCAGCTTGGGTTCAAATGTGAATTTCTCTGGCGTATCGCCTCTTCCGTTTTGGGAGCGAACATTTTGAGTCCGACCTCGACTGCTTGTGTTTGAATCTCCTCGACAATGGGGCGCAAACCTTTGTCGTACTCCTGAAACGCTCTTCTATAGTCGTTTGGGTACTTCTTGAATGCGTCGGCCAGTGCGCCGGCTCCGAGTATGGCCATGGAACCGCCCATTCCCGCCGCGGGTGAAGGGCAGTAACCGGCATCCCCTACCAACGCCACTCGACCTTTGGTCCAGGTTTGCATGCGAATCTGGCAAACCTTATCAAAGTAGAAATCGTCGCAGCGGCTCATTTCGTCGAGTAGTTCGGGTATTCTCCAGCTCTCCCCTTCAAAATGTTGAAGAACCGTTCTTTTCTGCTGGTCTCGGTTGCTACGGGAGTAGGCAACTTACTTTTCAGAAAAGAAACAGAACGCGATGTCGGTCTTCTTGTTGTAGGAACTGAGCATGACCGTCTTTCCAGGAACATTGAACCTCTGTGTGGTGTTCTCCTCGATCAGCAGTTTGTCGACGATTGTGAGTGAAAAGTAGTGCTGAAGAAAGACCAAGAAAGAGGACTCTTCCCCAAAGTACATTCTCCTGACCGCCGAGTGAGTTCCGTCACAACCGAATAGGAGGGAAAAGGACCGTTGAGTGCCACTCGCAAAGGTCACAGCGATCTCCTCCTCGCCTTCCTCAAAAGCCGAGATGCTGTCGTCGAATAAGAATTCCACACGGTCCTTCAC
>CAXUEE010000004.1:22291-46519 GCA_964249905.1 uncultured Acidobacteriaceae bacterium
GTCCAGAAGGGCTTCTCTCTCGATCTCGTATGCTTCTGTCGAAACCAGGTACTTCACTCGGGCAGCGCGCGCGCTACCGGTGCTCCATCAGCATCCAGAAATTTCAGCGGCCTTTTTGGCAGGTCAAGGGAGGCGATCCGCTCGAGGAGGCCCATTCGCCTCACCACGTCGATGACGCTCCCTTCAATGTTTACTGGCGTTCCGCCCTTTCTCAGCCCCTTCGCGACCTCTACGACGGTCACCGAGTAACCCAGGCTGTTCATCCACCAAGCGGTCGCAAGTCCGGCAAAACTCGCTCCCGAGATCAGAACTTCCAATGCTTGATCACTGGCTATACGACCGTTTCCGTTGTGCTGTGGGCTCATGCGCTCCTATTTCAGATAAACGTATATACTGAGTATATATTTATATGGAGTATTGTAATAATGAGTGGAGCCAGTCCAAAGTCGACAAACCCGAAAACGCTTGGCAACGAGACAGAAGATCTCAGATACTGCCACTCGTCTGTTCACCGAACGCGGGTTCGACCGGGTGACTGTCGATGAAATCGCCGAGGCAGCGGATGTCTCCCGCATGACGGTGTTCAACCACTTCTCCCGCAAAGAGGACATGTTTTTCGACCTGGACGAAGCAGGCCGCGAAGACTTGCTGACCGCTTTGGAGCAAAGAGAACGTGGAGTCTCTCCCGTGGAGGCCTTGCGGCTCTTTGCGCATCGGGCTGTTGCTGAACAGCGTCCCTACGCCCGCTTCTTTGAAGCTGGAAGCGACAAGTTCTTGGCCACCATTCGTGCCAGCGAAGCGCTGAAGGCCCGCGCGAGAGCGATACGCGACGAACTGTCAGACTTGCTCACCGCTGCGCTCGAAAGATGCGCGAAAGAGCGTCGGCGCGATCCAGCCGCTAGTCTGGCGGCTTCCTTGCTTCTCGCAACTTGGACTGTAGCCATCACCGAGGCGCATCGCGCTTACGAACGCAACAATAATGTTGAGAAGGCAAACCAAACCTTTCTTGGGGTTGTCGACAAGGGGACAAAGGGTGTGCGAGCTGCTTTAGAGGGCACTCCGTACGTTTAGGGGCTTTCGTGGCTTACCTACTCTATGAGCGCATTGGCGATTTTGCGTCAATGGAGGGGCCTGTGCGGCTGACTGACGAGCGGGGCGTTTTCATCATCGCTTCTTCGATGAACTCACGGCGCCATCAATCCATATCTGAAGGCCGAACTTGAGATTGTTGAATGCATCTTCTTGAGGGAGAACACCGGCCTCGAGCAACACAGCTAGACCATGAAGAAATGCCCAAAGGGCATGAGAGGCCTTCCACGCCCGCTCTTCGCCGTACACACGAGTCACTTGTTCCAGGAAGAACTTTGCATTTCGGGTGCATTGCGGATTATGTGAACCGGCCCCGGATGTCTTAAGGTAAAGAGCAAAAACGCGGGGCCGTTGCTGAGCGAAGCGGAGGTACGCCTCAGAGATCGCACGGATGGTTTCGGAGGGGCCTTTTCGCCCCGCAGCCTTCTGCATGATCCCGAGCATCTGCTGACGAGCCTCCTCGGCCAGAGCTGCCTCCAGAGCTGCGAGGCTCTCAAAGTACCGATAAAGCGCGTTCGGCGCTAGCCCGAGCTTCGCTGCCACGGACCGGATAGCGAGGTTTTCCACTCCTTCGCTTTCAACCTGCTCCAGAGCGGCAGCCAGAACACTCTCTCGATCAGTCTTCGCCGGATACGCCATTAAGAACAATGTACATGTTGACGCATACCTGAACAAACATGTACGTTGTACAACATGGTGATGCACGCTGTACATCTTTAGGAGAGCATCGGTCCAATTTCAGCACCGTCACGAGGGCTTTATGGCAAAGATAGTTTTGATTACAGGGGCGAACAAAGGTATTGGATTCGAGGTGGCCCGTCAGTTGGGACGCGCCGGCTTCACGGTGTTGTTGGGGGCGCGAGATGCTTCACGAGGAGAAGAGGCTGCCAACCGATTGCGTGGAGAAGGCCTGGATGTCCGCTTTGTTGCGGCGGATCTGAATCGCGCCTCAGATACTGCTCTGGCGCTCGCGAAGCAGATAGGGGAGGAGTTCGGACGCTTAGACGTGCTCGTAAACAATGCGGGAATCTTCGCGCAGGAAGACGGACACGCCAGCGATGTCAGCATCGAGACGCTGAGACGAACGTTCGAAACGAACTTTTTCGGAACGGTGGCGTTCACTCAGCCCCTGCTTCCGCTCCTGCGGGCTGCAGAGGCTGCACGCATTGTGAATGTGTCCAGTGGACTAGGCTCACTCACCATCAACAGAGATCCACATTCGCCGTTTTACCATGCAAAAGCCCTCGCCTACAACGCATCGAAGGCTGCCCTCAACATGTTTACAGTGGACCTAGCCTATGACCTTCGCGAGACCAATATCAAGATTAACTCTGCCTGCCCGGGCTATACCGCTACCGATCTAAATAACCATAGCGGACCGCAAACGGTCGAAGAAGGCGCGGTCGCCATCGTGCGCCTTGCGCAACTACCGGGCGATGGACCGACCGGAAGCTTCATTAACAAGGACGGAGTGTACTCCTGGTAGACAATGAGCCCGGCTGGGAACCATGGGGGAGGCCAAGCAAGAAGTTTGGCGCTCCCTTATGCTGTCTCGTCGGGCCAGCTTGTGTTTAGAGATCGTAATCTCAAGTGGTGATATCAGGCCAATGCGGGTTTGAGCGCCCTTCAGCCAGCAAAACGCATCGTCGATTACTACTCGTTGAAACATTACTGACGAGACCAGAATTTATAGGTAGTTACCTGTGGTCATCCGTGAGTAGCTTCCACATCGTTTTAGACGCAAGCATTGCATGCTGTTCGATGGCGTTTGAATTGGCGCTCGACAGGCCGTGCAGGGCTTCCTCGAAAATCCGGGAGCGAAGAAGTCCCTCATAGGTAGCCGCATCCTGTACTGCGCTTTGCCTGGTCCACTCTCTACTTCGGAAGATACTTCTCAGATAGGCGATCAGGATGCCCGTCCTGCCCCTTGCGATGGTCTGTTGATACTGCCGCCCAAGTTCCGGAAAGCGGTCGGCATCGCGTGTTACCGCACGGTAGAGCGCCAGTTCCTCCTTTGAAAGTAAATGCCGAAGATATTCCTTGCCCGCTTCGAACAGTCCTTGTTGTGTTGCTTTCGAGAACCATGCGAATCGTTGCCGAAGGACGTCCTCCGATGGGATGTCACCAAAGATATTATCCGTACACGCTCCAACCATGACCTTGCTGAAAAGTTCATCCTTGTTCGAAAAATGACCGTAGATCGTCTTCACGGAGACACCAGCGGATTTTGCGATGGCATCCATGGATGCACCGGCAAAACCGTCGCGAAGAAAGTTCTCGCGAGCCGCAAGAACAATAACGCGGTCCTTTTCAGCAATTAGTTCTGATTTGGCAGTGCGTTGAGGGCCGGGTTTGTCGGAGCTTTTCGCCATTCCTCAAGAGTAAACAGGATTTCAGCAACTCGACAACGATCGTTTTCTCATTTATTCTCTTCGTGGGAAACGGTCGTTGTACTATGTCCAATCTTTACGTGATCCCTGACAAGTGGAGGAGACGAGATGAAGATTGGGATCATAGGAGCGGGCAACATCGGATCAGTTCTGGCGCGGCACTTTCGTCAGCTAGGCCATGCTGTGTTTATCGCAAACTCGCGTGGACCTGAGACACTGTCGCAAATCGCCCGTGAGACAGGTGCCGTTCCCGTTTCTGCTTTTGAAGCAGCAAAGGGCGTTGATTTGCTCGTGCTCACCATTCCCTTGAGGGGCGTTTTATCCTTACCCAAGGATCTTCTTATTCAGTTGCCGGCGAGTGCGCCGATCATCGACACGGGAAACTACTATCCGCCCCGAGACGGTCTAATCCGTGAGATCGATGCAGGGCTAGTGGAGTCCGAATGGACCTCCCGCAACCTGGGACGCCCAGTGATCAAGGCATTCAACAACATCACCGCAGATAGTTTGCAGCGCAAAGGTTTTCCCAAGGGCGCGAAGAATCGGATTGCGCTCCCGGTGGCGGGAGATGACGCTCAATCAAAGCAACTGGTGATGAACCTCGTGGAGGCACTCGGTTTTGATGCGTTTGATGCGGGCCTTTTGTCAGAATCTTGGCGCTACCAGCCGGGGACCCCGGCTTACTGCCCGGATCCGACAATCGAGCAGCTGCCGTCGCTTCTGCAACGTGCCGACCGTGAAAAGGCACCGAAGAACCGCGACAGTTCGTCGAAGATGCTGGGCAATGTCGTTCTTGAGTTTCCCCAACCGGAGTTGGTCC
Organism: uncultured Acidobacteriaceae bacterium; assembly: GCA_964249905.1. Lineage (GTDB taxonomy): Bacteria > Acidobacteriota > Terriglobia > Terriglobales > Acidobacteriaceae > Edaphobacter. The sequence continues at coordinate 26,591 of CAXUEE010000004.1, forward strand.
GTGTTATTCGGCTTTCTGCAGGCTTGGACAAAATGAAGCCGAGAAGTTGGATTGCACTCGTTCGCCTACTCTTTGCCGTCCTGGGCTCCCGGCTTGCAAGTAAGTAGTGGAAGGTCGGCTTCTCGGAAACAATGGCGCCCAAGCGTGCTCACGGGGCGAGAACAGACCGACGCACTCAACTTCCCTCTTGGATAGGATGAGGGAATAGTTCCTACCGGGACACTCTTGTCCCTGGTCAGTATGAGTCATCGTTTCCTAGTGGAGTGCTTGCCACTGCGGAAGTTGCCCAGGAACGCTTCTACACCCCGCTTCAAGCCGCCTTTGGGACCAGATATCCCGAATGCGCCGGCATGTTCAAGTGTGGCGTATCCATGCAAAAACGCCCAGGTAACGACAGCCGCAGCGGTATCGTCCGGCTGTTCTGAGACGGCACTGACGACGTCCACCATCAGGTCCCAGACGGCTTTACCCGCCCCTGAAGCATAACGCTCAGGATGATTGTGCTGAATAACAAACGCATAAAGCGGAAATCGTTCCCGCGCAAAGCGCGGGTAGATAGCCACCACTCTCCGGAATCTGTTTTCCGGTTTCTTGGTTGCCGACGCACGCCGGAAGTCGACCAGCATGACGTTCAGAATCTCCTCAGCAACAGCAACCTCCAACGCTTCCTTGTCCGGGAAGTAGCGGTACAAACTCGGTGCCTTGACGCCGAGCTCCGCGGCAACAGCTCGCAACGAGAGCCCGCTAGCATCTCCATTCTCCACTAGGTGTACCGCTGTCTCCAGAATTTCCTCAGATGAAAGCAACTTGGGATAAGTCATGGATTACATTGTAAGTCTTGACAGGGGCATTACTTAGGCTTACGGTGTAAGTTGAAGACAGGATTTCATACAGCAGGGTCGATAGAGGAGAAAGAACATGGAAAATACAATAAGAAAAGTACTCGTGCCGCAGTTCGGGGATGAGATGAGAGTTATTCCATTCTGCGCAAAGGTGGCCTCCTCGTAGGCTACGGTCAGAACCTACCTGCGCTGCGCAACGAATCAAGACCCTCACCGCTGCCTATGATGCTAAAGTTATTTACCCGCAATCTGTTCTTCTGGTCAGGTAAACGGACAACGTTCTTCGGCTTATTCAGGAGTTCTAAGCATCTTTCTCCGGATCTGGCTCTTCTCTTCCGGTGGCTTGCTGAGGGTCGCATCCGGGTTGCAATCAAGGCCGTATTTCCGATGGCTGATGTTCAAGAGGCGCATCGCACCTACGCGCGAAGCAGTGGAGTTGGTTCGATCATCCTCGACCTTTCTTAGCTCTAGCCCGCGAGCAAGCAGACCTTGAGAACCTCGCAAGCCGGCCTCTAAGGCTTATCACCCTTCAGTAAGCGCATTGGCGATTTAGGACCGATCCAGAATCGATCCTTGCGACATGGGCGTTTAGCGATACCTATCCGGGCGACTACCAGCTGGCCCGCCAGCCTGGAGAGCTGTCAGTAGATCACCAATTAGCTGTCCGGTCCTTTATGCGCCGCCATCGAACGCCATAGCGGTATGCTGAGGATGGATGAGACTTCGATTCGGCGATTTCGAGTTTGACAGCGAAACAGGCGAACTGTGGCAGGGCACAGCGACGATTCACCTTCAGCCATAGCCTGCCCGGGTACTTGCAATGCTCGTCGCTCGGCCTGGGGAACTCTTCACGCGGGAGACACTGCAACAGCATGTCTGGGGCGAGGATACGGTCGTTGACTGCGAGCAGGGGCTTAATTGGTGCATCCGTCGTCTTCGGGAAACCTTCCATGACACGCCTCTGAATCCAGATTCATCCAGACGGTTCCGCGTCGCGGTTATCGATTCGTCGCGGAAGTGACAGAGATCGCGCCGGTTGCGCAAACACTCGTCGGCGTGTCCTGGTGGAAGCGTCGAATTTTCGTCGTGGCCGCGTGCATCGTCCTCCTGATCGGGCTTTCGTCCGGCGTAGCGCTCAATCAACGTCAGCGGAACATCACCGTGCTTGTTCTGTCTTTCGATAATCTGAGCGCCGAAAAAGGCGACCCGCTTTCGAAGAGATTGCATCGGCCGAGCTGACCAGCGGATTAGCCCGCCGCAATCCGGCTCGTCTGAGCGTAATCGACCCGATGACTGCGAGAACATTCAAGAAGACAAACGAGTGCGTTATCAAGATTAGGAACCAGCTCGGGGCGGACTGTGTCCGGCTGGGAGATGTCCAACGAGCTAACGGCGCAGTCAAGGTCGATGCCCAGTTGTTCCGGGTCTCGACAAACAGTCAGGTTTGGGCCACGGAAGAGGTAATTCCTCAAGATATTTCCTTTTCAAGAACATGGCCAGCGATGACGAACTCAATCACTTCGATCTTGGAGGTTGCAGACGTTGCAAAGAAATAATCAATCTACATCCAATGCATCGCAAAGAGGAGATGCGGAGATTTTCAAATAGGTTCTTGAGGAGCAGCAAGGTCTATCTGGGTCAAGCGCCTCGGATTTGGGAGAACTGCATGAGAACTACATTACTGATTTGCAGTCTCTTGTATGCAGCCGTCTTTGTAGCTCCCGCCGGTGGACAGCAGCATGTTGCGGGTAATCGCCCTCTGGCCAAAATTAGATATCGCGGTCGGCAAACTGATCTACGTTCCTGTCCAGGCGAATGGACCGAGCCCTCGTTGGTTCATCTTCAATACCGGGGCGCTGAACAGCATCATCGATACCGCTTTGGCGCAGCGCCTGCACATCGATTCAAGGTCCAGCGGCATCATTCATGGAGCCGGCAAAGGGGATATTCCTGCTATGACGCGGGCGAGGTTGAGCTAACGATAGGCGGCCTTGGAACACGTGTTTCTCACGCCAAGATCGTGGATCTATCCAAAGTCCCGCTCCCAGCGATAGGGTACGGCCTTATCGGTGCAGAGTTCCTGGAGCAGTATGCTGTCCGCATTGATCCCGTTGCGCACAACATTGCCTTCTATGACCCGAAGACATTTGTCTATGTGGGCGACGGCAAGTCGCTCCCGTTAGAGCTCACGAACAGTCGTCTTTACGTCCAAATCGGCTTGGCCGCCAAGCCTAACGAGCTGGCTCAGCGGAAACTGCGAGTGGATACGGGTTCAGAGGACTCAATCGATGACGCTACTATCAGGAGTTCGCCCGTAACGCAGAAGACAACGCTCGGCAATGGGCTGGGCAATAGCTATGAGGACCTCTCCGGGGTGTATGACACGGTCGTCATTGGACCAGTTAAGTTTTGGCACGTGTGGGGACCGGCCGGTGCAGTTGCCATCATCGGAATGGAAATGATGCGCCGTTTTACGCTGACGTTCGATGCGAGGCGCGGCCTGCTTTACTTGGAACCTAACTCAACTTTTGACGAGCCGTTTCCAGCCCCGGGCTGAAGTCAGACCGGATAAGTTACGTCATCTTGTATTTGCTCCTCGGTAGTGCTTTGAAACTCGGTTTGTGACTACAGGTCGATACACTTCCCAAGCTGAGACTTCCCGTCATTCACCTCATCTGAATAGCCTGGAAGCAGAAGTTGCCGAGGCGCAGAAAACCTCGGCGACTTCCGCCAAAATCTGGGCCAAGTTTTACTTTTTATCTTTTGAGTTGGTGAACCATTCAGACAGAGATTGGCCGATAAGCTGGAGGGTCTCGGCGGATGCTGCGAGGCGTCCGACCGCCCCCATGTGCCCGTGAGCCATTCCCTCCCATACATCGAGCCGAGCATCCACGCCGGCGGCGGTCGCGCGCTCGACAAACCGGACCGAATCGTCGAGTAGGACCTCAGCGGTTCCGACATGCACACGGATAGGAGCCAGCCCTTTAAGATCGGCAAACAGCGGTGAGGCGAGGGGGTCTTCCGGACTGTGGCCATTCAGATAGGAACGCACGAGTTCGGCAACTTGGGGCTTCGTGAAGTATGGATCGTCTCGAGCGCGGGTCGACCAGCTGTCTCCGGAGAGGGTCAGATCGGTCACCGGCGAAAGCGCCACTCCACCAACGAGCGCTGCACTGCCGATTCCAAGATGCACAAGCAGCTCAAGCGCCAGATTGCCGCCGGCGGAATCACCCGTGACGGCGATCTTCGCAAAGCCTCGCTCGATCAAACCGGCATAGCAAGCCCGGATGTCTTCAGCAGCGGCAGGAGAAGGGTGCTCCGGGGCAAGGCGGTAGTCCGGCAAGAAGACGGGTACCCCAGCGCTGATGGCAATATGGCCTGCCAAGTGCCGAAACGCCTGTGCGGAGCCCCAGTGGAACCATCCGCCATGGATGTGCATGACCGCTTCGCCGGGCCGTGCGCCTTCGGGGCGGCACCACCATCCCGAAACGCCCCCAATCTGGTCCGCCTCGTAGGCTATGCCGACAGGGGCAGAGACGTGCTCCATGATGGAGTCGAAGGGAACTCGGGCTGCGGTGCCCTGCAGCTTGCCTTTGTTGGGTTCAACGATAACGCGCATCGCGTCCATCTCAGCTTGGTCTTGCGCGGTTAGTGGATGCTGCACCAACCACGGAGCTGTGGTGTGATCCTTCTGAAGACTTTGCATTGGTGTTTCCTCCTGAAAGGTGCGAGCGTCAACCATCATACTTTACTAGACGTAAAGGGAAGTCCGCAGATGCATTTAGTTTTACGCTCCGTTCTGGTAACTTTGATTTGTGCCGCGTTCGAAGCCCAAGCCGGCCCCGATGGGGAGACCGCGAAGCGAAGCAGCGGCGTCTCATGCGGCGATCATGGACGCCGTCGCTGGACTGCTTCAAGAAATCCCCGCTCGTGATCTGACCATGGAGGCCGTCGCAAAGCGAGCGGGAGTTGGAAAGCCCACGCTCTATAAATGGTGGCCTTCCAAGGCCGCGTTGATCCTCGCCATGTTCCAGGAGCGCTTCAACGTCATCGTCGAACTGCCAGAAACGGCCACGGAGGAAGAGGCCCTGCGTACCAGGGTGAAGCGCCTCATCGCTGAATGCCATGGGTTATTCGGAAAGGTCGTCACGGACCTGATTGCTGAGGGACAGGCAGATCCGTCGATCCTGAAGGAACTCTACGACAACCACATCCGCCCGAGGAGAGCATCAACCATAGCCGGCATCGAGCGCGGAATCGCGTCGGGCGAATTTATAGCCGCGACAGACGCGGAGCTTCTACTCGATGCGATCGTTGCACCGATCTATCTTCGGTTGCTGCTTCGTCACCCCGCGTTGACGGAGAAATACGGGAATCAATTGATCGATCGAGCGCTGCTAAGTGTACGAAACTCACAGCGAGTTGCAGAACGCAGGGGCAAGCGGGCAGTCCGTCAGCAAGCATCGGAGTCTCAAAAGCTATGACACCGCAGCGTATATTTAATCGCCAGGTCTTCCTGTTTCATGTCGAACGGTTCTGCTTGTTCTTGCCTCCTTCGGAACGGGTCATTTACTGTTCCTTGCTGAATATTGTTCGCCTGCCTCCTGGCGCAGCCGCAGGAACAGCCTGCCGACCCGTTGTACGCGCTTAGTGGCTCGCCATCGCCGTGTTGAACTGTTCGAGGAAGCTGTTGAACTTCTCAGCATCCACGTCGCCAGCAAACCGCAGGGGATAAACCCTCTTGACGAGGATCTTGTCCGCTTCAGGCTATGTTGCGAGGATCTGCACGACCTCCTCGATGGATTCAGCTAGTGGTGGCCTGCTTAGGCATTCCGTGCGGGTGGTCGTCGTCCTAACCGCAGAAACAGGCCATATCAGTCTTCAACATGGTAGATACCGGTTGACGCAAGTGTAATGATCCGGCCCTGTGCGTGAGTAGCGCAGGGTTACTGACCTACGACGGGGCTATCCTACAGTCTTGCTGACCAAAACGGGCGCTTTCGCATTGCCTTCAGATAATTGGTCATGGAGAACGACATTGAGCAGGGATTTGTTAACTCTTATCCGGCCGTTATAATCCACGAAACCCAATTTCCTAAAGCGATTCATAAAAAAGCTCACGCGGGCTCGCGTGCTTCCTATTATCTGCGCTAGCGCTTCTTGCGATATTTTCGGAATGAGCATTTGGGGTTCGCCTGGTTTCTCAAATTCTGCCATTAGCAACAGCACTCTTGCTAACCTCTTCTCACTCGAATTGAATAGCTGATCAACGAGATCCGCTTGAGTTCGCATGCTTCTAGAGAGCACGAAGGCCAGAAAGTGCTCTGAAAATGCTGGCTCTTCGTGTATTACACGTATCATTTCGTCACGAGTGATTTTTAGGACCGAGCAGGCCGTGATCGCCGTTGCGGTTGCTAAACGAGGCCCAAGCACAGCAGCTACGGATTCTTCTCCCACGAAATCTCCCGCCGCAAGAAGCGTAATGGTTGCCTGTTTTCCAGTTTGAGAAACTACCGTCAGTTTTGCTCGTCCACTCTGGATGTAAAAGACCGCATTGGCATCACCTCCCTGAGAAAAGATCATGGCCTTCGGCTTTATTCGAATGACCTTCCGGCCAACACCAGCGTTCGCAAGAAATGCGAGCGGATCGAACGTCTTCGCACGAGTTTCAGGCATTCAGGTCCTATCTGGCTGTTGAGCGAACTTATTTTCGGAATCTGCAAAGGCTGTGACCAATCTCCACAGTGCAATGTTTGCTGCCTAACATTGCAGGATGCTCAATCGTTAACATTCCGGTCCGCATCCTGGCTTGCGAATACAAGCGAAAAAGTGTCATAAAATAGCGATTCCTCGATTTAGTGACAACTAAGCGTCTTCTGCTCAAAGGTGAAGAACTGCTGGATTTCCCCCTTTGAACAGCACGCGAGTGCTCGGTCTGCGCCGCAGGAGCAGCAGCGTGCAGCCTGTCCCGCACTCCCGTGTATACGGAGCTAGGATGTTCACGGTTTCCGGCATGACCTGTACGAAACTGCACAGCTTTGAATCTTTGGGCGAGCGCAGGATCAATTGGAAGGATCCTCGTGATCACACGGGATCCTCGGGAGTACTGAATGAAAGCACACACTCGCAGAATGTTCCTGGAGGGCAGCGCACTGGGACTGGGTGCCGCATTGTTAACAGATTCAGTTTCAGCTTCGGGGGAACCAAATCCAGCTCGACCTAGCGACATGCTCAAAGGAGAAACAATGATGTCGGAGGCCCCCGCGCAGAACTCGGTCAATTTCACGAATATGCTTGGCGGAGATCATTTCGACCCGTCGAAATGGGTTATCGTTCCGGCCAAGACCTTCAACGATCTCAAAGTGGGAGACGTTTTCCGCGCGCCGAGCCGCACCTTGACGGTAGCGCACACATCGGAATTCCAGGCTGTATCCTGCGACACGCATCCCCGTCACTATAACGACGACTATGCCAGAGCTCACAACATGCCTGCCGCTCTTGTGCAACCCTTCCAACTGCTTGCTTTCACCGCGCCCGGAGCGTCGCTCTTCACTCATTATGTTGGCGAATCGATCGAGGCACTTGATGAGGTCTCCTGTAAGTTCGTCACGGCCTGCTATGTGGGCGATACGCTCTATCCTGCGCTCGAGATCGCCGAACTCACACCCAAAGACAACAAGGGGCACGTGCTAATGGCGATCGTCGTTTACAACCACAAGGGCCAAGTGGTCCTCACGGGTCAGCAAAAATTTACGTTAAAGCTTTGAAAGCTTCGCCGGCAAGCAGTTGACTTCGCCACCGCAAGCCTCTGTGGTCTTCCGTGCCTGTTTTCGAGAGGCGGCAGGCCAAAAATCAACCAGCGTGCCTCTGAAGGAGGGATGATCTTATGCCGCAACAAAGCTTACGTGAATCGATCGTCGCTATGGAGAAGGCCGGTCTGATCACGCGCATCGGTGAGGAAAGACGGGTCGATGAACTGCCACTCCTGATGGAGCAAAACCCAGATACAGCGATCTTGGTCGAGCACGTAAAGGACTGTCAGTTTCCATTTTTCGCCAATGGTTACGGAGCTCGGCCGATGTATTCTCTCGCACTCGATTGCGACCCAAAGAAGGTGGGGCAGGAGATCTCTAAGCGCTTCGAGACGACGATCAAACCGGTCATGGTCGACAGTGCACCCTGTCAGGAGGTCGTCTACAAGGGTAACGACATCGATCTCACGATGTTTCCGCTGTTCCAGCATCATCCGAAGGACGGGAATGCTTACCTGAACGACACGAACGTAGTGAGCCGAAACCCGGAGAACGGCCTGATCGATCAGGGAATCTACCGGTTCATGTACCGGTCCAAGAATGAGACCAATGTCGACATGCGGAACGCGACTCACCGTGCTCGTATCGCGGCGGAAGACTACGCTGCCAAGGGCAAAGACATGCCCATCACCGTGCTGATAGGCGGACCGACCCTGGACCACATCGCTTCGATGATGAGCAACCCCGACAGCGATGATTGGGAGGTTCTCGGCGGCTTCTATGGAGAGCCGGCAAAGCTGATTAGAGGGATCACGAACGATCTTCCGATTCCGGCGAATGCTGAAATCGTGATTGAAGGCCGCATCATCACTTCCGAGGGCTGGGTTCACGATGAAGGCCCATATGGAGAGTACACCGGTACCTATGGCGGCGGCCTTCCGCACAACAATCGCTTCGTGGTGGATTGCATTACGCACCGCAAGGATGCGATCTATCAGTACGCCACCATTGGTGGATTGCACCCCGGCAGGACCGACATGGCCATTTTCCAACCGGCTATCGAAGGGGATTTGTATAACGCGCTTGTGAAGGCCGGCATCCTCGTCCAGAACGTCTATCTCCCTCCGGCAGGTTGTTCCAACATCGGCTACGCCTGCATCAAAACCCGGTCTGGTGGAGACGCGAAGCAGGCGCTTGCCATCATGCTCGCAGGATCCCGGCAGTGGATGCCGAAAACGGCTTACGTATTCGATGAGGACATCGACATTTACAACGATGAGCGGGTCAAGTGGGCACAGGCGTGGAGGTTCAATCCTGAAACGGGCGTCATGCTGCTGCAGCAGCAGAACATGTTGCCTCTCGACCCAAGCCTAAACACGGATCATCCACCAAACGCTGTCACCAAGGTGGGCTTCGACTGCACGATTCCGCTGGTCGGCAAGGTCGACCCCTTCTCGTATGCGGCTGCGGTTGTCTCGGAGCCGTTGAAGGTCGATGCGAACGCGAAGCCTATGTCGGATGCGGAGATCGCGAAGGAACTCGAAGCGATGATCCGGGAAAAGCCGCGGAGTTGGAATGACATCGTGAGCCACTTCGCGAGCCAGCCCTATCGCAATCTCTACCGCGCCTTCGGCGAGCTTCGACCGAAGCTGGGGCGCATGACGGATCAGCGGCCCGACTATCCCTACACGTTCTCCGATACCGACTTCGTTCACTCTGAGCAAAAACCGAAATCTGATGAATAGACTGGGCGCATTTCTGATGCCGTCCCACCCGCCCGAACGTAGTGTCGCGGAGGGGCAAGCGCTCGACCTGGAGGAACTGGCCCGGCTGGATGCCTTCGGCTTCGAGGAGGCTTGGATCGGGGAGCACTTTACGTCGTCCTGGGAACCTTGTCCGGCGCCCGACCTGCTCATCGCGCAGGCGCTGCAAAGGACTACATCCATTCGCTTAGGCTCACTGGGCCATCTCCTCCCGTATCACCATCCTGTTGAGCTCGCTCATCGGGTCGCGTATCTCGACCATATGGCAAAGGGCAGGTACGCGGTGGGGGTTGGAATCAGCGCTTTGCCTACGGACCACCAACTCTTCCATCTTGATACGGCTGGCGGCCGGAACCGAAGAATGACGTTTGAAGCGCTGGATATCATGACCCGTCTGTGGACAGCGGGATCAACGGACTTTGAAGGCGAGTTCTGGAGCACAGGCAGAACAGCCTCCGCCTTCGAAACGTTGGGGTACCATCTGAAGCCGTATCAACAGCCGCATCCGCCCGTAGCCATCGCTGCGCTGACGGCGGGATCGGAAAATCACAAACTGGCCGGCGAGAAGGGCTATCTGCCGGTCAGCCTCAGCATCAGTCCTGATGCAACGATTACGGCGAAGCACTGGGATGCAGTTGAGGCCGGGGCGATGCGCACGGGACGTGTCGCCGATCGCGCGAACTGGAGAATCATCCGGGACGTCTATGTCGCTCCTACGGATCGAGAGGCGCGGGCGTGCGCGATCAACGGCATGATGGGTCGTTGCTGGAGCGAGTTCCTGCTTCCGCTTTACTTCAGCCTCGGTCTGGGACCGATGCTCAAGCTCGATCCTGCGATGCCGGATGAAGCGGTCACACTTGACTATCTCTGCGACGAGTTGTGGTTAGTCGGATCGCCCGAAACGGTCGCGCGTCGCATAAGCAATTTCGACGCGCAGGTTGGCGGATTTGGCCATTTGCTCGTTGTCAGCTACGACGCGAAGCATGAACGGGCTGTGTGGGAGCGCAGTCTTCAATTATTGACCGACGAGGTGCTCCCTCGTTGCTGCGGCAAGTTCCCCATGGCGGTGTGCCAATGAGCTACATCGCATTTGCCACCAATGCATTTGCAGACGTCACTTATTTTTACGAAGTAACCTTGGGCTTCCAGACGGTCGAACAGTGGGACAGGGTGAATGGGCGCGGGCAGCGCTTCGATCTTGGCGGCGGCCTTCGCCTCGAAATCCTAGACAACGTTCGCGAGCGCCATCCCGTTCTGCTAGACATGAGTGCACGGGTTCACGTCGTCGTTGAAGTAGCAGACATTCGGACCGCCTGGGACAACATGGAGGTGCCTGCGCCGGTGCCCACGGAGACCTCGTGGGGAGCTCGGCTTTTCCAGATCCAGGATCCGGATGGCGTTCCGGTCACCTTTTTGGAGTGGATACATTCGGAAGGAGGGCTGAAATGAGACGTGTTGTGGTCGGCATCTCCGGCGCGAGTGGAGCTATCTATGGGATTCGGCTTCTTCAAATGCTGCAGAGCGTTCGCAGCATTGAAGTACATCTTGTTCTCAGCTCGGCGGCACGGCGCACTATCACACTGGAGACAGAACTCAGCGTTGACTACGTCGAGGGCCTGGCGTATCGGGCTCATAAGGCGAACGATATCGCCGCGTCGATCTCGTCCGGTTCCTTTCGCGCGACCGGCATGATCGTGGCTCCCTGCTCGATGAAGACCGTGTCGGGCATCGCCACATCGTACTCGGACAACCTTCTGCTGCGAGCCGCTGATGTGATGCTGAAAGATCGGCGGCCTCTTGTGTTGCTTGTGCGGGAGACTCCGCTTCATCTCGGTCATCTTCGCCTGCTTGTGCAGGTGACCGAGATGGGAGCGATCGTCATGCCTCCGGTTCCCGCTTTCTATCATCGGCCGAAGACCTTGGAAGAGATCGTCGACCAGACAGTGAACCGCTCCCTCGACCTGCTCGGGATCGAGCTTGACGAGGACCTGTTCCCACGCTGGGACGGGCCCGCAAAGACAAGCGACGGTCAGCAAGATAAAACCGCAGTGCGCGAGCCCGCCGGGTCGCTGATCGCATAACCTTTCTGGGCCGGTTCGTGCGGCCTAAAGGACTAAAACTGCAACCCCAAGGAGACGGCTATGGCCAAGAGCGAACACAGGATCTCAATCGCTGCACCTAAGGAAGATGTCTTCCAGGCAATCACAACGGTGGACGGACTGAAGGGATGGTACTCGCCCGATGTGTCCGGCAAAAGCGACAAAGGCGGCGAAGTTACACTCTCTTTCTCTGAAAAAGAAGGCCCATTCCGTTGGAGCGTGGCCGAGGCTCAGCAGGGCTCGCTTGTACGCTGGAAGTGCTTGGCCGGACCCGGCCAGTCTGCTGGCACGACGGCCACCTTTCATCTTTCCGAGGCAGGCAAAGACCGAACCCTCGTCGATCTTGATCACGAAGGCTTTCAGGAGTCTGACGAGAAGCTGAGAACCTGCAATACCTTGTGGGGTGCGCTGATGCATCACCTCAAGGAGTTTGTTGAAACCGAGCAACCGAAGCCTGCCTTTCGCTAGCGCTCGGCCCTCTAGCCCATGAGACAGCAGACTGCGACAGACACAAACGCATTGGACCGCCTCATTAACTTGCACGTGACACGTAAGGCTTCATAGGAGTTTTCATGGCGCAGAATCAGAAGCTGAAGCCAACCAGCGTTACCACGATGAACCCGGCCACCGGCGAGGACATCCACACCTATCCCTTTCAGGATGCCGCCAGCTGCGACCGAAGAACTCATTCGTCACGTTCCAACGCAGAAGAACAAGGATGGTGCTCTTCTGCCGCCCATCTCAGAGGCCCGACGGCTAGGTCGCAGCATAGGACGAGCAGTCGGTACTCAGGCAATCCAAGATGAAGTCTCCCAATTATCAGACGGCGGCCTGCTTGAAGCCGAACTGGATGCCAATATCTGGGAACCGCTTTATACCAGGTATCGTCGACGCTCGTGAATGAACTTCCCGAACCCTGGACGTGGGGTTCATCGTGGATCTGTACCTCGATGGTGTATCCATTCTTATGGACCAGGGAAAGTATGATGGGTAGCTTGCGGCCGATCATCTGCGCCACTTCGTGGCCCTTAGCTAAAAGAGCCGTACCCGATCTTCGCCACAACGCGACTGTCCGGAGATCCGACAGCGTACCTAAGGTCTGCTAGAACGGACCCGCCTATGCTTCTCCCACTCCGTTTGGATCTCGAAGCGTGCTCCTAAAGGCGGGCCGAGCCGCCGGACATTGAACCGAGAGACAGGTTGTGCTCAAGTTGGAGAAGGTGGAGGTGGGGAAGTACGACGCCAGGACGGCGCAGCCCGATGCACTGAAATGTGTTCGGCCTCAGGCTCACGACGGAGCAGATGAGTCTGGTGGACGGCTTATCCGATCGGAGGCCCAAATCGAGGAGTCGGATGTCATCGGCCATTGACCTGAGCTGAAGTAGCGCTCCATGCCTGACGACAGGATTCGATACGGTCTGCCATTTGCAACATAGCCGAGCGTAGCGTGTATCAGTACCACGCCAGCTCGGTCCACCTCCGCCCGGCTCCCTTCAGTGCTGTAGAAAGGGCTGTTTCCAGAGATCACTAGTCTTCCTGAGTGGAACAATCTTGCGGTACATGCATACGGCCGGTGGATCCGCCCACGATCTTGTGGGTACGCAAGCACCGGAACAAAAGCTCAATTTATGCTGGCGCTTCGTCACGCTCACCGGAAAAGAGCCGTTTCATCTGTATTCTTTGCCGCAATGTGAGCACCAGCCCCAAAGAGACCAGCAACAGACAGGGCACCAGGGCATAATTAGGTGCAAATCGCGTGATGAACGCACCCAGAAAAGCTCCTGTCGAGAAGGAAATGATGGCCAAAGCAGAAACAACAAACTGACTGCGATTGTGCCTGGTGTGCCGGCCTAATTGCCACAGAACAAATCCGCTCGTGGCATTGCGAAGGTTGCCTGTCGTCATAGCACTATTGAAAGTCCAGGGACCAACTGCGCCGAAGCTTGAGTTTTGTAGAGCTGCCGCGAACGAGATCAGGGGTACAACATAGCTCTCCCTCATTCCAACCGCTCCGAAACTCAGGAAGAACAGTACGAACAGCTCTATCGCTTGACAGATCAACGTCGCCCGGAACGTGCGTTTGACAGGCTGTGCGCCCAAAGCCTTACCGATAGCGGTTCCAAGGACGTACGCGCCGATCGGTGGAAGGTGTCGTAGGGCTCCAGACCAATCGCGGGCGGAGACGTATACCGCAAGGAAAACGACGTTGCCCGTTTGCGCATTGGCAAAAACGTGGTCATGAGCAAGGAACGAGTATGCATCTGTAAACCCACCAACCACCGTAAAGACACATGCGATGACGAGGAGTCCGGATACCGAGGAGAGACTTGGCTCAGGTTCTGATGTGCTTTCCGGCATTGAAGTCGTAGTCATGTTTGAGCTCCCGCACCGGCCTGCGACCATTGTAGAGTCGCACCGCTCGATTCGAGCGCCTCGATGAGGCAAGCGTACCTCGACTCGGCCGTGCAACCCATTCTCGCCGAGCGAACGGTCACGAAGACTACGCTGTGAGTTATGGGTTAAATTTCTGACTAAGCCTTGCACTTCCGCCCAATACGGTTTTCGTCTGTTTCTGCGCTTGCATAGGGTTCTCGGCGAGCATCCCATGATCGCTTGAAAGCGGTGTTGGACGATTGCTCCGGTTGATACCCAATTGATTATGCCAAGTTGTCGCGGCTTATGAATGAGCGTTTCCGCCGCCAGCATTACTTGCAGGTGCGAGAAATAGCTTACGGAGTTTCTCCTAGACAATCGCGAAAGCGCTGAGCAAAGTGGAGCGCGACCTGTCCGCTCGGCCGGCTAGATCTTGCGATGTCCACGCAAAGGATCGAGTCTGCATGCATGGATCAGAGTGCCGAGCTGAGGTGAGGATTCGCCAACACCCGCTCGCTAGCTCACTTCGTGGGAAGGACTCTCGGCCTTCATCTTGGGCAAATCGGCAAGTCGTGCTTTGAAGGGAGCGACGAACGACCGTGGCTCCAGAGGCGGCAAGCCACAATCGCGCGTGTACAACACGGGACAGTGCAGGAGATGACATCCACATCTGGGCGACTTGCTGCGCTGCTTGTGCCTAGAGTCGGCTCCAAGCGGGATTGGAAGTGTATCCGTCAAAGATCTCCTGCTGGGAGCACGCGAACTGCTGGGCATCGCTTCGGAAGTTCTCCTCCGTTACGAACCATCCGTGACGAGCGCCGGATCTGGTAATGGCGAGAGGTCGATCTCACTTTCGTGCGTAGATGTATCGAAGAGGCCAACTTTCTATTTCCAAACGGAGGAGGATCATCTCACGCCGTCGGACGGAACGGTGCAGGAGACTCATTACGAGTTTTTACGGGCGTGGCCTTCTAGCTAGTAACGCGCCGGTTCGTCATCTTGTTCAACGAGCGTTGGACGTTATGCATGGCTTAGCATTTGAGCGGTTGAGAGATCTGTATTGAGAGGGGCTTTGCGAAAACTGGCGACGGAAAGTGCTTGCGAAGTGTGACGCGCTTCCGAACCCGCACGTCAAAGCAATGTCAAGAGCGCTCTTGTCTGTGTCGCGAAGCATCGATCTCGCGGTCTCCATCCTCAGGTGCAGCACATGCCGGTGAGGCGTAGCTCCCACTGCTTTTTTAAACAATGCCGCAAAGTGAAATGGACTGATGCCGGCCTCCTTAGAAAGCACGTGGAGGTCCAGGCGGTCAGACAAGTGCGCGTCGACATACTCCAGTACTCTAATAAGGCGGTAGTCAGAGATGCGCTCGCGGGACAGCGATTGGCGCCATTCAAGGCTTTTCGAAGGGCCAATCAGTAGATGCGCAGCGATCCACTGTGCAGCAGCCTGAGCGTAAAAATCTGGAGCTCCAGCGCGAACCGCCGAGATTAAAGCAGCGCTGAAGTTGGCAAGATGCGGATCATCAAGAAAAGGGATTTCTGGGATTCGATCAACGTGGTGACATCCCGCCTGTTGCAGCGTAGTTGCGACCGAGGATACTACCTGTTGTGAGAGGTAAAGAGTGCGTACCGCGATTCGAGGCTGATCTCTTGAATTCCAACGAAATTGTCGCGAGCTGCCCGGCGGTTCTAGGAATCCGCTGCCTGATAGGTATGAACGAGTAGCCCACATGCTGCCACTCCGAGATTCCAACTTGGATATATGATTGCGGAAAAACGCGATCCGCACATCGGGTACCGTCAACGTAGTGATCTCATCAATGCTCGTGTAATCGGCCTCTCGTGCTAGGAGGGAGGACCACTGCACTGAGTCACTCGAGACAGTGACTGGGCCTTTCGCAAAGGCTCGCCGAGTAGCTTTTGTCCAAGTGCCCACGTCTCCTCCTCATGTCAGTCGCAATTCCTTTTCCATCAGCAGGTCTTTGCGCGCAAGATCAACACCGCCGCAGGTACTCTGAGACCTCCAGCTGGGAAAACATTTCGGTACTCGCTCTCCGAGTAGATTTCCCTCGCGCTGTTGAGAAATTCGGTGTCCTAAACGCCATCTTCTGGTCATACACTCGCATATCCATGAATGAGGAACACTTCGCCAGCAACACGCGTCAGGTCTAGTGTCCAATCGGCAGATAACTCAGAATGATTCTCTTGAGGAGTTGATAGTCCGAAACGCTGACGGGGCGTTCTGTGTGGAGGCGGATATGACGATACTCTACATTACCCGATCAGATAGGTGTGCGCAATTGACTTTGATATGTAGCAATTGCGTGGACCTCGCAGCGCAGTCAATCCAAGAAGCACTTACGGCTTCCACCTTGTGTGCTTTTTGATACAGCATTCCAATGGGCAGCGGAACGATCATCGTCGAAGTGCGGTCATGATTCCCGGAACGACGCATACGGAGAAAACGATATGCAAAGACCGCTACAAGTCGGAATCATCGGGGCCGGCGCGGACCATGGCTGGGCACGCGATTCGCACGTTCCAGCCGTTAGAAATCTCAGAGGTGTTGAATTGGGTGCTGTTGCTTCCGGCAGCCAGGCAAAATCGGATGCGGCCGCTCAGGCTTTTGGAGCGAGAACGGCTTACGCGAACTCTGCGGAGCAGATACACGATCCCCGCATCGACATCGTGTCTGTCTGCGTGATGAAGCGGGCTTCGCAAATCTTCAAACAAATGGCCAGTCAGATGAACAACCATCCTTAACCAGTATGCAGATGAAGTATTTTGGTCGGTTTACCTCCCATGTGAAATGCTACTCCAATGTGAAGTTTAGCCTTGGAGGGGAGCAATTGAAGGCTTGATAGGAGTCGCTTTGATCATACAACCGAACGCGAGCGCGATTGACGCGAGCATAACCTTAGCCATTCCTACCCTCTGAGTGTTTCCAGGGCTCATATTGGTAAGTCGATGGCCGGACTTCCAAGAGCGTGAAAAGCCAAAGACCTGTCGAATAACAAGCTTTATTGGGAGGACGGAAGAGTGTACTTTTGAAACCAAGCAAGCGTTGCTGCAATCTCTGCAACAAACTGCGAAGGTCGACTGGCCAGACTCTCGTGGCCAGCACCCGGTACTCGCATCAAGGCTGTAGGCACGTTCTGTAGCTGCAGAGCATCGTAGAGCTGAAGCGTCTGGTCCAGCGGTGTTCGGTAGTCCTCTTCACCGACGATAAAGAGCATTGGCGTTGTCATAGAAGCCGCCAGCGAGAGCGGGGACTGGGCCCAAAGCTCTTTATCGCGCGTCCAAGGGTCTCCTTCATCTGTGTCCGGAGCGGCAAGGTACTGGTCGGTTGTGAGCGAATCGCTTAGGACGTTGATTACCGGCTTTTCTGCGACAGCAGCACTAAAGCGCTTCGTTTTCCCGGTGATCCACGCGGTCAGTTGCCCTCCCGCTGAACCTCCTGTCACAAACGATCGCTTAGGGTCAACGAAGCCGAGGCGAATCCCTTCATCGACGATGCTCATTACGTCGTCAAAGGCGCAGCTGGGAAAGTTGTGGTTGGCGGGCTCCGAAAAGCTTGTTCCGTAGGACGTCGAGCCTCGATAATTCACATAAATTACGGCGTACCCCGCAGCCGCATACAACTGAAACGCGCTTGACCAGTTCGGCCCATCACTCCCAAACGGTCCGCCATGTAGCGCCAGAATAGTGGGCAGTCTTGTATGTCCCGACGCACCGGCTGGCAAGAGCGCCCACCCTTCGACACGAACACCGTCCGCACTGGACTTTGCCTCTAGATGCAAGAGCTGCGCTAGCTTCCTATGATCGAGGAACGCGTTCAAGGATGTGAGGACCACTGGATCAACGCCGGTCCGTTTCAGCCTCAGTTCATTCGGACCGGTAGGGGTGCTTCCGGCATAGGCGATATCGCCTCCGCGGGAGATGGAAAATCCCGCATCTATTCCTGAGACCAGCTGCTTTACTTCGCCATCCAAGCCGAATAGGCCCAATCGAAAAATGCCGTGGTCGGAGTATTCCGCATATAGGCTTCGTGAGTCGGCCGCCCAGCGGGGGTCGTAGATGTCGCGATCCAGTTGCGCGGCGACCCGGTGCGGTTCGGTCCCATCTGCGCGCATCATATAGAGGTCGTTGCGTGTGTAGTTCACTGGCCGCGCATCGTATCCCGTGTAGGCGATCCATTGGCCGTCAGGGCTGGCCGACGGTGCTCCAAAATTGCCCCGAGCATGCGTCAATTGCACGGTGTTTCCGGTTGCGAGATCCATCTTGTAGATTGAAAGTTCCCGAACAGTATGAGTTCTTTCCGGCCGCCGATCCGAAGTGAATAGCAATGACGTGCTGTCCGAGGTCCAGGCTGGCTCCAAGTCGTCGAAGGACTCCGCTCCCACCTGACGAACCTTTCCGTCCACCGTCGAGAGCACAAATAGATGCTCGTGTCCTGCCCCTAGCCATGTGCCACCATCTCGGCGGTAACGAGCAGCCTGCGTAAGCTGCACCGGAGGCGCCTGCCGACCGTCAAAAGGCTTGCCGAGTTTTTCTTCTGCCCCATCGACCGCCTCTTGCAGGAAAGAAGGGTGAACAACGTCCTGCACAAGAAGCGTGAAGGCGAGCGATTGACCGTCCGGGGACCAGACCATGCTGGCGGGCGCCGAAGCTACAGTAAATGATTGCACGGCTACCAAGGTGTCAGATCGCAGCAGTGTGACGGTGCTCTTTCCGTCTTGACCCTGGGAAACGACTGCAAGTCTCTGCCCATTCGGTGACCAGGCTGGCGCACTCGCAGATCGCAGAGCAACTTGAACAATTCGCTTGCTCCTGACCTGAAGAACCCACATGCTTTTTGTGGAGCGGTCTTCTTGCAGATCTACTGCAGACACCGTGTATGCAATCCGTTCGCCGTCTGGACTCACCTCAACCTCGTCTACAGACCGCAGCCGCAGCAGGTCTGCATAGCTGAATCCTGGCATCACAGGGCTTCCCGAACTCTGAGCGCGCGCCGCGAAATGCTGCGAAATTAAGCTTAGAACGACCAGAAATGTCCGAACAGCACCTCGTGAATTTTTGAATGAAGATAAAGAGGTTAACTCTGTGCTGCTTGAGAACCCGATCATGAACGTACCTTCTCTTCGCAGAGTGTCCTACCTACGCAACGTTGCCCTTGCTTGCTATGGTAAATCCACCGAACTATACCTATGCAGACCTAAGATTCCGCTTCAAGCGCAAGGATCACTCGAAGAGGGTGGAATGGCTTTGGTGGCGCCCTGATCGCATGGGAGAAGCCAGCGGTGCCTCGGGGCCACGCACACGCCCTCGCAATTTGCTTCCCGGAAAACACGCATCGGCCTTCAATCTTACTTACAGCTAAGAGCGATGAGAGTTCAAGAGCTATCCAAACGAAGGTGGCATCCGTTTTGAAGGTACGCTACTCCGTCACAAGTTCCACCAGCCCTCGCGCCTCGACCCTAGATCGCAACACCTCCTGCCACCTCGATACGTTGCGCGTTGATCCAGTGATTCTCCTCTGAGAGGAGGGACGCGATCATAGGACCGAGATCTCCAGGGAGACCAGCCCGGCCTAAGGCTGTATTCTCGGCAATCATCTTGTTGACAGCAGGATTATCCCGAACGACGCCACCGCTGAAGTCGGTTTCGACGGGACCAGGAGCAACGACATTCACGGCAATCCTGCGCGGACCAAGTTCCTTTGCCAAATGCCTCGACAGCACTTCGACTGCTCCCTTCATCGAGGCGTAGATCGCTCCTCCGGGCGAGGCGGTGCGAGTCCGCACTGTCGATATGTTGACGATGCGTCCGCCATCGTTGATCAGCGGAAGAAGCTTCTGCGTCAGGAAGAAGACGCCCTTGAAATGTACGTTTAGCACGCTGTCAAACTCTTCCTCAGTAGCCTTATCGAATGGCATATTGCGATGATTATTGCCGGCGTTGTTGACCAGAAAGTCGAAACGCGATTGCCCAAGGCCAGACAAGGCATTCTCTACATCTTTGACAAAGGCGCCGAACGCTCCAATATTTCCTGCGTCGAGCTGTAGGGCAAGGGCCTGTGCGCCGATCCCGTTAACCTGGG
>CAXUEE010000004.1:46529-47504 GCA_964249905.1 uncultured Acidobacteriaceae bacterium
GCGCACCAACCTCTGCGACCAGTGCTTCGGCATCTTCGCGATGGGTATTGAAGGTGAAGATACTATTGACGCCTCGGTTCGCAAGATTCACGACAGTGTTACGGCCGATACCGCGGCTGCCTCCTGTCACGACTGCGATTTTTCTCGAAATGGATGGATTGGTCTGCTCTGGCATCTTCGGTTTCTCCTTTAGTTTTTTTTCTCGCCGCATATATAGCTAACCTCAGTCGTGTGCTAGTCAGGCATTCATGCGGATTAAGAAAGTCACTTCAAAATTCTCCACAAGGCGTCGAAACCCACCTGGCAGTGTTTCTCTGCGTTTGGAGGGTCTTGGAGCATGAAATCCATAGTCGTCTCAGCTAGCGAGTTCATGACTGATGCGACGAAACTCATGGAAGCTTCGCGCATCGGACCGGCAGTCCGGCACCGTTCCAAAAGGTCCGCTATGCCGGTCATTGCCTTATGGCCCAGGGCGCGGGTTTCAGGCGTGATCTCTTCAGAAACGCTCAATTGCGCAAGGGCACGTCTCTTATTAGGATCCGCGACCACCCAGAGCATCCAGTTCGACCAAACGGAGAAAAGCTGCTTGCGCAAGGAAGCTTTTCGCGGAAGGTCTTTCAAGGCAGCAGAGGCCATTTCTGCCTTCAGCTCCAGATAGAGCTCGTTAAAGAGAACTCGCTTCGTCTTGAAATAAGTGAACAGTGAACCGCTGGAGACACCGGCTTCGCGAGCGATTACAGCGGTTTGAGCCCCCAGACCCTGACTGACGATGACACGTGTTGCTGCTCTCATAAGCGCACTACGCTTCTCGTTGCTAAGCGGCCTTGCCATCGTTTTCCGATCATATGCATGAGCGACTGGACAGTCAATTTCCCGATCAGTACTTACGCCGTATACCGTAAACGACAAAGACCACAGCGAGGCGAACCCGATGAAGCGCTTTGGCAAAGCGGAAGTTGTTGCGCGAGCAATTAT
>CAXUEE010000004.1:47514-56242 GCA_964249905.1 uncultured Acidobacteriaceae bacterium
ATATAGCTGTGAGGGGACATACACGACCGGAGCGGAACCTCGAGTAGACGGGGTGGATCTCAGCTATGGAGTCCGGACCTCGGCCCGAGAGAAGCTAGGAACTGATTGACCCCCGAGATCATTTATTTGTCTTGATGCTTGGTAGATGTGCTGACATGCACGTGCCCGATCCGAGTGTGCTTTGTGCAGTCAACCTGCCACCATGCGCGGTCACGATCCATTGCGCGATCGGCAGACCCAGACCTGTTCCCTCCCCATCGAAGAAACGCGCGTTTGAAGCGCGGTAGAAGCGGTCGAAGACGTGTGCGAGTTCATCGGGGGGGATGCCGATCCCCGCGTCCGTCACTTCGATCACAGCTTCACCTTCCTGCACATGCATCCCAAGGTGGACCGATCCGCCTGTTTCCGTGTAGCGACAGGCGTTCTCAATGAGAATCAGAAGCAAGCGGCGGAGATGTAGCCGATCTCCGAAAACAACTACGGGCTGTTTCGGGATTTCCGTGGTCCAGCGCACGCCCCGTGCTTCTGCAAGGGTTCTGCTTCCTGGATCGATCTCCTCGATTACAGCGCGCAGGTCTAACTCTTCCAGTATCAACTGCTCGGTGTCCGCATCAGCCCGGGCCAGGGTCAGCAACTGCTCGATCAACGTTGAGGTGGATTCGGACTCCCGCAGGATGAGCCCAACCATCTCTTTGAACTCTACGTTGGAGCGCTCACGTTCGAGAATGATCTCGGCGGTGGTACGGATCACCGTGATAGGAGTTCGCAATTCATGGGAGGCGTCTGCGGTAAAGCGCGTGATCCTCGCAAAAGCTGATTCCAGCCGGGCGAGCATAGCGTTGATGGTCTCGGCAAGCTCACGCAACTCATCATGCGCCGCAGGAACGGCGATGCGGTTAGAGAGATTGCGCTCGGAGATGTGGCGGGTCGAATGGACAAGGTCGTGAACAGGGTTCATGGCTCTCCCAGTCAGCCAATAGCCGCCCATGCCGGCAAGACAGACAACGAGTGGCAGGCCGGTCCATACCCACTTCCGGAACGTCTCCAGAACGGCGTATAGCGGATTGACGTCGGTCGCGACCTGGATTCGATACGCCTTGGCTCCGAGGTGAACGAGCGATGCCAAGACACGCACGTCGTCGTGACGACGGTAGTAGGTGGTAAAGCTTCCCTGGTCGCGATGGTGACGGTAGTGATGCTGTAGCAGGTTCACGTCGAGCGGAATCTCAAGCTCTCGCATAGCTGGCGACTGGAAGAGCATGGCTCCGGAGGCATCAGTCACCTGGTAGAGTTCGTCGCCTGTCCCCAGTCCGGCCGCTGCCGGGAGCAATTGCGGCGTCGCAACAGCCTGCTGTGGATTGTACGATTCCAAGAAGCGTTGGATGGTGTCTCTGCGTCCTCCAAGCTGCGCGTCCACCGTCTCTTCGGTGGCCTTCTGTATGCCGTAGTACATCGCTAGCGAAGAGATACCCAGGGTAATGAGGATCACGGTCACATACCACACAGTAAGCCGCACCCGAATGGGTGCGGGCCTCACGATTCGACCTCGGCATCCATGCGATAGCCGACGCCACGCACGGTCTGGATGAGGCTTTGCTCCCGGTCGACGTCGATCTTCATGCGCAAAGACCGGACGAAGACCTCGAGCGTGTTCGCCGCGACATCTGGGTTGTCGCTCCAGATGCGCTCGAGGATAGCTTCACGGGTGAGCACATGGCCCGCGCGCCGCATCAGGTATTCGAGCAGCGCAAACTGCGTGCGGGTAAGCGTCAGGAGCACGCCTGCGCGGCTGACCTGGCCGTTGACAGGATCGAGAACCAGATCGCTAACCTGAAGGCTCACACCTCTGACAGCTGGTCCCTTCCGGGCAACGGAACGAAGCCGCGCCAGGAACTCAGCCATGGCGAACGGCTTAGTGAGGTAATCGTCAATTCCTAGGTCAAGTGCCGCCACGATGTCAGCCACTGTGTCACGGGCCGTCAGCGCGAGCACGGGCAGCTGACGGCCACCATGGCGTAGGCGCCGGATCACTTCGAGACCATCCATGCGCGGCAACATGATGTCGAGCACTATGACATCGAAGAGGTCCATCTCGGCGTGCGCCAAGCCTTCTTCCCCGTCGAAGGCGATAACGACCGAGTGGCCCTTTTCTTCAAGGCTGGTCTTCAGCATGCGGGCGAGGCTACGCTTATCCTCGACAATTAATATGTGCACAGCAGCCCGCCCCCCCTCTCTTTCCATTATCTGCGACGTAACCCGCGTAGCCGCAGATCAACAACAAGCGGAAATCGGTGCGACTACAGTTCAAGTCGTGTGCGGATGCGTCAGGTAATGCTGCCTGAGGAGATCTTTACCATAGTCGTTTCCATTCGGCGTACGCAACACAGTGTGAATGTGCTGGCGTGTCGCTTTGTCAGGATCGGTGGCAAATCGGTCTAGGTTGGCGGGTGCCTGGTGATCGAATTCGATAACGACCACCGGGCTTTGGATGCGGTAGTAGTACACGCTGTCGGCTTCGGTGCCGCCGATCCAGGCAAACCAGGTGTTGTCCAGGTGTTTGTCGATCTCGTTCATCTTCACGCGGGCATGCGCCTCGTCCATGTTGCTGACGTAGAGCTGGACGAGGTCACGAAGGCTCTGACGGGCATTAATTGGAAGCTCATTTGCCCGAAGACCAGCGTAGTCGAGGATTACGTTGTCCTTGAAGGCTTCAGTGAGGTTATTGTTGCCGGTCTTCGAGAACTTAAGAATAGCTTGCTGCTGCTGCAGTTGAGGCAACGAGCGCACCAAAGCGAGACCGTCATTCTGTTCCTTTTGCAGAACAGATAAGCCTTTGTATTTTCCCGACGTGGCATGAGTCGGCTCCGAACCAAAGAAAAGAGGGGTTGCTACGACCTGGTCACCGATGACGAAGTAGTTGATGATGGCGTGCGGCCCTTGGAACTGCCAACCCCACGGCTCCAGCGCCGATGGCTCGCCCATAATAGTGAAGTAGTATCCCCATTCACCGTCGACGAGGTGGTCGTTGATCATCTCGGCCAGTGTTTCGTTCAGGCGCATAATATTGCGCGTCAGTTCGAACCCTTTCGCGCTGAGCGAAACCCGCATAAGCCCCAGCGCAGCATCGCGCTGACCGGAGGTCATCTCACGCATGCTGACGCCTTCACGCACGTAATATCCCTGATTCATCCAATTTCGCCATTGCGGGTCATCGACCGGGAACATAGTGCGCACGAGTTGCTGGTCGCTCAGCGTTGCCATGTAGCGTACGGCAGCGTTGCGGACAGCGTCGGTCGATTTGTAAGTAGGCGCGAGGCTGTACAAGTCCGGCACAATCACCCCGTCTGTGGTGATGCCCTTGAACGGCTCCGCAAGTCCGGCACGCTCCCTCGCTTCGGACGTCCGGCGGTAGCCTTCAGCAAGATCTCCGCGGTCAGCGTTGCGAGATTGGCCGAGAGCATAGGGCGCGACGACGCTGGCTGCAAAGATGGAGGAGATGAACTGGCGCCGTGTGGGTGATGCCGGCGCATGTTCGTGCGTGTGGGCGTGGTGGTCAGCGGGATGAATGGGTTCCATGGTGTCCTGGCTCCAGTGATGAACTCTTGCCTTCTTGGAATGAAGGCTAACGGTGCTAACTGAAGATTTGCTGTAGAGGCACGGCGAGCCGCACGCTACAGGAAATCTTCAGGATGCTCGCCTAAAGTGTTCTTCGCCGCAAAGACTTTCGCTCTTTAGGCGCCATTGCAATGGCTGCAGCCTAAAGGGCGGTGACAGTGAATCGGAAGGCTTGCGAAGCCCTCCATCAAACATTCAGGGGAGAAGAAGGCGTTTATGAGAGGTGATTTCGCTTTGGGAACCATAATGATGGCCGCCACGCTGCTTTCGAGCGGGGTCGTGTATGCGAGCCCGCAGGCCGGGATTTACGCGCAGCACTCGAAGGCCAAGACAGTGAACTTCAGCCTGCGCAACGACTCGAAGACGGAGATGAAGGTCAAGGTCGGCGAGAACGTGATCATCCTGCAACCGGGCAAAGCGGTTCCAGTAAAGCTTCTGGTCGGCGAGAAAGTGATTGCAGTTGATGCTAGCCCAAACTTTCCCGCCGGTACTGTACTCGCGGTCGCCGGATCGCAGCTGAGCGACGCAACGATCGTCTTTCAGTGATAAAGAAATGCTAACAACGAACTCTAAAGGCATCGGCGCCACGAATTCTATGCACTGTGGATCCGGGCTGAGACAAGTAATGGAGCGAAGTACAGACTCGACGTTAAGGAGCCTCAAGCAAGCATGAGTCAACAGAAGATCCAGGAACAAGTGGCCGGTGGAAGCCGGTCTTCCATCATCCGGCCCATGCAATTCGGGAATGTGCCGGATGTCAACGCCCGCTACTGGACGCTCATGACGCTGGCAAGCATCTTTGGGTGCAACACGGGCGATGATTGCTCATACTACGCCGGTTGGAATCACTGGATTGGTTTAGGTCCTTTGGCGCTGATCTTCGCTGCGCTGCTATTCGGAGAGCGTCATTCTACACGCCGAACGCAGGCCTGGTACTGGGCATCCGTCGTCGTGTTGCGCACTGCTGCTACGAATCTAGCAGATCTCGCCACCCATACCTTTGGCTTGCCATATCTCAACGTGATCCTCGTGTTGACCGTTCTACAAGCGCTGGTGGTATGGCGGGTAGCGCCGCGGCTACTTGCGGTGGAGGCAGATTGGCCCGGACGGCCGTCGACAAATGGCTGGTATTGGCTCGCTTTGATAACCGCAGGAACGTTGGGAACGGTGATGGGTGACTGGGTGGCCGAGGAGCTTCACCTTAGCACGGGCTATGGGACGCTGTTGCTGGGCGTGGCTTACCTGCTAATTCTCGCAGGCGGAAGGCGAGTGCATTGGACGACAAAGGTGACCTACTGGCCAACAGTCGTCGCTGTGCGTGCGGCAGGAACAACGGCAGGCGATTGGCTTGCATTCCAGGATACTCCCGGGTTGCACAACGGACTCCACCTCGGCCTGCCCATCAGCAGTGCAATTTCCGGCACGCTGTTATTAGGATGTCTGTTCGCGTGGAAAACCGGAAGCGTGGTCGCTGCTTCAGAAGTCACCAGCACAGCGCCGTAGGCTCCGTTGACCTATAGCTGCATCTGACCGGGATCAAGCGTTCACGCCATTAACTGATGGCACTCGACTGCATTTCTTCATGCAAGCCCAAACTGCATCTTCATGCCAGCAAAGAAGGTAGCGTCGTCGGTCGCACGTCGGTTCTCGAGCAACTGCACGGCATCCTCACCAGCTTCATACCGCAACTGATCCGTTCCGTCTGTAACTGCGGTGTAGACGACGTTAACGATGGGCTCGGGCGATGATCATTGCGCCATCATCGGCGCGAGCACTTTCCTGAATCTCTCAAGGAGAGACTAGTATTCGGAGAGCTTCGAATCATTGCTAAAGTCGGAAGACCGGCCTCCGATGTTGACGATGGTGCCATTTCGATTTGTCCGGAAGTGAGGCAGGAACGCCGGTGTCGTCGCTAGGAGCCCAAGCACGCTCACGTTGAACTGCCGCCGAATTTTCTCAAACGGGGTGGCCTCAAGCGGACCGTACTCTCCGTAACCTGCGTTATTCACGAGCACGTTGATACGCAGAACTTGGCAAGGCCGGCGTCAACGGCCAACTGGATGGACTTTTCATCCTCAACGTCGAGCCGTGCGACCAACGTGTTGTCGAAGCGTGTGAACTCGGTCTCTTCATCAGGTCTGCGCATGGTCGCAACAACATTCCACCCTTTTGCGAGGAAGAGCTTGGCGGTGGCCCGGCCAAGGCCAGTGGAAGTGCCGGTTATCAAAATCGTCTTGTTTGTTCTTCGTATATTTTCTGAGCATGGAGCACTCTTTAAAGATGACTTGCTAATAGGTAATCGCCACTGCGTGGTGGACCGCCAAACGTCACCAGATCTGCACGCGTTGATCTGGAGCAAGATACAGCGTTTGTCCCTCCTCGATGTTATAGGCTTTGTACCAGCTGTCCATATTCCTCACCACGCCGTTGATTCGCTCCGTGTTAGGGCTATGGAGATCCGATTCGACCTGTCTTCGGAGAGCCTCTGGCCGTATTTTTTCTCGCCACACTTGGGCCCAACCCAGAAAAACTCTTTGGTCGCCCGTGACGCCGTCAATCACAGGTGCCGATTTACCGTTAAGCGATGCGTGGTAGGCCGACAGAGCGATCGTAAGTCCTCCAAGATCTGCGATATTCTCTCCAAGGGTCACATTCCCCTTGAGGTGCGAACCGGGCAGCGGTTCCATCGCGGAATACTGTGCACTGAGTCGCTCAGCTCTTTCCTCAAAGCGAGACGCGTCCTCGGCAGTCCACCAATCCCGCAATCGGCCTTGTGCGTCTTCTTTGCGGCCTTGATCGTCGAAGCTATGCGTCAACTCATGCCCGATGACTGCACCCAGCGCGCCGTAATTGATTGCCGAATCTGCGGAAGGATCAAAGAACGGCGGCTGAGCGATTCCCGCAGTGAAGATCAACTGTCCGTCTTCGGTATACGCAGTGGGGTACTGCGGCCAGAAGCGCCAAGCACTTTTATCCCAAGGCTTGTTGAAGTCGCGAACGCGCCGCTGCCAATCGAACGCTCTGCTGCGCGCAACATTTCCATAAAGGTCGTTATCGCGAATCTTCAGTCCCGAATAGTCGCGCCTCACATGTGGGTAGCCAATTTGAACCTGCAGGGTCGCAAGCTTCTTCTGTGCCTCAGCCTTGGTCGCGGGTCCCATCCAGCTCAGCGCGTCGATCCGCTCCCTGAATGCCGCCCTGAGATTAGTTACCAAGTCTCCTATCTGTGCTTCTGCCTTCGGGGAAAAGTATTCGGTTACATAGATCTTCCCTATGGCACCACCCATAGCATCGTTCACCGTTGTCACAGCTCGCTTCCAACGGATCGGTAACTCAGGCTGTCCGGACAAAATATGAGATCGAAAGTCGAAGCGAGCCTGAACGAACGGGCTTGAAAGATAAGGCGCCGCATTGTCGATTGTGCGAAAGGCTTCCCAGGCTCTTAACGTTTCGAGGGACGTTGCGGCATAGATCGCGGCGATCTTCGGCACACTGGTCTTGGAACGCACGATGATATGATCAGCGTTTGCTAAGCCGGCGCCCCTTAGAAAGCGGACCCATGGGAATTCAGGCGCGGCCTTTTTGAGCGCTGCGATCGTCGTCGGATTGTTTGTCTTTGTAGCATCACGTTCGTCTGCATGCGTCCAACTCACCTCGGCGATCTGTGTCTCTTATGAAATAATAGCTGCGGCTTCCCGCTTTGCGTCGCTCCATCCGGAGAGTTCCAGCAACTGAGCCGCATAGGCCTCATACGCGGCTTTTTGCGAAGCGAATTGCGGATCTAGGTAATAGTCCCTGTCTGGAAGACCAAGCCCACCTTGGTCGAGATAGACCGCATTGCGGTTCGGCCGCGCGGTATCGTATGCGATGTCGAGTTCGAACGGAGCCTCCTGGAGCCCGGAAAACTCATGCCCCATCCATTCCGCCATGGCTTCACGGCTGCCGATCGCGGGTAGCCGATTGAGATCGGATTCGAGAGGGTTTGCTCCCTTGGATTCAACTGTCTGCACATCCATGAACGATCGGTACATCGCCCCAAGCTTTCCTTCAGGAGTCATCGGCGACGCATTGGACGCAGCCGCCTTCTCCAGGATCGCCTTCGTTCGCGCGTCGGACAATGCTCTCAGATTCGCAAAGAGGCCAATGCTCGTCCGATCTCCGGGAATCGTGGTGTTACGGATCCACCTGCCGTTTGCGTAGATGTTAAAGTCATCTCCGGGCTTCACAGACAGAT
Source organism: uncultured Acidobacteriaceae bacterium (assembly GCA_964249905.1). Lineage (GTDB taxonomy): Bacteria > Acidobacteriota > Terriglobia > Terriglobales > Acidobacteriaceae > Edaphobacter. The sequence goes on from CAXUEE010000004.1 coordinate 55,364, forward strand.
CTTCGGCCGCGGTGTCAAAGCCCCACGCGCCAAAGCGCGGAGCAGCGAGGGGATCGTCCGCACGCCTAGACGAGGTCTCGAGTTTAGACTGCGACTTCAACGGTGGATCTTGTCCTAGCGCACAGGTAGTAGTGACTAGGAGAAGGAAGCAGCTGATCAACGTTGGTCCGCGACGAATCACGCCGAAAAGATTGTGCATCGATACGCGGAGATAAACCATGGAATCCTTTATGCTTTCCGTTCTTGGGTATACGCCGCTGCTATAACGTAGAAGTAAGCACTCCACACTTCCAGACCGATCTAGCTTCCCAGTTGCTATCGATTGCGGAACTGCTGATTCCTATTCTCAGGATGAGATCGTAGATCGGACAGAGGGCTCCTCTTACTTCTTGATCATGGTTGGCCGCACGCAGTCGACTGCGGTCTGCGCACCGGTAAGTGCGTAGAGTGGATTATGCACATTCATTCCATCTCATGCCTAGTGGAACACGTTCCAGCTTTCGCATGCTGTTCCGTTTTGCACACATTCCTATGCGGTCTCTTCTTGAGTAGCACCCGCCTTGACCCAATGCTGCGTTGTGCGCATGGCTGGACTTTGGAGTGCCTGAGTGAATTACTGAGCACGTCCGCCATCGTGTGCTGCCCATGATGCGGAGGTTGATCACGAAAGCACCGGCCGTAATTTCAGAGGGCACTGTAGTCCCGCAAAGGTTATGAGAGCTATTGGCCGAAGCTAAGGAGAGTCGGTTGATCCTTGATTTTGGCCGCCGTCCGCTCGGTAGAATTACTGATAAGGACTCATAACAGCGGCGTGCAGCGGCTAAGATGGCCCGTGCAGTTGTAGTGGCCAGTAAACCACATGTAGCTGGTGCAATTGCA
>CAXUEE010000005.1:0-4376 GCA_964249905.1 uncultured Acidobacteriaceae bacterium
TGGTCAGGTTGCGGCGCGCGGGCGGCTGCGGCGGAGGCATGGGGAGCTTGGGCGCGTTGAACGGGGTGAGGACGGCGATGACGCCGGAAGAACGCTCGGCGGCGGTGCGATCGATCGAGGCGACGATGCCGTTAGCGATGGTGGCCTGGACGATGTAGGCGTACAGCAGGTCCTTGGACGGGAATGGCTCCTTGAACTCGGCCGCGTATTTGGCTTTCCCGGTGACTTTCAGGAGGCCTTCGTAGCGGTGGTCCATCTGGCGAAGGCGTGGATTCGGGGTGTCTTGCTTGGGTGCTGCTTCCTGGCCCATCATGCGTTTGCTCCTGTTCCCGCGGCGGCGACGGTCAGGGCTCGGACGATCCCTTGCCTGGCCATCTCAATCTTGAAGGTGTTGTGCTCGTAGCCTTTGGCGCCGCGGAGGACGATATCAGCGGCTTTAGCGAAAGACTGCGGGCCGGCGGGCTGGCCGGCAAGTGCGCGCTCGGCTTCGACGGAACGCCAGGGCTTGTGGGCGACGCCGCCGAGGGCGAGGCCGGCAGACTTGATGGTGGCTCCGTCCATCTCGAGGCCGGCGGAGACCGAGATCAGCGCGAAGGCGTAGCTGTTGCGGTCGCGCGCCTTGAGGTAGTACGCGTTCTTGGCGAAGCGCGGCGCGGGGAGAGTGACGGCCGTGATGAGCTCGTCCGGATGGAGGTTGGTTTCGATCTGCGGCGTAGTGCCGGGAAGGCGGTAGAAGTCGGAAACCGGGATGCTGCGCTTACCCTTCGGGCCCTGGACGTGAATGGTCGCCTCAAGCGCGGCCATGGCGACGTTCATGTCTGAGGGATTGGTGGCGATGCAGGTCTCGGCGCTGGTTGGGCCCTTGTCGGTCTGGCCGAGGATGGCGTGGATGCGGTTATAGCCTTGCAGAGCTCCGCAGCCGGAGCCGGGAGCGCGTTTGTTGCAGGCCGGAAAGCTGATGTCGGTGAAGTAGTAGCAGCGGGTGCGCTGGAGGAGGTTGCCGCCGGTAGTGGCCATGTTGCGCAGCTGCGGAGAGGCGCCGCTGAGCAGTGCCTGTGAGAGAAGAGGGTAGCGCTGGCGGATGAGCGGGTGGTCAGCGAGAGTCGAGTTGCGGACGAGCGCCCCGATCGTGACCCCGCCGTCGGGGTTCTCGGTGATCTCGGTCAGCGTGAGGTGGTTGATATCGACCAGCGTGGCCGGGGTCTCGACGGCGTACTTCATCAGGTCGACGAGGTTGGTGCCGCCGGCCAGGAACTTGGCCATGGGGGCCGTGCCGGCGTGGATGGCGGCGTCAGGGGCGGAGACACGTTCGTAGTTGAAGGGATTCACGCGCGGGCTCCTTTGGGCAGACCGGATCCGGGCTGGGTTTGGGCGTGGCGGACGGCCGCGACGATGTTAGGGTAGGCGCCGCATCTGCAAATGTTGCCGCTCATGCGTTCGCGGATCTCGTCATCGGAGAAGTGCGGGGCGTCTGCTTCGCCGGAGTGCCAGCTGACGATCGAAAGCTCGTGCTTCGAGAACTCGTCGATGGCGGCGACAGCAGAGCAGATCTGGCCTGGGGTGCAATAGCCGCACTGGTAGCCGTCGTGCTCGAGGAAGGCGGCCTGTACGGGATGAAGGTTTTCGATGCCTTCACCGTGGGCCAGACCTTCGATGGTGGTGATCTCGGCTCCGTCGGCGGCGCAGGCCAGGGTGAGGCAGGAGTTGACGCGGCGGCCGTCGACGAGCACGGTGCAAGCGCCGCACTGGCCGTGGTCGCAGCCCTTCTTGCTTCCGGTCAGGTCGAGATTTTCGCGAAGGGTGTCGAGCAGCGTGGTACGCGTGTCGACGGTAAGCGGGTGCGTGGCGCCGTTGACCATCAAAGTGATGGCTTTGGTCTGCTCCGGGCGCGGCGCCTGGGCGAGCGCGGGAAGGCCCACCGCGGTGGCTGCCGAGAGAACGCCGGCCCCCTGGATGAACGTGCGCCGGGTAAGGGCAAACTCAGACGAAGAGGGCGCATCGTCCTGTTCGAGCTCGGTTTCGGAAAAAGTGGTCGCGGGCATGGTTACCTCGGGGAACTGGGTCGGCACGGTGCTGTATAGGACGTGACAGTGAGGTAGATGGACCGGCGCTCCGAAAGGATTCCCGTCCCGACGGAGCCTTGTTCCTGAGGGCAAGCGAAGTCGGCCAGGTTGCGACCGGATCGAATGCCGGGCGCCAGCTTGGACACCCAAGATATTGACAGTGCGTCCGTGCGGTGTCCCTCTCGCGATCTCTGCGTCTTCAGGAACGGAGTATCCGTATACAGAGTCGTTACCCAAAATCTAACCGAGATGTGAGCGAGCCGGAATCCTGGTTCGCGGGAGGGCTCTGTGATCCGTTTTGATCGGCGTTCTGGAATGGTTTGGCTAGTCGCAATGGGCCTCACGGCGTGGACAGCCTCTGCGCAGAATCCAACCGGGCGAAGGGGCGCGGCGACCGGGGCGGAGCCGGGCCAGGCGGCCGCCGCGGGTGGTGCGCCGGAACAGAGCCTGCCCATTCCTCCCGAAGACTCGTCGGTGACCAAGCATGACTGGAGTGCCGGCGGCACGACGATCCACTACACGGCGACGGCCGGCAACCTGCTGATCCGGGACGAGGCGGACAAGCCGATCGGAAGCATCTTCTACACGGCCTACACCGCGGACGGGGCGGACCCGAAGACCCGGCCGGTCACATTCTTCTATAACGGCGGTCCGGGTTCGGCGACGATCTGGCTGCATATGGGGTCGCTGGGACCGATCCGGGTGGTCACGGATAGTCCGAAGGCAACGGGCCCGGCGCCGTTCCACTGGGTGCAGAACGAACACAGCCTGATCGACCGGAGCGATCTGGTGTTCATCGATGCGCCGCTGACCGGGTTCTCGCGCGCGGTGGGTAAGGGAACGCCGAAGGATTTCCAGGGCGTGGACGAGGATGTGCGCGCGTTCAACAAGTTCATCACTCGGTACATCACGGTAAACCAGCGATGGAACTCGCCCAAGTTCCTGTTTGGCGAGTCGTACGGCACAACGCGTTCCGCCGCGCTGGTCGCATCCTTGAACAATGATGGCATTGAGTTCAACGGAGTAACGCTGCTCTCGTCCATTCTCAACTACAACGAACGCGCGCCCGGCTACGATGTGCAGGAGATCGGTTACTTTCCGTCCTTTGCGGCGATTGCGTACCAGCATAAGAAAGTGAAGACGACCTGCACGCTGCCGGAGTGGGTGCAGATGGCGCGGGAGTTTGCGAGCGGGCCGTACATGCTCGCGCTGCACAAGGGGGATAAATTGCCGCCGGCGGAGTTCGACGCGATCGCGCAGAAGGTGGCGTCGTTTACCGGGCTGAGCGTGACGTATGTCAAAGAGAGCAACCTGAGAATCAACTCGACGCGCTTTCGCAAGGAGCTGCTGCGGGATGAGGACGAGATCCTGGGGCGGTACGATGCGCGCTTCGAAGCTCTGGACGCGGACCCCGCGGGCGAAAACCCGGGATTCGATCCGTCGGACACCGGGATCAACGGCGTGTATGTCGGGGCGTTCCATCAATATATTGAGCAGGAGTTGAAGTACATGAGCCAGGAGCCGTATCTGCTGCATGCGCCTGGAGGCGGCGGCGCCTGGAACAACAGCCACGTGCCGAGCGGCGGTGGTGGGGGCGGCGGTAGCTACGGCGCGCGCGCCCAGCAGCAGCCGGATGTGGCGATCGACCTGGCGGACGCGATGCGCAAAAATCCGAAGCTGCGGGTCTTCTCGGCCAACGGGTACTTTGACCTGGCCACCCCGTTCTTCAACACGGAGTACGACCTGCACCATATGCTGCTGCCGCCGGCGATCGCAGGCAATGTGCAGTTCGGCTACTACCCTGCCGGACACATGGTGTATTTGAATGTCGACGCGTTGCGGATGCTGAAGGGGGACATGGAGAAGTTCTACAGCGAAGCGACGCAGAAGTAGAGAGGACATGCCGCGAGCCGGGTGGTATGCGGGTTGATTCCGTTTCCCGTTGGGCTTAAGATAGAACATTGCAGCTTTTCTGCAAAGATCGCACACAAGGATGATTGATGGCGAAGCGTCGTGGCAATCCAAATTGGGGAAAGCCGGAGCCGATCGGCCCGGTGGTTCCGACCGTGACCTCCTTTGAGGTGGTCGTGAAGGAGTTCAAGCTGACTCCGGATCAGTACATTCGTTCCACGCGGCTGAGGGAGTGGGCACGCCGGAATAAAAATTCCAAGTACATTCCGGAGGCGCTGCTGGAGGCTTGGGGCTTTGAGATCGAGTCCACCCTTTGAGTTAAGTTGATTGGAGAGAAGACGCCGCCGGGTTTTTCGGGCGGCGTCGTCGCGGGTGGGTGGATAATTTGGTCATGGGGGCCCC
>CAXUEE010000005.1:4386-14358 GCA_964249905.1 uncultured Acidobacteriaceae bacterium
AATGTCTTCATGGCTGACAACGACTCGTTCTTCGCGACGATAGAGCAGGCGATCCAGGCAATCCGGGCGGGCAAGATGGTCGTCGTCGTGGACGACGAAGACCGGGAAAACGAAGGTGACCTGACCCTGGCGGCGGAGTTCGTGACGCCGGAGGCAATCAACTTCATGGCGAAGTTCGGCCGCGGACTGATCTGCCTGACGTTGACCGAGGAGCGCGCCGACTACCTGCGGCTGGGCCCGATGACCAGCGAGAACACATCGCGCTTCGGCACGGCCTTTACCGAGAGCATCGAGGCGCGCGAGGGGGTGACGACGGGCATCTCGGCGGCCGATCGTGCGCACACCATCAAGGTGGCTCTTGATCCGCGCTCGACGGCCTACGATCTGGCCCGGCCCGGCCATGTCTTTCCGCTGCGGGCGCGGAAGGGCGGCGTGCTGGTGCGCGCGGGGCAAACGGAAGCCTCGGTGGATCTGGCGCGGATGGCCGGCCTGCTCTCGGCCGGGGTGATCTGCGAGATCATGAACGACGACGGTACGATGGCGCGGTTGCCGGACCTAATCCATTTCTGCCAGGAACATCGTTTGCTGATGGTGACGGTCGCGGACCTGATCCGCTACCGCCTGCAGCACGAACGCTACATCAAGCGGGTAGGCGAAGGCGTGTTGCCGACCGCGTATGGCGACTTCCGCATGGTGGCGTATGAGAACGAGATCGACGGCGGCGAATCGCATGTGGCGCTGCTGGTGGGCGACGTAACGACGGACGAGGCGATCCCGGTGCGCGTCCACACGCACTCGCTGGCCGAGGATGTGTTCGGGCTGCTGAACGACGACCACCGCGGCCAGATCGACGAATCGCTGCGGATGATCGCGGCATCCGGGTGCGGCGCTTTCGTGTACCTGCACAACGGCACGCGCGGGTTCGGGATTGATCGAACCATAGAGCCGCACCGCATTCTGTTTCAGCGGGAACAGCGGGCGCGCGAGGGAGAAGACCGGAGCACGCGGACGTTGCGGCAGGTGGGGTTAGGGGGGCAGATTCTTTCCGACCTGGGGATCCGCCGGATCCGTCTGCTTACGAATACCCCGACGCACGTGCCTGCGCTGCAGGGCTTTGGGATCGAGATCGTGGAGCAGGTGGCGATCCCCTCGGGCGGCCAGGCGAAGTTCGCGGCGGCGAGGTGACGTAGTTTCCCCTAGAAACGACCGGTCTGCCAGAGGCTGCTCAGGCCGCGCTCGCTCATCTCGAGCTCAAAACTTTCCTGGTCGAGGTAGCGGATAGCCTGCATTCCGGCCGCGCTTGCCCCCTCGATGTTGTCTTCACGGTCGTCCACAAAGAGGATCTCCGCGGGCGCGGTGCGCAGGCCCTCGGCGGCGTGGCGGTAGATGTCGGGCTCGGGCTTGGCCAGCAGGACGGTATGCGACCAGAGCAAGAGGTCGAAGTGGGCGAGCCAAGGAAAGGTCGCAAGCACACCGGACATCATGGCGTCGCCCAGGTTTGAGAGAATGCCGGTCCTGGTGCCGGCCGTCTGGAGGCGCTGCGCCCAGTCGATCATGGGCTGGTTCGGCTGCGTCCAAAGCGAGGTGTCGGCCTCGACGAGCGCGGTGACCTGGGCCTCCCCGAGCGTGAGGCCAGCTTCTTTTCCGACTTCGAGCCAGTAGGCTGTGCCGGTGTGAGTGCCGCGATCGTAGGCGCGTCGCGGAGCCCAATAGGCGGAGGAAAACGCATCGTCGGAGAGGCCGGTGACCTCACGCATCCGCGCCCACGCCGGCGGATGCGGCGGACCGGTCAGCACCTGGCCGTAGTCAAACAGAACAGCAGAAATTGTGGCAGTCACAGCCCTATTGTAGGCGCGCGTTTGGCCGATAAACTGAGCAGATGGGTCCTTTCTCCACACGCACGGCATGGGACACGGGGGAAGGCGCGCTGGCGCGGGCAGTGCGCGAGGAGCGGGAGCGGGGAAGGACGCTGATCGACCTGACGGTATCGAATCCGACCGTCTGCGGCTTTGCGTATCCAGCGGAGGCGGTCCTCGCAGCGCTGGGGAACGCTGCATCGCTGGTGTATGACCCGGATCCGCGAGGTCTGCTGCCGGCTCGGGAGGCGGTGGCGGGCTACTATGCCGGTCACGGCGCGGAGGTGAGCCCGGATCAACTCGTCCTGACGACCAGCACAAGTGAGGCGTACTCCTTCCTGTTTCGGCTTCTTTGCGACCCGGGGGACACCGTGCTAGTGGCTCAGCCCAGCTACCCTTTGTTCGATTTTCTGGCGGATCTGGACGATGTGCAGCTGGAGAGCTTTCCCCTTTTCTATGACTTCGGCTGGTGGATCGACTTCGCGGAGCTGGAGCAAAAGATCACGCCGCGAACCCGGGCGGTGCTGCTGGTTCACCCAAACAACCCGACCGGCCACGCCACGGGGGCTGCGGAACGAGAGCGCCTGGAGGAGCTTTGTGTGCGACGCGGGCTGGCTCTCATTGTGGATGAAGTGTTTCTGGATTACAGTCTTGCGGGTGATATCCGAAGCTTTGCGGCCGGCCCGCATGCGGGGCTGACGTTTGTGGTCAGCGGCCTGAGCAAGATTGCGGCGCTGCCGCAGATGAAGGTGGGCTGGCTTGCCTCGTTCGGTCCTGCAGCGCTGCAGCGGGAGGCAGCGGCTCGTCTGGAGGTGATTGCGGACACGTTCCTGTCGCTCAACGCTCCGGCGCAGCATGCGCTTCCCGTTTGGCTTAGCCTGAGTGGAGGGATTCGTGCGCAGGTGCTAGCACGCGTCCGGACGAATGTTGCGCTGATCGCAGCTTGCTCAAGCTTTCAAACGTTGAAACCGGAGGCGGGGTGGAATGCGATCGTTCGTCTTCCGCCCGGCAGGACAGAGGGTGATCCTGCACTCGAGCTGGTGCGGGGGCCGGGCGTGATCACGCATCCGGGTGCGTTTTACGGTATGTCCGGCGGGAGAAACATAGCTCTTAGCACACTCGGGCAAGTGGAAAATATGAAAGATGGAGCTAAAAGACTATGTGACTGGTGTGAACCCAGGGAGTAAACCTGAAGCCGACTTGAGACAGGTGGTGGTTGAAGGAGCGGCGCTAAGTTATGCTCTTTACTGACCTTGCAGGAAGGGATTCTGTTTTCGCTCGAGCTCGATGGAGGTTGGCTCGCCGTGACCGGGGATGACCAGGGTTGGGTCAGGCAAGACGAGAAGTCGCTGGTGAATGGACCGAATCAGGGTGGGGCCGTCGCCTCCAGGCAGGTCAGACCTTCCGACGGAGCCGGCGAAGAGCGTGTCTCCGCTCAGGAGCAGGGATGCGGCAGGAAAGTAGAGGCACATGCTGCCTGGCGTGTGTCCCGGGGTGTGGAGCGTCACGCCGTCGATGCCCTGAACATGGATGGGAAGGTCGTCGGCCAGGTCGGTGTCGGGTGCCGAAACCTCGGGCGAAGCCATGCCGAGCCAGGCGGCCTGCGCGTCCATCATGGCGACCAGCGGCAGGTCGCGGCGGTTGTAGAGGATGGGGGCGCCGGTGATCCGCTGCAGCTGCTGTGCGCCGGCGATGTGATCGATATGCGCGTGTGTGACGAGGATTTGCTTGACCGTGAGATGATGCTTCGCCAAGAGCGCGAGGATGCGCGGAAGATCGTCACCGGGATCGACGACGATGGCTTCAAGCGAATGTTCGTCGCCGAGGATAGTGCAGTTGCACTGCAAGAGGCCGACGGGGAACGTCTCGCGGATCATGTTGAGCAAGTGTCAGAGAAAATGCGAAACACGGAGCGGCTACTTCTTTCCGGCCGGCGCACTTTGCGTGGACTTGATGTTCGACAGGACCGAGCGGTCCGAGCCGCCGGTGCGGGAAAGAACGATGGTCAGGCCGATTGAGGTAAGCATGAACAAGATGGCGGCGTAGCTGGTGAGCTTGGTGAGCAGGTTTGCCGCGCCGCGCGGGCCGAAGGCGGTCTGCGAGCCCTGTCCACCGAAGGCGCCGGCCAGGTCGGCCGACTTACCGGTCTGCAGAAGGACGACGCCGATCAGGAACAGGCTGATGATGACGTGAAGGGCGACGAGCAGATACAGGAGGGCAGTCATTAGGATCGTCTCAGTCTACCATCCAGGACCTTTGTTTTGGGAGTTTGTCGTTCTGTTCGTCCGACCGGCGAGCCGTGCCCGGTCGCTATAATAAGAGGGAGGAAGTGGCTGCGAATCGAACCTTCAGCTGCCGTGCTCTAACACTGTCAGGGAGCAATGACCACAGCAAATCCACATCCTTTGCAGAGCATTCTCAAGCAGCGGATCGCCATTATCGATGGCGCCATGGGCACCACTATCCGCACCTACGGCATGACCGAGACCGACATGCGCGGAGATCGCTTTCGTGACGCGACCAAGGACCTGCTCAACAACGGCGATCTGTTTTCGCTTACGCAGCCCGGCATGATTTCGGACATTCACCGCCGCTTTCTGGAGGCTGGCGCCGACATCGTTGAGACGAATACGTTTGGCGCCACGAGCATTACGCAGAGCGAGTTCTTTGTCGATGACCCGCGCGAGCATGGCGGGCGCAAAGATCCCGCCTTTTACCAGGAGATCCTCGAACATCCGCAACTGCAGGCGCTGGCCTGGGACATCAACGAGACCTCCGCGCGCCAGTGCCGCGAGTGGGCCGACCGCATCGGCAACGCGACGGGGCGGCAGCGCTTCGTGGCCGGAGCGATCGGGCCCCTGACGGTGTCGCTCTCGAACTCGCCCGATCCGGACGATTCGGGGTTCCGGGTGGTAAGGTTCGACCAGGTGAAGACGGCCTACATGGAGCAGGTGCGCGCACTGATCGCCGGCGGGGTCGACCTCCTGCTGGTGGAGACGATCTTCGATTCGCTCAACGCGAAGGCGGCCCTGGTGGCGATTCGCGAGGTCTTTGACCAGGATGGGCTGGCTGCCAAGGGCGGGGAACTGCCGGTGATGATCTCGGCGGCGGTGGGGCGTGGTGGCGAGACCTTGATCTCCGCGCAGACGACCGAGGCATTTTGGAATGCGGTTGAGCATGTGCATCCCTTGTCGGTCGGCCTGAACTGTTCGCTGGGCCCGGACCTGATGTATCCGTTTTTGGCGGAGCTTTCGGCGAAGGCGGACGTGGCGATCTCCTGCTATCCGAATGCGGGCCTGCCCAATCCATTGTCCGAAACGGGCTTCGACCTTGGCCCGCAAGATATGGCTCGTTTCCTGGGCGGCTTTGCCCAGAGCGGCTTGATCAACATCGCCGGGGGCTGCTGCGGCAACACGCCGGAGCACATTGCGGCGATTGCCAAGGCGCTCGAGCATCAGGAGCCGCGGCCGCTCCAGGCGCTTGAGGTTGCCGCATGAGTGCGCCGCTTGAGAGTAAGCCGCTTCGCCTCTCCGGGTCGCAGCCGTTCACGCAGCAGCCCGGCAGCTTCATCCTGCTGGGGGAGCGTACCAACGTGGCGGGCTCGCCGAAGTTCGCCAGGCTCATCAAGGAAGGCAAGTACGAGGAGGCCGTCTCGGTCGCACGGCAGCAGGTGGAGAACGGCGCGAATGTGCTCGACATTTGCATGGACGAGGGCATGATCGACGGCGTTGCCGCGATGAGCCGCTACCTGCAGCTGCTGGCCAGCGAGCCCGAAGTCGCCAAGGTTCCGTTCATGGTCGACTCGTCTAAATGGGAGGTGATCGAGGCCGGCCTGAAGTGCCTGCAAGGGAAAGGCATCGTCAACTCGATTTCGCTGAAGGAAGGCGAAGACAAGTTTCGCCAGAACGCGCGGACCGTGCTCAAGTACGGCGCCGCAGTGGTGGTCATGGCTTTCGATGAACAGGGCCAGGCCGCCACTTATGCGGAGAAGATCCGCATCTGTGAGCGCGCCTATCGCATCCTGGTGGACCAGGTCCGCTTTCCGCCCGAAGACATCATCTTCGATCCGAACATCCTTACCGTCGCCACCGGCATGGAGGAGCACAACAACTACGCGCTCGACTTCATCGAGGCCACGCGCTGGATTAAGGCGAACCTGCCACACGCGAAAATCTCGGGCGGCGTCTCGAACATTTCGTTCAGCTTTCGCGGCAACAACAAGGTTCGCGAAGCCATGCACTCGGCCTTCCTCTATCACGCGATCGCGGCCGGCATGGACATGGGCATCGTCAACGCGGGCATGCTCGAGGTGTACGAAGAGATTGAGCCTGAGCTGAAGGTGCTCGTCGAAGACGTGCTGCTGAACCGGCGTCCGGACGCAACGGAGCGCCTGGTAGAACATGGCGAGAAGCTGAAGAACGTGGGCGCGGTCGTCCAGGAGAAACAAGCCGAGGAGTGGCGCAGCGGCACCGTTGAGGAGCGGCTCGCCCATGCGCTGGTTCGGGGAATCGATACCTACATCGAGATCGACGCGGAGGAGGCGCGCGTGCAGCTTGGCCGTCCGCTGCTGGTGATTGAAGGCCCGCTGATGGCCGGCATGAGCGTGGTCGGCGACCTGTTTGGCGCGGGCAAGATGTTTCTTCCGCAGGTGGTGAAGTCGGCTCGCGTGATGAAGAAGGCAGTGGCCCACCTGACGCCCTACATGGAGGCCGAAAAGGCCGCGCTCGTCGCCTCCGGCCAGGAGGTCAAGGCACAGGGCAAGATACTGCTTGCGACCGTCAAAGGCGACGTGCATGACATCGGCAAGAACATCGTGGGCGTGGTGCTGGCGTGTAACAACTTCGAGGTCATCGATATGGGCGTGATGGTCTCGTCGGAGAAGATTCTGGAACGCGCACGCGCCGAAAAGGTCGACATCATCGGCCTGAGCGGGCTGATTACGCCGTCGCTTGACGAGATGGTGCATGTGGCCCGAGAGATGGAGCGCGGCGGGTTTCAGCAGCCTTTGCTGATCGGCGGCGCCACGACCAGCCGTGCGCATACCGCGGTCAAGATCGCTCCGCACTACAGCCAACCGGTGGTGCATGTGCTGGATGCCAGCCGTGCCGTTCCCGTGACCACGAGCCTGTTGAGTGAGGACGGCAATGCGGCCTTTGTCGCGCAATACCGGGAGGAGTATGAGGCTCTGCGCAAGGCTTATGCCATGCCTCGGCAGACAGCCGTTGCGCTTAGCAGTGCGCGTGCCCGGCGCACCCCGATTGAGTGGCGCGCGGAGGACCTGCCACACCCCGGCTTCCACGGGGTACGCGTGCTCGACGGGTTTCCGCTTGCAACCCTTCGCGAGTACATCGACTGGTCGCCGTTCTTTCATACCTGGGGCATGAAAGGAATTTACCCGCGCATCCTGGACGATGAGCGGCAGGGTGTGGAGGCGCGCAAGATCTTCGCCGACGGCCAGCGGCTGCTTGACCAGATCATTGCGGAAGAGCTGCTCACCGCCCGTGGAGCTTACGGCATGTTTGCGGCAAATGCGGTGGGCGATGACGTAGAGGTCTACACCGACTGCGGCCGCCGCACGTTGCTAGAGCGCTTCCATTTCCTGCGCCAGCAGGTAGGGCGCGAGGGCACCGAACCCTGCCGCTCGCTGGCCGACTTCATCGCTCCGAAGGAGACCGGTTTGCCCGATCATCTGGGCGCCTTCGCCGTCACGACCGGGATCGGCTTGAAAGAACTAGGCGACCGCTTTCGTTCCGAGCACGACGACTATAACGCCATCATGGCCGAAGCGCTGGCCGACCGTCTGGCCGAAGCATTTGCCGAATGCCTGCACAAGCGCGTCCGGGATGAGTGGGGCTATGGCTGCCGCGAGACGCTTACGCCGGCTGAGCTGATCCAGGAGAAGTACCGCGGCATCCGTCCTGCTCCGGGATATCCGGCCTGCCCCGATCACACGGAGAAGGGAACGATCTGGAGCCTGCTCGACGTGGAAGCGAACACCGGCATCCGCATCACGGAGTCCTTTGCGATGTGGCCCGGCTCGAGCGTGAGCGGGCTTTATTTTGCGCATCCGCAATCGCGCTATTTTTCGCTTGGAAAAATCGATCGCGACCAGGTGGCGGACTACCACCTGCGCAAAGGCATGAGCGTCGGCGAGGTGGAGCGGTGGCTGGGGCAGAATCTGCTCTACGATCCCAGCTCGTAAGGGCGTGGTCTGCAGCGGAGTTAGTTAGCCGCGGTAGCGTCTACGAAGGGTTCTACGGGGCGCCGCTTGGTAGCGCTGACACTATGACTTGTCTTCCAGAGCTGCCAGAAGGCGTAGGCGAGCGAGAGGGCGATGCCGGTCCAGAGAAAGATGAGCACGGGAGTGCCCCACTTTTCGAGGAACTTGTTCCATAGCACCAGGACGGCCCGGCCGTAGTGCACGCCGAGCCAGACGGCGGCTGCGTGCCGAAGCAGCCGACTGATCGTGAAGGCGACCATGAACTTGCGGCGGGACATCTTGAGCGCTCCCGCGGCGAGCACGAAGGGGCTGAGCGGCATGGGTGGCGGCAGAATGGCGGGCACGGCCACTGCGAGGACGGCGTGCGACTCCATCCAGCGGGTAACGCGTTTGAAGATTTTGGGCGGGGTGCGCTTCTCAATGAAGGCCAAGCCTCCGGACTGGCCGACCTGGTAAGAGAAGAAGCCTCCCAATGCAGAGCCGATGGTGGCAATGGCGATGAGCATCCAGGGGTCGGTGTGCTGCGCCGCGTAGAGGACGAGCATGATGTCGGTCATGCCCGGGATGGGCAGCGGGACGAAGGAGGAGTCGACGACCGAGACAAGGAAAAGACCGGCTAAGCCAAAGGAAAGAAAGAGATGGACCAGCTTGTGACCGGCGCTGCCGGTGGTGGCTGCGGTCGCGAAAGTCGCCAGCGACCAGAGGTGGGCGTGAGCGAGTGTTCGAACCGCGGAGGAGGCAGACATGCCTTTAAGACGTCAGTTGCGGGGAGGAAGTCGCGGGCGGTCCGTGCTTTGCGCTCATTCGCCAAGGAAATGAAGCTCTGGCAGTGGCTCGAGCGCGTTGACCTGAGCGGCAAGTTGACGGAAGATCTGGATTGCCCGAACGCATGCGGCGTCTAGCTGGTAGTAGATGTTCTCGGTGAGATAGGTGCGGATGGTGGTGGGCGAGAGCGCGATGCGCGGAGTCCACTCCTCGATGAGTTCGTGAATGTGAGCCAGGCCGTGGTCGCGTGAGGCGTTAAGATCCGCGATCAGTTGCAAGCGGCTGGCCGGGGCGGGTACGGCCTCCGGACGAACTGCCCAGACGGCAGCTACCCAGGGCAGGCCGGTGCGGAGGCGCCATTGCTCGGCGAGATCGTACCAGAGGCATGGACCGAGGTGCGCGGCGAGGTCGGCGCGGCGCTCGAGCGCGAGCAGGGCGGGGTCGCCGATGAGCAGGGCGGCGTCGTTATCGCGCAGCATGGATTCGGGGTCGGCGGGGGCAGGACGGAACTCGGGATCCGTGCCGAGGAAGTGACGGAACAGGATCTGCGCGTAAGCGACGGAGCTGCGGGAGGCGGTGTCGGTGGCGATGGTGCGGATCTGTTCGAGGGCGAAAGACGCTTTGACGATGAGCTGGATGGAGCGAACGCGGTGAAGCGAGGCGATGGTGCAGCCGGGCACGACGCGGAGATCCCCGGTGAGTGCCGCGACCGGAACTAGGCCGAGATCGGCCTCTCCGGAGAGCAGCTGCTGTGCGCAGGCGGCGGGCGAGGTGAGGTGCAGGTGGTATCGTTCGGCGAGAATGGACTGCTGCGGAGGATGATAGAAGTCCCACATCAGCGGAGCTGGGTTGAGGAAATCGATCGCTGCAACGCGTAAGGGCACCCCTCCAGTCTAGGGCGTGGAGCCGCACTGCTTCTGTGCGGCCGCCGGGCTTCGGTTCACCTCTTTCGTGGTAGTGGGAGTTTGCGGCTGCCGTGGTAGTCTCGCGCAGTTGGTTCGGCGGAGCGGCAAATGGCGCAGGCGGCGGCTTCCTTGTGGGAGGGAGCGGATCAGGATCAGGAAGATCGAGGGATCAGCGAGGAAGGCCGGCTGGCGTGGCTGGCGTTGACGCTGACGCCTGGTCTGGGGC
>CAXUEE010000005.1:14368-46619 GCA_964249905.1 uncultured Acidobacteriaceae bacterium
CGACCCGGGTGGGGCGTGCGGTCGAGTTGGCCGGAGACGCGGAGCGGATCTTTGCGCTGTCGCTGACCGAGTTGGAGTCGCTGCGGATCCCGGCGAAGAGCGCGCAGTTTGTTGCCGATGGGCGTGCGCGCGCTGAAGCGGAGAAGGAAGCGAAGCGGGTCGCGGAGGCGGGGGCGCGGTTTGTGACGCGTCAGTGCGCGGAGTACCCGGGCCGGCTTCTGGAGATTTATGATCCACCCTCGGTGCTGTGGGTGCGCGGCAAGGTGGAGCTGATGCAGTGGCCGGGCATTGCTGTCGTGGGGACGCGTTCGCCCTCGCCCTACGGTGCTGGCATGGCGGAGCTGCTGTCACGGGATTTGGCGCGGCGCGGCATGGCGATCTTCTCGGGGATGGCAAGGGGTGTGGATACGGCTGCGCACAAGGGCACGCTCGAGGCCGGCGGGCGCACGCTGGCGGTTTGGGGCACCGGCATCGACGTGGTGTATCCGAAGGAGAATAAGAAGCTGGCGGAGTCCATTCTCGGGGCAGGCGGAACGATCGTGTCGGAGTTTCCGATGGGGACGTTCCCGGCTCCGCAGAACTTTCCTATTCGCAATCGGACGCTTTCCGGCATGAGCGTGGGTGTGCTGGTGATTGAGGCTGCCGAGTACAGCGGCACCAGGATTACAGCACGCTGCGCTATGGAGCAGAATCGCGATGTGTTCGCGGTGCCGGGCAACGTTACGAATAAGAACTCCTGGGGACCGAACACGTTGATCAAACAAGGTGCGAAGCTGACGGCGACGTGGGAGGATGTGTGGGAAGATTTGCCCTCGAACATCCGGCTGCAGCTTGAGGATGCGCAGGAGCAGCGTGCGGCGGCGGGGGGCTCGCCTGAATCGAAAGCACAAGGAGCGGCATCTCTATTTACCGAACCGTTGATGAGTGACAACGAGCGTATGGTCTTTGCTCGTTTGGGTTATGACGAGCCGGTGCAGCTGGATCAGCTGATGACTGCGCTTGAAGAGGAGCTTGCCTCGGCGGAGGTGTTTACAGCCCTTTTTGAACTGGAACTGTCCGGCAAGATCAGGTCGCTGCCTGGGAAAAACTATGTCCGGGCGTTCTAAAGTCTGCTGCGTTTCTGCCGATAAGTGGAAAGAAGAAACGGTTCGTGTTGAGCAACGTCCCATTGGGTGAATCGCCCTTTCTGGGGTCAAGGAACTTTTTGTGGGGTTGGCGCGAGTTCCGAAGTCGTGGTAGGTTCGCAATGAAACGGGAACCGTGCCGGAATCCTTCCGGCCGGTTTAGTGGGGAATGAAGGAAGATCAATGAGCAAATCACTCGTGATCGTTGAGTCGCCGGCAAAGGCGAAGACGATCAACAAATATCTCGGTGCAGACTACCAGGTGGAGGCTTCGATCGGCCACATCATGGATCTGCCGAAGAACGACATCGGCGTAGAGCTGAAGCGAAGGACCTTTGAGCCGACGCTGATCGTTTCTCCGGGAAAGGAAAAGATTGTCGAGCGGCTGCAGAAGCTCGCGAGCAAGGCCGATGCGATTTACCTTGCGCCGGACCCCGATCGCGAAGGCGAGGCGATTGCGGCGCACCTTTCCCTGCAGCTGAAGCCGATGTTGAAGAAAGGCGCGACCCTGCAGCGCGTGACGTTCAACGAGATTACGCAGAAGGCGGTACGAGCCGCTTTCGGCAATGCACGCGATGTCAACGAAAACCTGGTCGATGCGCAGCAGACGCGGCGCGTGCTCGATCGTCTGGTCGGCTACCAGATTTCTCCGCTGCTCTGGGACAAGGTTCGTCGCGGCCTCTCCGCGGGGCGCGTGCAAACGGTCGCGTTGCGGCTGATCGTGGAGCGTGAGCGAGAGATCAATGCGTTTGTGCCGGTCGAATATTGGTTGATCGGTGCGGGCCTGGTGCCTCCGGGCGGGCAGGAGTTCAGCGCGAAGTTCACCGGGATCGATGGCGAGACGGCGCGTGTGGCGAACGGGGTGGATGAAGAAGGGAAGGCACAGTTTCTTTCGGGTGCGCTGCCGAACGAAGCTGAAACGATGAAGGTGGTCGCGCAACTGGAGCAGGCTGCATGGTCCGTGGTGAGCGTGGAGCGCAAGCAGCGCAAACGCAATCCCACCGCGCCGTATATTACGAGCAAGCTGCAGCAGGACGCGGCCGGACGACTCGGCTTCAATGTGCGCCGGACGATGGGTGTGGCGCAGCGCCTGTACGAAGGCGTCGACCTGGGCAAGGAAGGCACAGTCGGATTGATCACGTACATGCGTACGGACTCGACCCGAGTATCAGACGACGCGGTGAAGGAAGCGCGCGCGTATGTGAGCAGCAAGCTAGGCGACAGATACCTGCCTGAGAAGCCTGTCACGTTCAAGGGCAAGAACGATGCGCAGGACGCCCATGAGGCCATCCGTCCGACGCACGTGGAGTACACGCCGGAGGCGATCCGCGCTCACCTCAGCGACGAGCAGTACCGGCTCTACAAGCTGATCTGGCAAAAGTTTGTTTCATCGCAGATGGTGCCTGCCGTCTTTGACCAGACGACGATTGAGATTGCTGCGAAAGCGGACCGGACCTACGACTCCCGGATCAGTGGATCGATCCTGGTGTTTGATGGTTTTCTGAAGGTCTGGGAGAATGTGTCGGAGGATGTGATTCTGCCGGAGGTCAAGCAGGGCGATGTTCTGCGGAAGAGTACGATCACTCCGGAGCAGCGATTTACGGAGCCGCCACCGCGCTTTAATGAAGCTTCGCTTGTGAAGACACTCGAGGAGAAGGGCATCGGCCGGCCGTCGACCTATGCTTCGATCATCAATACGATTCAGGACCGCGACTATGTGAAGAAGCTTGGGGCGAAGTTCGTGCCGACCGAGATTGGCATGGTCGTCACTGAGCTCCTGGTGAAGAACTTCCCCTATATCTTCGAGACTGGCTACACGGCGACGCTTGAAGGCGAATTGGATGCGGTCGAGGCTGGGCACGAGCGCTGGACGGATCTGCTGGACGGGTTCTACGGACACCTCGAGAAGGAACTCGCCGTCGCTGGCCGGGAGATGGAAGACATCAAGCGGCGGGAAGAGCCGACCGAAGAAAAGTGCGATAAGTGCGGCTCGCCACTGATTCTGAAGTGGGGAAAGTTCGGCAGCTTCTATTCCTGCAGTGCGTTCACCAAAGCCAAGCCGGTGACGATCTCCGCTGGGCCATGGAAAAAGGATCCCAAGGCTGTACTGAAAAAGGTGTTGGCTTCGTTCCACTTCCCAATGATCGTCAAGGGTATGACCTTCGACGAAACGAATTATCAGCATGAGGCAGCGGATGCTAAGGAGTTTGCGAAGGCAGTCGCCGAGGCGGCGAAGAAGGGCAAGAAGGTGACAGCTGAGCCGGTTTCCTGCGACTTCACCAAGGAGAACTTCTCGGCTAAGCCTGACCTTTCGGCACCGGGCGCGGATGAGGCTCCGGAGGAGGAGTTCTGCGACAACTGCGGCCGCGTGATGGTGCTGAAGAATGGTCCATGGGGACCCTTTATGTCTTGCCCGGGCTACTCCGACGATCCGCCGTGCAAGACGATTCGCAAGCTCACGCAAAAAGTGCAGACCAAACCTCCGGTGCAGCTGGAAGAGCCATGCCCGAAGTGCGGCAAGCCTCTGCTGCAGCGCGATGGAGCGTACGGCGAGTTCATTGCGTGCTCGGGCTATCCGAAGTGCAAGTATGTCAAGCAGGAGCTCTTGGACGTGAAGTGCCCCAAAGACGGCGGAGACCTTGCCGTACGTAAGACCAAGCGGGGAGATACGTTTTACGGCTGCGTGCATTATCCAAAGTGCGATTTCGCTTCCAACCTGAAGCTGGTGAACGAGACCTGTCCGGAGTGCGACTCGGCTTACCTCGTGGAGTATGCGAACAAAGAAGGCACGTACCTGGTTTGCCCAAACAACCACGAATTTCTTCCGAAGCGCAGGCCGAAGAAAGGCGCACCGGTAGAGGTGCCGACGACGCCGGAATGCACCTACGAGCGCCTCATCGGGCCGCCCAAATTAGCCGAGGTTTCCGCAGAGACAACGTTAGCGGCTGCAGCCGTGGCGTAATTTCGTGGTAGCTTGGCAGCGGAGGAAGACATGGCCTCATCGTCTGACGCGGAAATCATTCTGAAGCTGTACGAGTTGCTGATGGAGCCCACCATGCGTGCGGCGCGGAAGTTTGTCGCCGGCTTCCATCCGGCCAGCTTTGTGGAACTGGCTGCCTTGCAGCAGGACGCGGGCTCAGAGAACAACGCGTACTGGCGGCAAGTGATGACTTATTGGGAGATGGCGGCCGCTTTTATTTTGAACGACGCGCTTGACCCGGACTTGTTTCTCGATACGAACAACGAGAACTTTTTCTTCTATGCCAAGTTCACGCCGTACCTCGAAGACTGGCACAAGAGCTTTGGCCAGCCCTTCATGAAGAACACGGCAAAGCTGATTGAGAGTTACCCGCGGATGCAGGAGCGGTACACCATGGCGCTGGCGCGCATAGAAGCGCAACAGAAACAGACCGCGCCGCAGTAGGATCCGAAACAGCGGGTTCTCAGAAGTGAGATCCAGTAGTCAGGCACTCAGGGACAGGACACTACTCGTCGTCGCCGCGCAGGCTGGCGATCACTCCGAAGTCTTCGAGCGTGGTCGTGTCGCCGGTGACGGTGCCGGTGGTGGCAAGTTCGCGGAGCAGTCTCCGCATGATTTTGCCGGAGCGGGTTTTAGGCAGCATCTGGGTGAAGCGCAGGTCGTCCGGACGGGCGAGGGAGCCAATCTCTTTGGCCACCCAGGCGCGCAACTCCTGCTTGAGTTCCTCGCTAGGCTCATGGTCCTCTTCTAACGTGACAAAGGCGGCAATCGCTTGTCCTTTCAGGTCGTCAGGCCGGCCGACGACAGCGGCTTCGGCGACTTTTGTGTGGGCGACCAGGGCCGACTCAATCTCCATGGTGCCGAGGCGGTGTCCGCTGACGTTGATGACGTCGTCGACGCGCCCCATGAGCCAGAAGTAGCCGTCGGCATCCATGCGTGCGCCGTCTCCGGTGAAGTAGCTGCCGGGGACCTCGGCGAGGTATGCGGAGTGGAAGCGTGCGGGATCGCCATAGATGGTACGCGCCATCGACGGCCAGGGTTTGCGAATGACGAGAAGGCCGCCCTGACCGGGGGGAACGGGCTCGCCTGATTTTGTAACCACTTCAGGCACGATTCCAAAGAAGGGGCGGGTAGCGGAACCGGGCTTGGCGGGAATGGCACCGGGCAGGGGCGCGATCATGATGGCTCCGGTCTCGGTCTGCCAGAAGGTGTCGACGATCGGGCAGCGCTCATGCCCGATCTCGCGGTGGTACCACATCCACGCCTCGGGATTGATGGGCTCGCCCACCGTGCCGAGCAAGCGCAGCGAGGCGAGAGAGTGGCGCTTGACGTGCGCGTCGCCCCATTTGATGAAGGCGCGAATGGCAGTGGGCGCGGTGTAGAAGACGGAGACCTTGTGGGCGTCGATGATCTTCCAGAAGCGGTCAGGCTCGGGCCAGTTGGGTGCGCCCTCATACATCATGACGGTTGCGCCGTTCTGCAGTGGGCCGTACACGACGTAGCTGTGGCCGGTGACCCAGCCGATATCGGCAGTGCACCAGTACACGTCTTCTTCGCGCAGATCGAAGATGTACTTTGAGGTGAGGTAGGCGCCGACAGAGTAGCCGCCAGTGGTGTGCATCAGGCCCTTGGGTTTGCCCGTGGTGCCGGAGGTGTAGAGCAGGAAGAGCGAATCTTCGGAGTCCATCGGCTCGGCGGGGCAGTCTGGCTGTGCGGCGGCCATAGCTTCGTGCCACCAGAGATCACGGCCTCGGGTCATGTGCACAGGGTTCTGGGTCTGGGGTGCTCCTTCGACCGTGCCCCGCTGGTAGACGACGACGGAGCGCACAGAAGGGCATGAAGGCAGCGCTTCATCGACGATGGATTTGAGCTTGATCTCGGTACCGCGGCGATAGCTGACGTCTTGGGTAAGGACGGCGACGCATTGCGCATCGTTGACGCGATCGATGATTGCCTGTGCGGCAAACCCGCCGAAGATGACGGAGTGAACCGCGCCGATGCGGGCGCAACTAAGCAGCGCTATGGCAAGCTCCGGCGACATGCCCATGT
Organism: uncultured Acidobacteriaceae bacterium; assembly: GCA_964249905.1. GTDB lineage: Bacteria > Acidobacteriota > Terriglobia > Terriglobales > Acidobacteriaceae > Edaphobacter. Next base: position 20,521 of record CAXUEE010000005.1, read on the forward strand.
AGATGGCGACGCGATCGCCCTTCTGGATGCCGAGCGATTTGAGGACGTTTGCAAAGCGCTGCACCTGATCCAAAAGTGCGGCGTAGGTGAGAGAGCGGACTTCCCCCGGCTCTCCTTCCCAGAGCAGAGCGACTTTATCGCGGCGCGGGCCGGCAGCGTGGCGGTCGACGCAATTATGCGCAAGGTTGAGCTTGCCGCCGTTGAACCAGGTGGCCGAGCCCATCTCGCCTTCGACCACGGAGTGGAACGGGCTGAACCAATCGAGATCGCCGGCGGCCTCGGCCCAGAAACCTGCAGGATCCTCAACGCTCCGCTGGTACATGGTCTCGTACGCCTGCATGGAGCCGATGTGAGCCTTTTGCGCGAACTCGGCTGATGGCGGAAAGATGCGATCCTCGCGGAGCAGGGATTCCATGTTGGTGTGGAGGATGGGAACCGTAGAACTGGACACGCAAAGCTCTCCTTCTGGAACACGTTAGCCGAGACAAAAGAAAGGTACGCTACCGCCTCATGAAACGGCAATCAGAGCCGATAGGAGAGAAGGTAAGACGACGAAGAACTGTTGCAGGATGAATTCCTTTTTGCAAAGCAAGCTATCTAACCTCTTGCCACGTAGGATACAAAGGGTGGTCGAGTTGATCGAAATGCTTTGCACTGCTGGGTTTCCGATTTTGGAAGGATAGGTATGGCTTCATTTCTCGATCGAGATCATTCGATAGCACCACAGGGGTATAGTCGCTGGCTGGTTCCTCCGGCGGCACTTGCGATCCATCTGGCAATTGGGCAGGTGTACTCCTTCTCCGTGTTTAAGACTCCGCTAATTCAGTATTTTGCACCGTACGTGAGCGCGGCGAACCTGAACAAGGATATCGGTTACATCTTCTCGGTGGCGATTGCTTTTCTGGGGATCTCGGCGGCTTTGTTCGGTGCGTGGCTGGAGAAGGCCGGGCCGCGGCGCGCCATGTTCTATGCTGCGATCTGCTTTGGCTCGGGCTTTCTGGTCGCAGCCCTGGGAGTGGTTCTGCACCAGTTATTGCTGGTGTATCTGGGGTATGGGGTTCTAGGTGGCGTTGGCCTTGGGCTCGGCTACATCTCTCCCGTTTCTACGCTGATCAAATGGTTTCCGGATCGGCCGGGTCTTGCGACCGGGCTGGCGATCATGGGCTTTGGCGGAGGCGCGATGATCGGCAGCCCGCTGGGCAACCAGCTGATGGCGTTCTACAAGGGCCATGGGCAACCTCCTCTTGCGGCGACGTTTGTCACGATGGGTGTCATTTACTTCCTATTCATGCTGTTTGGCGTGTTCATGATCCGCGTGCCGCGCGAAGGCTGGAAGCCGGAGGGTTGGAGCGGCACTAACCGGGTGAACGCGCTGATCACGACGCACAACGTAAACGTTGCAGAGGCGATGCGCACACCGCAGTTCTATCTGCTCTGGGTGGTGCTGTTCTGCAACGTGACCGCAGGCATCGGAATCCTCGAGGACGCGAGTCCGATGATCCAGGACTTCTTTCGAGGACATATTCTTGCGGTGGCGGCGGGTGGCTTCGTGGGCCTGCTGAGCATCTTCAACATGGCCGGCCGGTTCTTCTGGGCGTCCACCTCCGACTTTGTCGGACGCAAGCGGACGTACTCTCTGTTCTTTGTTCTGGGCGCAGTGTTGTTCTTTTTTCTGCCGCTGACTCGCGGAGACCACCTTAATTCGGTGCCGTTGTTTGTCACGCTTGCCGTGGTCATTCTTTCCATGTATGGAGGTGGCTTTGCTACTATCCCGGCTTACCTAAAGGACCTCTTCGGCGGGTATAACGTTTCGGCGATCCATGGGCGGCTGCTCACGGCGTGGTCTACGGCAGGCATCGTGGGACCCTTGATTGTGAACGGGATTTTGGATCACTATGTTGCGAACCACTTGAATAAGCAGGACGCATATCCGCAGATCCTGCACATCATGTCCGGTTTGCTGGTGATCGGGTTTGTGGCAAATCTACTGGTCAGGCCGGTCGCGGAGCAGCACTGGATGAAGGAACAAAATCTGGCGGCGATTGGCGCGGCGCACTAAGAGAGGAGAGACGATGAGTGAAGATGTGGCCAGGAAATCATCCCCAGCGGCTCTTGGTCTAGCCTGGGCGATCGTAGTGCTTCCAACGCTCTGGGGGCTGACGTATACGGTAGAAAATGCGCTTAAGCTGTTCCATACCAGTGCGCCGCCGGCTGTAACTTCGGGAAGCCCGAAGTAGGCTTTGCTAGTTGAAGCCAATGACCTGTAGGTGCAAGTATCACGGAAACACCAATGGAAAGTCTCGCTTATGGAGTGATACCTGCCGCTCTCCGCTGACTCGTTCAAGGGACTTGCTCTAGACTTGTTCCGTGACGCTTTCGACCGGTGCGCTGATCGGGTTCTTTCTCGGATTCGCCTTCGGCGTCGGCTGTGCGTTGGCTGTGATGTTCTCGATCTACATGGGTGGATACAGGGCTGCGCTGCGCGATCAGCGGCTCGACGACCCTCCAGCAAGGCTAACGAAAGCGCTGGCTGGGCTGCGGTCGGAAAGGTAGAGCAGTTTTACGGTGCGCTTGAGCCTACCGAGAAGGCTAGAGCTTCAGCGGTCCGAGTTCTGCCTTTAGAGTATGCACCTCACTGGAAAGTTTTTGGACTTCCGCTACCAGCTGAGCAATGAGTTTTTCTTCCTGGGTCGGCTTCCTGGCTTCGATGTAGAAGGTGCCGTTCGGCTCCAGAGTGCAGGAGCGAACGTCGTCCACCGTGTCAAAACTTTGCCGATGCAGGACCGAAAGAAGTTCCTGCTCGGTGAGCGCTTCCTTTCGCAAGGCGGCATGATCGACTGCGCCATCCATGATCAAGGTGCGGCTGCCTCCCTGCAAGGTTGTGTTGAGCCACGGCGCACGATAGAGGACACGAGTGAGGATCCAGTTCACCGTAAGCAGAGAGAATGCGCCGATGATTCCCCCTGAAACGGAGTTGTCGTCACCGATCATGGCGTTCTGCACCGTGTTGGAAAGGCTGAGAAGCACGACCAGGTCGAATGGGTTGAGCTGTGCGAGCTCGCGTTTGCCAAACAGCCGCAAGAACAGAACCAACGCCAGGTAGACGATCATCGGGCGCAGGATCTTCTCGAGGACAGGCACGGAAAGATGAAACATGGAGCTAATCACGCCGCGCTCCCATAGAGCTGCTGATGCCACTGCCACGCGCTCTGTACGATGTCATCGAGCTCGGGGTGCTTAGGACTCCAGCCGAGCTCGCGCTGAATGGCTTCCGAGCTGGCGACCAGCACGGCTGGGTCGCCGGGACGCCGCTCGCATTCTTCCACCGCGACAGCGCGGCCTGTGACCCGGCGTACCGAGTCGATGACCTGCTTCACGGTAAAGCCCTGGCCGTTGCCGATGTTGTAGATCAGCTTAGGGTGGTTCTCGAGGGCGGCGAGCGCGAGCAGATGCGCTTCGGCGAGATCCTCGACGTGGATGTAGTCGCGCACACACGTGCCGTCAGCGGTGGGGTAATCCTGTCCGAAGATCTTGATGCTGGAGCGCCGGCCAAGCGCGACATCCAGAATGAGCGGGATGAGATGCGATTCGGGCTCGTGGTGCTCGCCGTACCCGGGAATCGCTCCGGCTACGTTGAAGTAGCGCAAGGCTGCATAACGCAGGCCGCGCGTCTCACTCATCCAGCGCATGACGTGTTCACTGAGCAGTTTGCTGTCACCGTAGGGGTTGGTGGGTGCGAGCTTAGCGGATTCGAGGATAGGCGTGGACTCAGGTTCGCCGTAAACCGCGGCAGTGGAGCTGAAGACGAGCCGGTCATGGCCTGTGCTGAACATGGCTTCGAGCAGGCTCAGGGTGCCGACGGTGTTGTTCCGGAAATAGACTTCCGGGGTCTTCACGCTCTCGCCGGCTTCGATCAAGGCCGCGAAGTGCATGATGCCGTCGTATCTCTGATTCCGCAGCGTGGATTCGAGCAGAGCCCGGTCATCGAGCGCACCGTCAATCAGAGAAGCGCCTTCCGGGATGGCAGCCCTCCGGCTGTGGCGGAAGTCGTCGAAGATGGTGACTTCGTGACCCGATCGCAGAAGGAGGCGGCTGACGGTTCCGCCGATGTACCCGGCGCCGCCGGTGACTAGAATGCGCATATTTCGATCTCCGGTTTGTAAGGAGTAAACTGATAGAGAGGCACTGCAACAAAAGTACCAGTGCTTGGGTTTGCGTCTTCAGGCACACTTGCACCTGTTACTGAAGTGTTCATGAGGGAAGCACCGTACGCATGATCTGAAGTTCACATGTGTGAGCAATGATAGAAGACTCACACGGTTGAACGGGCGCCTTTGGTATGGTGCAAGCAGGAGCCGTTGTTTACCGCGCATTTGCCTCTACGGTTTGTAAAGAGGCGGTAAACGGGCAGACCTTCATTTGTAGGACTGGTCCATTTGCGCCGAGAGTTCGCTGCCATGTTCGAGACGCTCGGGATGGGTCTCTGATAAAACCACTACTCTTGCCTCCTTCTCTCGAGGCTCCCCAAAAGGACCTTTTCACGATGCCTACTCCTCTCCGCAGCGCAGACTCGCAGCCTCGGGATAGACAGTTTACTCATTTTGGTGTGTTGCACACAGGTGGCCAGAGCAAGAGTTCGTTGTTCACCTCGATCACGGTCAACGTTATTCTGGCCATCATTATCGTCATCCTGGGCGCGGCTGCGAAGAAGACCATCGACCGCCGTAACCGGGAGATCGTGTTGACAGTGCCGCTGGCAGAAAAGCCGCCTGAGCCGGTGCGGCCGAAGTTGATTCCACCGAAGATCGTTCCTCCCAAACCGATGGTCAAGCCGCCTGAGCCTAAGGTTGTGCTGCCTGAGGTGAAAGTCGTGGAGCCGCCGAAGGTGCAGCCGGTAATGCAGCCGAAGCCGGTTCCAATCGTGACGCCCGCGCAGCCGAAGGTAGTTGTGGCCGCTGCGGCGCCGAAGCCGGTGCAGGTCAATCTAGGCAAGTCCGCTTCCGTAGTGAATAACGACACGCATCCCACCGCGGTTGCTCTGGGGCGGACGGACAACCCGATCCACCCCAGCAACGCGCCTGCGCCGGCTGCGGTCGATCTTGGCAACCGGGGAATGAGCGGAATGCCTCCCGGTACGGGCGGCGGGCCGAATGCCCGTGCGGTGAGTCTGGGGTCCGGTCAGCCAAACGGGCAGATGGGCGGGACGGGCGTGCGAGCGGTTGCCGGCGTGCCGCATGGCGTACCGCTGGGAACGGGAACCGCTCCAGGCGGAAACGGCGTAGGGACGCAGGTCCGTCAGGTAGCGCTGGGTGGAGCGCCTCCACCACTGACGGCAACTCCAATCGCGGCTCGGGCTCCTGTCCGTACTGCTCCCAAAGTGTTGTTCAAGCCAAGCCCGCAGTACACGGCGGAGGCGGCCGCGATGCACCTCGAAGGGACGGTGCAGGTCAGGATTCACGTTTCTCCTACCGGTACGGTTTCCGTGCTTGGCGTCACGAGTGGTCTCGGGCACGGGTTGGATGAGGCGGCGGTTCGCGCGGCTCAGGGCATCCGCTTTAAGCCGGCCGCGGACGCCACCGGCGAGCCGATCGATTGGGAAGGTGTGGTAAGCATCAGCTTCCAGATGGCGAGCTGAGAGCGAACGACTTACGCGCATGGAAGGATTTTCTCTCGGCGATTTGGGCTTGCCGGGCAATCTCAACCCCCAGGAACCGCAGTTCTGCACGGCTCGCAGCTGAGCTGTCACTTACAGGAGTTGCAAAGCCATATGATCTCTCGGACCCGAACCATCACTGGACTCTCGCTGGCTCTTCTCTTTGCTTCTGCACTGCCCGGCCATGCTGCGGGCGCGGTCTTCGGCGGTAAGAAAAAAGAAGTGGTTGCCGCGAAGAAGCTCACTCCCGCCCAAAGCGCGCTGATCGATAAAGCGATCATTCGTGAGAAGGCGGTCATCAAGGTCGTGAAGGAACGTGCGCCTCTGGTAGAGACCTACATCCAGAACATGAAGGTCGACCCGGTGATGCGGCAGGTCCCGGAAAGCGATGAGCACTTCCTGGGTCGGGTCGACTTTGGCAAGGTTATCGGCGACACACCGTATGAAGCTGGACCAAAGGCCGGTCAGAAGAATGGCAAGCTGGGCATCTTCAAGGGTTCGCTTAGCTTCATCTCAGGCCTGGGCGGCTCGCTCCATCTGCAGTTCAGCGAAGCGGGCTTCATCCAGATGTTGCTGATGGACTCGAACGACTTCAACAAAGACCATTACAACTTCTTCTTTGTCCGCAACGACTTTCTCGGAACGATCCCGACGGCGGTCTTCGACGTGACGCCGATTCAGGGAAAGAGTGCCACGGGACGCTTCTTTGGACGGATCTGGGTAGAGACCCAGAACGGCAATGTGGTCCGCTTCAACGGGGACTTTGCCGGTGCGGAGAAGGATTACCACGAGTACTTCCACTTCGATAGCTGGCGGACCAATGTGCAGCCCGATCTCTGGCTGCCGACCAGCTTCTATGTCGAGGAGAGCGATCCAAAGAGCCAGACCAGCACGTTGAAGTTCAAGGCCATCAATCACGTGTGGGGCTATGTACTGAAGGTACCGACCAGCACGGCCGAGAACACGTCGATGGAGGTACAGAACGCGACCGATGTTTCGAACGATGCTCAGGATGAGAGCCCGCTCGGAGCGCAGCGCGCGTTTGAACGCCAGGCCGAGGACAACGTCGTGACACGGCTGTTCCAGGCCGGACTGCTGGATGCGCCGAGTGATTTTGACAAGACGCTGGAAGCACTGGCCAACAATATTCTGGCGTACAACCAGATTGCGGTGTCGAGCCCGATCCGGGTGCGAACGCTGCTGACCGAGCCGCTGGAATCGCTGGCTGTCGGCAACACGATCATTCTCTCTAAGAGCCTGATCGACACGACGGCGGTGGTGACTGCGGATGGTGCGCAGCAAACCGGCAACCTGAATGCGATCCTGGCCTTCCAGATCGCCCACATCCTGAGCGGCCACAAGCTGGACACCAAGTACGCGTTCAATGACCGGCTTCTGTTTCCGGACAATGCCTCGTTCAAGCGGATCCCGATGCACCATACGGATGCGGACAATACAGAGGCGGCCAAGAAGTGCGTAGAGCTTTTGCAGGCGAAGGAACTGGTGGACAGCCAGAAGTACTTCGGACTGTACCTCCAGCAGCTGCAGGCGCGGGTGAAGGGTCTGCGTGCTTTGAATGAGCCGATGATCGGGGATGCCCTGGTGAAGAGCGACGCCGATCAAACTTTCTGGCTGGCGGCGCTGATGCCGAAGGCGGATAAGCTGAACGTCAAAGACCTGAAGCAGCAGGCGGCCGTTCCTTTGTCGAGCTTCCTTCGGTTCGATCCCTGGACGGATCAGGTGATCACGATGCATACGGCGTTCGAGCCGATCCTGAGCCCGAGCGACAAGATGCCCTTTGAGGTAGCGCCGGTGTACATCAAGCTGGCCTACTACAAACCTCCCACGGACCCGAGTGCCGCACCGGCGGCAACTGCTCCGGGTGCAGCGCCGGCAGAAACCACGGCGGTTCCCCAGGCCAATGAGCCGAACGCGGCTCCAGCGCCCGCGACGACCGCCCCTCCGCCGTCCATAACCGCTCCGGGCGCCCCGTCCGCAAAGGAGAGATAGAGGAGTTTGCAGGCCGGAACGAGGCCTCCTGGGACTGCTGTCTGCGCTCAGGGGCGGCGGTAAGAACTCAATCGTTTGTGACGACCTAAAGGAGAAACAAAGACATCGGGACGGTTCGCTGTGGTGGCGGACCTCCCCCGGCTTTACCACAATCCGAGACTCCGCTGGCACGGACTCGCACTAGACGAGAGAGTAACGGAGAATCACATGAAGAACTGCCTTGGAACGATCTTTTGCATGACCTTCTCGCTTGCCCTGATTTCACCGTTGAACGCACAAGCCGTATACACCGCAGAGCGGAGCGCCCGGATCACCGTAGGTGCCGGCGGATCCTATGTCAATACGGACTACGCTCCCAAGCCAACGTACGGACCAAGCTTCTTTGCTGATCTCGACCTGTTTCGGCATCTTGGGCTTGAGGCCGAGGGGCATTTCGGCGGAATCATCAGCCCGGACGACCTTGGAGAGAACAGCTATCTGGTCGGACCACGCGCGTTTCTGCGGAGAAGTCGCTTTACCGGATACGGCAAGCTGATGCTGGGACGCGGTACCATCACGAATCAGCTCTTCAACCTGTCATCGACCTATAACCTTTACGCATTTGGCGGCGGGCTGGAATACCGGGCGGCGCGGCGGATCAGCGTTCGAGCCATTGACTTCGAGATGCAGAAGTGGCCGGATTTCCCTCCGCACGGTTTGTCTCCGCTTGTGATGACGGTGGGAGCGTCGTATATCATTCGTTAGAAGAATGAGTCCGGCAGCATAAGGGAGAAGCAGGTTGTCGACCTACCGGTATCCAGCGTCCTGCCTGCTTCTCCTGGCGTGTCCCCTTCTGCTGAGCCAGGCCTCTCCCACGGCCTCACGCCGTGCTGATCTCCAGGTAGGAGGCGGGGTCGTCCTAGATTTCTCGAACTACGATCCAGACCTGCTCAAAGGGCTGGCAGTGTATGCAACTCTGGACCTGACCAACCATCTGGGCGGTGAGGTTGAGTTCCACAACGGGGGATCCGGCAACGGCGACCAGGTCTATGAGCGCACGTACGAGGTTGGGCCTCGCTATCATCGAACGTACGGTATCTTCTCTCCCTATGTAAAAGGGATGTATGGCCGCGGCGTCTTTAACTTCCCCAACAGTGCCGCGAATCTTGCCTATAACCTGTTTGCGGGTGGAGCAGGTGTGGATGTGCGGGTTAGGCCGTATCTGAATGTTCGGGCCGATTACGAGTTTCAGCGATGGAGCAACTTTCCTCCGCAGGGGCTTACGCCGCAGTTGATTACCCTGGGAGTGGCGTACCACTTCCCCGGCGGTCTACGGCGCGGGCAACACTACTAGAGCCAACAGCGCGTCCAATGCGGGTCCCGAACGATGGCCAAGTGGATTAGAAGTGATAGGCGATGCCAACCGCTGGCATGCTGATCACTTCGTAGCGGTTGGTGTTAAGAATGTTTCCCGGCACCCCAAAGTTGGGGACCTTGGCGAACAGTCCGCGGTACTCGATGCGAACGTCAAAGCTTGGGCTGAGCTCATAAGCCACGCCGCCGCCGAAGAGACCACCGATACTCGTGTTTCGCTTGGTGGTCAGCTGAAAGGTTCCGTCGTAGATGGGCGTGAAGAAGACGCCGCCGACCCCGGCTTCGAGAAAGGGATTGTATCGTTTGAAGGTGAGTCCGTAGACGTACCCGACGGTTCCTTCCTGCTGCCTGGTGTGGATCGGATTTTCAGTCAGGTTACCGCCAAAACGGAAGTACTCCGTGTTTTGCGCGAAGGAATAATTGACCTCAAGGCCGCTATGCGGGGTCAGCAGATAGCGGTAGCTCGCCAGTCCTCCCAGAGTTTCGCTTTGGACCATATAGACGGAGTTGGCTCCGTTGACTGCCGGCCCGATCAGGCCAAAGCCGCTGAGACTGACGTCTTGCCGGCTTTCCTGCGCAAGACCGGCGGCGGCCGACAGCATCAGCACGCCCAACACAATCGTCTTCTTCATTCTTTCTTTGACCCTCTCAGCAATTCCCGGACGTTACGGTTAGACTTCGGCATCCGGCGTTTCGGTGCGGCGCAACCGCAGCAGATATCTTTATGCAATTGTACCCGGTGCACCTTGCCGCCGGGGAGGCAGGCGCAAAAAGGCCGGAGCTCAGAACGGCTCCGGCCTGTGGTACGGAAGGTTGGAAAAATGCCTCTGCAGGCCTGGTTCGGAAACTCTGGCAGCAGAGACTGCCCTAGTTCTGGGGTGGCGGCGGCGGAGGACCACCATTGCCGCCATAGCCACCACCACGGTGCTCCTGCATCTGCTTTAGCATGGCGTCGTACTTGGTCTTCTGGTCGTCGGTGAGGACGCCGCGAACCTTGCTCTGCTCGTCCTGACGCATGGACATCATCTTCGAGCGCTTGTCGTCCTGGGACATCGACGTGTCCTCACGAAGCGCCATCATCTTGCTGCGTCCGTCGGCCTGGATAGTTTTGATCTGGGTGACCTGATCCGGCGTGAGATTAAGCTGTTTCGTCATCATGTCGAGCTGCCGTTCCGGACCGCCGCGTCCCGGTCCGCCCGGTCCACCTTGCCCTTGTGGCGGTGGAGGGGGCGTGTCCTGGGCTAGCACGGGCATGGCGAGCGCGGAGGTACACAGGGCGAGGAGAGCTACCCGGAGAGCGGGCAGGACAAGCATCTTGCTGGTGTTCATGGAAGAACTCGCTTTCGTCTGAAATCTCCGGCAAGGAGCTCCGGGAGCACTGCTATGAGGTAAGAGACGATTGCGCCGCGGGAAGGTTCCAGCGTTTCCAGTTTTTTCGTGGCAGGTCAGGCAGGATGGTAGCTGAAGGGGTCGCCATGAGCTGTGGCGTAAGCTTCGACAATTTTGAGGAAAGCGACCGCGGCGTGTGACAAGCTGGCATGCTTGCGGTAGACAAGGCGCAGCTTGCGCTCGGTGCCGAGCTCGGGTACGTGGATGCGCACCAGCGATCCGGAGGCAAGCTCGTTCTTCACGGTGAGGCCCGGGACGAGCGCGACGCCGTTGCCCATCTCCACGAAGCGCTTGATGGCTTCGAGCGAGGGAAGCTCAACGCTCATGGTGAGTGGCGTACGATGCCGGCGAAAGGTCTGAATGACCTTCTGGCGCTGCGGAGAAGGAATATTATGCGCGATGAAATTTTGTTCCCCGAGCTGCCGGATGGAGACCTCCTGGGCGCGGGCGAGGGGATGTCTGGGATTGACGACGAGGCTGAGCTGATCGCGGTACACCACGATGGACTGCAGCTGGGGATCATCCGGCTTGAAGGAGAGAACCCCAATTTCAACCGCGTGCATCAGGATTTCGTCTGGAATGCGGCTGGCCAGGGCGCGCTGGACCGCGATCTTGATGCGCGGGTTCTGGCGGCGGTACTCGTCAAGCAAGGGAAGGAGGTAGAGGCAGGTGTACTCGTTGGCGGCGACGTTGAGGCGGCCGCGGTGCAGCTCGCGGAGCTCGGTCAGCGCGGTAGACGCGTCGTTGCGCAGATTAATCAGCTTGAGGGCATACTCCCGCAAGACCTGACCGGCGGCGGTAAGCGTGCCGTCGCGGGAGGAGCGCTCGAGCAGGATCTCCCCGAGTTCCGCTTCGAGCTTGGCGATGGCCTGGCTGACTGCAGGCTGGGTGCGATGAAGACGCGCGGCGGCGCGGGAAAAGCTGCGTTCCTCGGCGACGGCGAGAAAGGTTTCGAGTTGAAAGAGGTCCATCAATCGATGCTCCCAAGAGACAGCTGGACGGTAAAAGGACTTATCATCGGCAGAGATGGAGCGTTGCTGTCAAAAGCACTCCGCCGCCAATATAGGTATTAGAAGTGTTGATAGCTCTGGAGAGTAGCATAAGACTGCATTATGCTAACGCAAGCTTAGACATGAGTCCCGATATGAGTCTTCCGACAAACATTCTCATCTTCGACACCACCCTGCGCGACGGGGAGCAGAGCCCGGGATGCACGATGCATGCCGGAGAGAAGCTGCGCATGGCGCATCAGCTGGCGACCCTGGGCGTGGATGTGCTGGAGGCAGGATTTGCGATCGCATCAGAGGGCGACCTCTTGTCGATTCGGGAGATTGCGCGTTCGGTCCGCGGGCCTCGGATCGCGTCGCTGGCGCGCTGCAAGCAGGCGGACATTGAAGCCGCGGCGCGTGCAGTAGAACCGGCGGCGGTGAACCGGATTCATGTGTTCCTGGCAAGCTCAGACCTGCACCTCGAGGCCAAGTTGCGGATCACGCGGGCCGAAGCCCTGGATCAGGTGGCGGAGTCTGTGACGCTGGCGTGCCGCTATGCCGAGGACGTGGAGTTTTCCGCCGAAGACGCCACGCGCTCGGATCCGGAGTTCCTGGCGCAGATGCTGCGGACGGCAGTGGAGGCGGGAGCGCAAACGATCAACCTGCCGGACACGGTCGGCTATACGACTCCGGAGGAGTATAAGGCGCTGTTCCTGCGGATGCGGCAGGAGATTCCAGGTTCGGAGCACATCGTGTTTTCTACGCACTGCCATAACGATCTGGGCATGGCTGTGGCGAACTCGCTGGCGGGCGTGGAGGGCGGCGCCCGGCAGGTGGAATGTACGGTGAACGGCATTGGCGAGCGTGCCGGGAATGCGGCGCTCGAGGAGATTGCGGCTGCGCTGGCAACGCGTCGCGACCGCTATCCGTTTGGCAACCGGCTGCAGATGAAGCAGCTGTATCCGACCAGCCGTTTGCTGGCGGAGCTGATCAGCTTTGGTTGCTCGCCGAATAAAGCGGTGGTCGGCGCGAATGCCTTTGCGCACGAGTCGGGGATCCATCAGCACGGGGTCTTGGCGAATCCCCTGACCTACGAGATTATGACGCCGGAGTCGGTGGGTGTGCCAGCGACGAACCTGGTGCTTGGCAAGCACAGCGGGCGGCGTCTGCTGGAACAGCGTCTGCTGGAGTTAGGTCACAGGATGAGCCGGGTGGAGCTGGAGTTGGCATATGTACGCTTCACGGCGCTTGCGGATCGCAAGAAGGCAATTTATGACCAGGATCTGATCGCTTTGTTGAAGCCGGATGACTCTACGATGACGGTTTCGCCGAGCCATTTTTAGAAAGGAAGAGCGGAGATGAAGCTGAAATTAGCGGTGCTGGCCGGCGACGGCATCGGGCCCGAGGTGACCGACGAGGCGACGAAGATTCTGGGCGCGGTCGCCGAACTGAGCGGACACACCTTTGAGTTTCTGCCAGGGCTGATCGGCGGAGTGGCGATTGCGGCGACTGGCTCTCCTTTGCCGAGCGCAACTCTGGAGCTTGCGCTCGACTCGGATGCGGTGCTGCTCGGCGCCGTGGGAGATAACCGCTATGGGGCCCTGCCTCCGGACAAGCGCCCCGAGGCAGGGCTGCTGCAGATCCGGCAGGCGCTGGGCGGGTTTGCCAATCTGCGGCCCTCGGTCGCCTATGCGGCGCTGAGCGGCAACTCGCCGCTGCGGCCGGAAGTGACGGACGGAGCGGATATCCTGTTTGTGCGCGAGCTGCTGGGAGGGCTGTACTTCGGGGCGCCGCGCTGGTGGGATCGCGCAGAAACGTCAAACGGCGGCGGCGAAGCGATCAACACGATGCGTTATACGAAGGCCGAGGTGGTGCGGGTCGCGCGGGTCGCCTTCGAGCTTGCCGGCCGCCGGCGCAAGAAGGTGACGAGCGTCGACAAGGCGAATGTGCTCGAGGTGTCGCAGCTTTGGCGGGCGGCGGTGACCGAGGTGGCGCAGGACTACCCCGGCGTTACGCTGGAACATCAACTGGTGGACTCCATGGCGATGCACCTGATGAACACGCCGCGCAACTTCGATGTGGTGCTGACGGAGAATCTGTTTGGCGATATTCTCTCCGATGAGGCAGCCGTGATTACGGGGTCGCTCGGCATGCTGCCTTCGGCGACCATCGGCGGCGCGGTTAACCTGTATGAGCCAGTGCATGGTTCGGCGCCAGACATCGCGGGCACGGGGAAGGCGAATCCACTCGGGGCGATTTTGACCGCGGCCATGGTGTTGCGTCACTCCGCGCACCTGGAGAACGAGGCCGCGGCCCTGGAGCAGGCGGTTCGTCAGGTGCTTGCCGCAGGACACCGTACCGCGGACCTGGCTCGTTCGTCGGAGGCAGGGCAGGCACTGGTTTCTACTACCGAGATGGGCAAGCTGGTGCACCACGTCTTGTCTGAATCGATCGATCGCCGGCAATCACTGCATGCTGTTTGAGTCGTAGAAAATCGTTATGAGCTTTTCACCGAGAATCCGCTACCTGCTTCTGAATGCCGCTGTGCTGACGGCTTGCGCGATTGAGTATGCGCGGGGATATCCGTGGCTGGTGATTGTGCTCGGAGCGGTTACATTTTTTCTCGTGGGCAATCTGGTCCTCTATTTTGCCGGGTCGAAGGAGCGAGCGGTGCGCAGGCAGCAAAAGCGGGATTATTGGGCAGGGCAGTCATGAAACGCGTGCTGCTGGCCATGGTGCTGTCGTCCGTGCTTGTGCCGGCGGTGCAGGCGCAGCTCTTAGGGGAGCCGCCTATTCCTCCTAAGCAGAAGAAGGAGAAGAAGCGTGCGGCGAACCTCGAGTGGCTGTGGCAGTACTCGCCACCACCGGAGAACGGGCGGGAGCACGAACTCATTCAGGATCCGGAGTTCTTGCCGTTTCTCGAAACGAACTTTACGGCGCCGCAGTCGTTCTGGGGGCCAAACCCGACCGATCCCAAAGCGCCGACCCACAAGACGCTGGCGCAGGCCATATACGATTTTTTAACAATTCCGGGACAGGTAGTCGCCGACGAAAATCGTTACATTACCGTAACCGGCTCGGTTTTCCATTTCCGCACATCGCGCGGTCTGATCTGGACGGACTTGAATGCAAAGGATCCGCTGATTGCGTTTGCCGCGATTGATTGGATACGCGAGTCGCGGCCCACCGATGATCCCGCAGCCGAATACACACTTTGGATCTTTACGAATAAAGTGCTGTTCGGCAAACCACTGCCTGGCGCGGGCGAGGATTCTGCGCATCTGCCGCCGCCCCTGGTGCGCTCACTGACACGCTGGATGACGAAACCGCTACCAGGTTCGGGCACGGTGCAAAAGATTACCGCTGCCATTCTCGTCGACCCGGACGGCACACCCCATCCGGTTTCTGTTCCGGGCAGCGGGGCCGCGGCTCCGGAAGAAGCGAAACCGCTGCCGAAGCGACCATCGTTGTAAGCTCTGCTTTCCGAGGAACTCTATGCAAGTTACGAACACGACGCCGCGCACGCTGTTTGAGAAGGTCTGGCAGCAGCACCTGGTGGCTGCTCCCGCGAATGAGCCATCGATCCTCTATATCGATTTGCACCTGGTGCATGAGGTAACGAGTCCGCAGGCGTTTGACGGCTTGCGCATGGCTGGCCGTACGTTGCGCAGGCCCGATCGCACCGTCGCGACTGTCGATCATAATGTACCTACGTCTTCTGTTCAGGAACGGTTACAGATTGTGGATCAGATCGCGGCAAAGCAGGTGGACGCGTTGCGGCGGAACTGCGCGGAGTTCGGGGTAGAGCTCTATGACGTGCAAGCGCCGGAGCAGGGCATCGTGCACATCATTGGGCCGGAACTGGGCTTGACCAAGCCGGGCATGACGATTGTCTGCGGTGACTCGCATACATCCACACACGGTGCCTTTGGGGCGCTGGCGTTCGGGATCGGGACCAGCGAGGTGGAGCACGTGATGGCGACGCAAACGCTCCCGCAGGATAAGCCAAAGACCTTTCGCATCAGCGTCGAGGGTGAGCTTCCCGTGGGCGTGACAGCGAAAGACATTGTGCTGCACATCATTGGGGAGATCGGCACGGCAGGGGCAACGGGCTATGTGGTCGAGTATGCCGGCTCCGCGATCCGTGCGCTCTCGATGGAAGGCCGCATGACGATCTGCAATATGTCGATCGAAGCTGGCGCGCGTGCGGGCATGATTGCGCCGGACCAGATAACCTTTGCGTATCTGAAGGGCCGGCGCTTTTCGCCTTCCATGGAGCACGGGTGGGACGTCGCCGTAAAACATTGGTCGACGCTGACCACCGACGAGGGTGCGCGTTTTGATCGTGAGCTGACCATAAACGCCTCGACGCTGACGCCGACGGTGACCTGGGGCACGAGTCCAGGCATGGTGACGAGCATCGATTCAAGTGTGCCGATGCTGCCGCCGGACGCGAGCGAAGCGGATCGCAACAACTTCCATCGTGCGCTCGAGTACATGGATCTGAAAGCCGGCACGCCCATGCAGGAGATCGCGGTCGACCGCGTGTTCATTGGCTCTTGCACGAATGCACGAATTGAGGACCTCCGCGCCGCGGCCAGGCTAGTGCGTGGCTATCAGGTTTCCACTTCGGTCAGGGCGATGGTGGTTCCCGGCTCGCAGTCGGTCAAGGTGCAGGCGGAGCAGGAGGGCCTCGATCATGTTTTCCGGTCGGCGGGCTTCGACTGGCGCGAGCCTGGCTGCAGCATGTGCCTGGGCATGAACCCGGACATTCTTGCACCCGGCGAGCGCTGTGCTTCGACCAGCAATCGCAACTTTGAAGGACGCCAGGGACGCGGGGGCCGCACGCATTTGGTCTCGCCGGTCATGGCGGCGGCGGCGGCAATTACCGGCCATCTTACCGATGTACGTCAGTGGAAGTTCAAGGATTCGGGCTCGGCCGCGCCGTCATCCAGCCTGGATGTCGATCAGATGCTTGCCTCGGGAGGTTCGCTCTAATGCAGCCCATCAACACGCTTACTTCGACCGCGGCGCCGCTCGATATCTCCAACATCGACACGGACCAGATTATCCCGAAGCAGTTTCTTAAGCGCATCGAGCGTACGGGCTACGGCGAGTTCTTATTCTTCGATTGGCGCCGCATCCAGGATGGACCACACGCTGGGGAGGCCCAGCCGGAGTTCGTATTGAACCAGCCGCCGTATGCCGGCGCGAAGATCTTGATTGCCGGCAAGAATTTTGGGTGCGGCAGCTCGCGCGAGCACGCCGCGTGGGCGCTGACGGATTTTGGTTTTCTTGCTGTCATCGCGCCGAGCTTCGCGGATATCTTCTTTTCAAACGCAGGGAAGAACGGCATGATTCTGGTGCGGCTAAGCGAGGCCGACGTTCAGCTGCTGATAGAGCGAAGCTCGGCCAATCCGCGGCATACGATTACGATCAGTCTAGAAGCGCAGACAGTGATCGACGACCAGGGATTCCATGCTCATTTCGAGATAGACGCCTTTCGCAAATACTGCTTGCTGAATGGCCTGGACGATATCGGGCTCACGCTGCGGCATAAAGCGGACCTGGATGCATACGAAGCGGCACACGATCGGGAGTTCTGGCTTGCGGCCCGGGCTTAGAAGTTTGAGGGAGAGAATTTTTGAGCAACGGCATAGATCCGAAGAAATATTCGAGCGCGCTTACGGAGGGTCCGTCGCGCGCTGCCGCGCGTTCTTACCTGCGCGGCGTGGGCTTCTCGAAGGAAGACCTGCACAAGCCGATCATCGGCGTAGCCAATACCTGGACGGAGATCGGGCCGTGTAACTTCCATCTGCGCGACGTAGCGGCAGCCGTGAAGCAAGGCATTCGCGAAGCCGGGGGAACGCCGATGGAGTTCAACACGGTGACCATTTCGGACGGCATCACGATGGGCACCGAAGGCATGAAGGCGAGCCTGGTCTCGCGCGAGGTGATCGCTGACTCGATCGAGCTTATGGCGCGGGGCAACCTCTTCGACGGCATCGTCTGCATCGCCGGCTGCGATAAGAATATGCCGGGAACGATCATGGCGATGGCTCGCCTGGACATCCCGGGGCTCATGCTGTACGGCGGCAGTATCGCGCCGGGAAGACTGAAACAGGCCGACGGATCAAGCAAGGACATAACGATTTTAAACGTATTTGAAGGTATGGGCTCGCATGCCGCGGGCAAGATCACCGATCAGCAATTGGAGGATCTGGAGGCCGCGGCGTGTCCCGGGCCGGGAGCCTGTGGGGGGCAGTTCACAGCCAACACGATGGCCATGGCTGGTGAATTCTTGGGAATTTCACCGTTCAATCTGACGGGAGTACCGGCCATGGATCCAAGTAAGGCGAGCGCGAGCCGTGAAGCTGGACGGATGATCATGGACCTCTGCCGAAACGACGTGCGTCCGTCGAAGATTGTGACGCGCGCGGCGCTCGAGAACGCAATTGCGGCGGTGTGCGCCTCGGGCGGATCCACCAACGCGGTGCTGCATCTGATCGCGATTGCACGAGAACTGTCCATTCCGCTGGAGATGCGTGATTTTGACGCGATCTCGGAGCGGACGCCCTTCATCTGCGATCTTTCCCCCGGGGGAAAGTATGTGGCCAAGGACTATCAGGACGCGGGTGGATCGCGTGTGCTGGCGCAGCGATTGCATACGCGCGGCGCATTGCAGGATGCGCCGACGGTAAGCGGCAGGACGATCTTTGAGGAAGCTGCGCTTGCTTCGGAAACGCCTGGGCAGCAGGTGATTCTTGACTGGGACGAGCCACTGAAGCCGACTGGCGGGCTGGTGATCATGAAGGGCAATCTCGCTCCGGAGGGCGCCGTGATCAAGGTGGCCGGGCATGAGCGCATTCACCACACCGGGCCCGCACGGGTCTTTGACTCCGAAGACCTGTGCCATGCGGCGGTTGAGGCGGGCAGCATCCGTCCGGGCGACATCCTGGTGATTCGCTACGAAGGTCCACGGGGCGGCCCGGGCATGCGCGAGATGCTTGCGGTGACGGCGGCGATCAAGGGTATTCCGGAGTTGTCAGAGACAGTAGCGCTGCTGACCGACGGCCGCTTCTCTGGAGCTACTCGTGGACTGATGGCGGGACACGTGGCACCCGAGGCGTTCCTTGGCGGGCCGATTGGAATTGTGCAGGAGGAAGACACGATCACCTTCGACATACCCAGTCGGACATTGACGCTGGAGATCTCGGAGACGGAGATGGCTGCGCGGCTAGCTGCATGGCGCGCGCCGAAGGCCCGGTACAAACGCGGTGTCTTTGCGAAATATGCGGCGAGTGTCAGCAGCGCCAGCGAAGGGGCGGTCACGATTGCATGAAGCCGAAGCAGAGACCCGAGCACGCAACGAAGCGCACTCCTCTAGAGAAGGAGCACGAAGGAGAAGACAATGGTGACTGACACCAACACACATCCACAACTTACCGGCGCCGAGATTCTTTGGGCCACGCTGGCCGGTGAGGGCACGACGACGATCTTCGGTTATCCAGGCGGAGCTGTCCTGCCCATCTACGACGCGCTGCGCAAGTTCCCCACGATTCATCATGTGCTGGTACGGCACGAGCAGGGTGCGTCGCACATGGCGGATGGGTATGCTCGCGCTTCGGGCCGGGTAGGTGTGTGCCTGGCGACCTCCGGTCCGGGTGCGACCAACCTGGTCACCGGCATTGCAACCGCGATGCTCGACAGCATTCCGATCGTTGCAATTACGGGGCAGGTCAGCAGCAAGGTGCTGGGCTCGGACGCTTTCCAGGAAGTCGACATCACGGGCATCACGCTGCCCATCACTAAGCACAACTTCCTGGTGACGCGCGCGGAGGAGATCGCGCCGATGGTGCGGCTGGCGTTTCAGATTGCGATGAGTGGGCGTCCCGGGCCGGTGCTGATTGATATCACCAAGGATGCGCAGCAAGCCTTGGCGGCGTTCGATTTCGAGGCTGCCGCACCGGCGAAGGCACGGCCGCATCCGATGCTGGCGAGGGCGTTGTCGGCTGACTCACCCGCGATGCGGGAGGCTGTCCAATTGATTGCTGCTTCGGAAAAGCCGGTGATCCTGGCTGGTCACGGGATCATGCAGTCCGGTGCGGAGGCTGAGGTGCTTGCCTTGGCTGAGCGACTGGGCATTCCGATCGCTTCCACGCTGCTGGGACTGGGCGCGATCCCGGCGGGACATCCTCTGTCCCTAGGCATGATGGGCATGCACGGCGAGAGCTGGGTCAATCATGCGATTCAGGAGGCGGACCTGCTGCTGGCCTTCGGGATGCGCTTCGACGACCGCGTGACCGGCAACCTGGCGCATTACGCACCGAACGCGAAGAAGATTCACGTGGACATTGACCCGAGCGAGATATCCAAAAACGTACGGGCGGACGTTGCGCTGATCGGAGATCTGAAGGCGGTCTTGCAGACCTTGCTGCCGCTGGTGAGCAGGGCAGATGCTGTGCGGAAGACCAAACCTGGCACGTCTGCTGCGCGCACATGGCTGAACGAGATCAACGCCAGCAAGGGCACGGCAGCGGTGCGGGATATTCAGAACCTGCCGGACAATGGGCACCTGTATGCGGCGCACGTCATCAATGACATCTGGCGGGAGGCGGTGGCGGCCGGCCGTGAAAAAGATATCGTCATTGTTACAGATGTGGGCCAGCACCAGATGTGGGAGGCGCAGTACTTCAAACATGAGGCGCCGCGCTCTCTCGTGACCTCGGGCGGTTTGGGGACAATGGGCTTTGCCTTGCCGGCGGCGATCGGGGCAAAGTGCGCTTGTCCGGACAAGGACGTGTGGGTGATTGCAGGAGATGGCGGCTTTCAGATGACCGCTGCTGAGCTGTCGACCATCGTTCAGGAAGGCCTGGCGATCAATATCGCTATTATCAACAATGGCTTCTTGGGTATGGTGCGTCAGTGGCAGGAGGCATTCTATGACAAGAACTATGCGGCGTCTCCGATCCTTTCACCAGATTTCGTAATGCTGGCGCGAGCCCATGGCATTGCGGGTGCGCAGGTGAGTCAGCGAGGGTCTGTCACCGAAATAGTGACACAAGCGAGAACGAGTCGCGCGGCCTTCCTGATTGACTTCCGCGTGGAGCAGGAGGATGGAGTATATCCCATGATTGCTCCGGGTTCGGCCTTGCATGAGATGGTGCGGCGGCCGCAGCGGAATCCGCTGCTGGAGACGGCGGAGGACGTATAGATGCTTTCTCGCGAGTCCTTCTATGGCTTTCATGGGAGGGACAAGGAAGTCGGTTCGGGCGGACACCGTTTTCTTGCCCTAGATCCGAACTTTAGTCTCGAGGCCGACGAGCAGGATGAGAAATGTTTCTAGATCTAGAACCAGGGCAGACTGTTCGTCGTTTTCTAGTCAATTCACGTCAGTCAAGTCTTGACTGTCTTTTGTTGGGTTCTCCGGCGAGAGCTTCGTCTTTGGATGAGCTGCAGGCTTTGGTAAGCAGGATGTGCAAGAAATGCAAATCAAGTCAGCCAGCAACTGTAAAGTGGAGCAAACGAATGAGTAGACGCAGTGACCTTGTAGAACGTGTTCTGGCAGCGAAGCGACGGCTTAACCTGAGATGGACGGCGATCGCTGCTGAACTTGGTGCAAGCTCTCCCATTCTTTACACAGCCGCGCTGCTCGGTCAGTTTCCGCTGAACGCGGACGAGGCCGCCCGGGCGGTGGAGCTGCTGGAGCTTGAGCCGGACGACGCGGCTTTGCTGACGGAGTCGCCGAACCGCGGCGAGGGTATGACCATGCCTCCCACCGATCCGCTGATCTATCGATTTTACGAGTTGGTGATGAACTTCGGTCCGACGTGGAAGCAGCTGATTGCGGAGGAATTTGGCGACGGGATCATGAGCGCCATCGACTTCAATATGTCGATCGAACGGGAGCCGGATCCGAACGGCGATCGCGTGAAGATCTCGATGAGCGGCAAGTTTCTCCCCTTTAAACGCTATTGAAAGCAGGATGCATGCTTCACACCTTTGTCGCTCTTGTGCAGGATAAGCCGGGCGTGCTGACCCGTGTTGCCTCGCTCTTCCGCCGGTTGAACATCAATATTGTTTCTCTGACGGTGGGCGAGTCGGAGCGGCAGGATACGTCGCGGATGACCATCGTGTGCGAGGCTCCGGAGCATGCAGCGCACCGGATTAAGGCGTCGCTCTATAAGCTCGAGACGACGGTGGAGGTGGATGAGGTGAACCGTGCCGAAGCCGTGGTGCGGGAGTTGTGCCTGCTGAAGGTAGCGGCCGGGCCGAACACGCCCCACGGAGCGCAGTCACGCTCACAGATCTTTGAGCTGGCGAATGTGTTTCGGGCGCGCGTGGTCGATCTTGCGCCGGAGTCGATCATGTTGGAGCTGACGGGCTCAGCTTCAAAGATTGAAGGCTTGGTGCAGGTCATCCTGGAGAGCGGCTACCAGATTCTCGAGACATCGCGTACGGGACGCATGGCGATGCGGCGTGGACATCATACCGGCCGGGTGGTCAAGGCTCTTGGCTCAAGCGCGAGAGGCGAAACGGGAGGACCTACGCGCGGGGCAGACTTTGAGGACAGACCGTCACCGGCAGAGATACTGCCGAACGAGTTTGAGGATGTGCACGAGGAAGAGAACCAGCTCTGAAGCGCATAGAATGAAGCGAAACAAACAAGAAGGAAGATCAGGTACTCCATGGCAAAGACGTATCACGATGCAGATGCAGATCTCTCACTCATCCAGGCGAAGAAGGTCGCCATCATTGGTTACGGCTCGCAGGGTCATGCGCATGCGCTGAACCTGAAAGACTCGGGCGTGGATGTCCGGGTAGGGCTACGGCCGGAGTCTAAGAACGCGGAGCGCGCGCGGAGTGCCGGGCTGGTAGTCGACACTGTCGCCGAGGTGAGCAAGTGGGCGGACGTCATCATGAATCTGACTCCTGACCAGACGGCGGCGAAGGTTTATGAGGCGGAGATCGCGCCCAACATGAAGCCGGACGTGACGCTGATGTTTGCGCACGGCTTTAACATTCGCTTTCGGACGATTACCCCTCCGGCTGGCGTGGATGTGTCGATGGCCGCGCCAAAGGCTCCGGGGCATCGGGTGCGGGAGGTGTTCACCGAGGGCGGAGGGGTTCCGGCGCTGGTCGCCGTGGAGCAGGATGCGAGCGGACAGGCGCTGGCGTTGGCGCTTTCTTACGCCAAGGGGATCGGCTGCACGCGCGCCGGCGTACTCGAGACGACGTTTACCGAAGAGACGGAGACGGACCTTTTTGGCGAACAGGCGGTGCTGTGCGGAGGGACCGCGGCTCTGGTCAAGGCCGGCTTTCACACGTTGGTGGAGGCCGGGTACCAGCCGGAGCTGGCCTACTTTGAGTGCCTGCATGAGCTGAAGCTGATTGTCGACCTGATGTATCGCGGAGGTCTGGCGTACATGAATCATTCCATCTCGGACACGGCGGAGTGGGGCGGCTACCTTGCCCAGTCCCGGATTGTGACCGAAGAGACGAAGAAAAACATGAAGACGCTGCTTGCGGAGATCCAGGACGGCAGCTTCGCCAAGCGCTTTATTGAGGAAAACGAGACGGGCCGGCGGGAGTTTACCAACTACCGCCGGATGGAGTCTGAAGACAAGATCGAAACAGTGGGCGCGACGCTGCGCGCCGGCATGCCGTTCCTGAATCCGGTTAAGGTGCAGGAGGGCGCCGTTGTGAAGGCCTGACCGTTGCTTCCCAGTCCCTCGGGATGCGTGCCGGAAGCCAGCGTCCGGCTCGCGAACAAAATGGCCGCTGCTTACGTAAGAGCATCATACGACTATGGCGACTTCCACTCCTTCTTTGACTGCAATGTCCGACGCCTACCTCACTCCTTCGGCTCCGGCTGAGCCAACACCTTTGGCGGAGATTGTGGACGCGCTGCGCATGATCGGGCCGCTGCAGGGATTGAGCGACGAGGAGTTTGCATGGCTGGCGCGGCATGGAGTGGAGCGCATCGGCGATACAGGCGCGCTCATCTTCCGGGAGGGAGAGCGTGCCTGCAACTTGAATTTCATTCTCCGCGGGGAGATTCATGTTCGTCGCCGGCACTCCGGGCCCATGGCTCTGTTTATCGGCCGCGCGGGACAGATGACCGGAATGCTGCCGTTCTCACGCATGAAAGGCTACGGTGGTGACGGCTACACAACCGGGCCGGTGTGGGTGCTGGACATCCACGAATCGCTATTCCCGGAGATGCTGCAGGCAATCCCGTCCATGGGCCAGCGCTGCGTCAGTGCGCTGTTGGACCGGGTGCGTGAGATCACGCGCATGGAGCAGCAGGCGGAAAAGCTTACGGCTCTGGGGAAGCTCGCGGCCAATCTGGCGCATGAGTTGAACAATCCGGCCTCGGCCGCGCAGCGCTCCGCAGCCTCTTTGTTCAATGAGCTGCGCGACTACGGCGACAAGAAATACCTGCTGGGGGCGAGCTGCTTTTCCTCGCAGACCTGTGAACAGCTGCAGGCCTGGAGTGTCCGGACGCGGACCGAGATGGCGGATTACTTCACCCGAAATCCGAATGTGTCGGCCGAGCCGCTCGCCGACACCGACCGAGAAGCGAAGGTCCTCACCTGGTTACAGCAGCATAGGGTTCCGGAAGCGTGGAGCATCGCCCCGGTGATCGCGGAGACTCAGTTTCCCCTGGCGTACCTGGACTCCTTCGCCGCTCAGTTTCCGGCAGAGGTCGTTGCGCCGGCCATGGCGACTCTCGCGAGCTCGCTGCGGGTAGAGCGAATGGCGGAGACGATCGTCAACTCCACCGTGCGCATCTTCGACTTAATCTCCGCAATCAAGGATTACTCGTATATGGATCAGGCGCCGATCCAGGACGTCGATCTGGCGCAATCGATCGAGAATACGTTGAGCATGTTCGGCTCACGGCTCGCGAATATCAAGGTGGAGATGGACTTCGACTCGGAGCTGCCGGAGATCAGCGCCTACGGGAGTGAGTTGAACCAGGTGTGGACGGTGCTGATCGAGAACGCGCTCGATGCCATGCCGTCGGGCGGTACGCTGCGGCTGAAAACCAAGCTGCAGGGGCAGATGGCGACAGTGGAGTTTTGGGATACGGGCACGGGAATCGCCGAGGAGCTGCAGTCGCGCATCTTTGAGCCATTCTTTACGACGAAGGCCCCGGGGAAAGGACTTGGGCTGGGACTCGATACGGCCCACCGCATCGTGACCAAACACTCCGGGTTTTTGCGCGCGGAATGCAGTGAGCGCGGAACCTGCTTCCAGGTGCGGCTGCCGCTGGATCAGGCGCAGGCGTACTGACTCAGCGACAGCCGCACAGGACCAGTTACTTGGTGACTTCGACGCCCCGCCAGAAGGCAATATGATGCTTGACGTTGCGGGCGGCCGGCTTCGGATCGGGATAGTACCACGCTGCGTCCAGATTTTCCTGCCCGTCCACAAAGAGGCTGTAGTAACGAGCCTGACCCTTCCAAGGGCAACTGGAGGTGGTGGAACTGGGCTTGAGATACGTGCGATTTACGGAGTCTTCCGGGAAATAAAGATTTCCTTCCACCGTCTCGGTGGTCTCGCTTTCAGCCAATACGTGGCCGTTCCACATCGCCTTCGCCATTTGCTCAAACCTGCTTATCTATGGACAAGGGCACGGCGCAAGATGTCGTCCGTGGAGCTCTAAGCTCCTTCATCCCTTATTTGCATTAGTAACAGATATAGCGTGGGAAAGGAAGGGAATGGCCGTTGGAAGTCAACGAAGGTAACCACTGGGGTGAGTAGGGAGGGTGAAGTGAAACGTGGCGCCTTCGCCGGGGGGGCTGGTTACCCAGATTCGGCCGCCATGCTGGGTAAGGATGCTTCGGCAGATAGCTAACCCGAGGCCGGTGCCACCCATGGCGCGGGAGTCCGAAGCGTCGACCTGTTGAAAGCGTTCGAAGATGGAGTCCAGCTTGTCGGCTGGAATCCCCCGGCCCCGGTCCCTGATGTCTACCTGGGCCTCGTGCTCGTCGAGTCTGCAGGCGGTGAGGGTGATCTCGCTGCCCGGCGGAGAGTATTTGATCGCGTTCGAGATCAGATTGGCGAGCGCCTGGAGAATACGGTCCGGATCGCCAAAGACCTCCACTCCATCGCTTTGTACGTGGAAGCGCAGATTGGTTTTCATCGCCGCAGCCTGCTGGAGGCCGATCGCCCGCTCGATCAGAGCTTTGGCGGAGAACATGACGGCGTGCAGCTCGGAGTTACCGCTGCTGATGCGCTCGATGTCGAGGATGTCGTTTACCAGCCGGATCAGCCGGTCGGTGTTGCCGATGGCGATCTCGAGCATGTGCTGCATTTTCTCCGGCCGGGTGGCGAGTGCGCCGCCGGTGACCAGCCCAAGTGCCGCGCGCAGGGAGGTGAGCGGCGTCCGGAGCTCGTGTGAGACGGTGGAGATGAACTCATCCTTCATGCGGTCGAGGGCGCTGCGCTCGGTGGTGTCGGTGAAGGCGACGACGACCCCGATGGCCTCATCGCCTTGCTTGTCGGCGGCGGAGTCAAGCAGGGGACGGGCGACATATTCGACGGGAAAGCTGGTTCCGTCTTTGCGCCAGAAGACCTCATTGGCCACGCGCACCGTGCTCAGGTTCTGGATCGACTCGAGGATCAGGCACTCCTCGTGGGGGTGAGGCGATCCGTCGGCGCGGGACTATCGACTGGATCCACGTGCGCCACGAGGA
>CAXUEE010000005.1:46629-48806 GCA_964249905.1 uncultured Acidobacteriaceae bacterium
GTGATGCACCAGTTCGGGGAACTTGCGGCCCAGCAACTCCTGCGGTTTGTAGCCCAGCATCTGCGCCGCGGCGGGATTGATGACGGTGATCTTGCCCGCAAGGTCCAGTCCGTAGATGCCGTCGCCGACCGACTCCAGAATGGAGTTGGACTGCTGAATCAGCGCACGCAGCTTCTCTTCTGCCCGGACCTGCTCCGAGATGTCCACTCCGAAGCCGAGGACATACGCGGACTTATCCGGCACGTGGATCAGCTTGTTCCGGAAGGCGACGACGCGCACGTCGCCGTCCCGGTGGCAGAGGTGAAGCCTGCCCTGGGCTTCGCCGGTGTCGGCCATTTTACGCAGATACCGCGTGAACCCGATCCGGTGATCTTCCAGAATGAAGTTGCTGAGCGGCTGGCCGATCATCTCGTCTACCGAACGCCCCAGGCTTTCCGCGCCGTGCGCGTTAACCGAGAGCAGGACGCCTTTGAGATCGTGCGTACAAACCATGCCGAGCGAACCCTCGACCAGTTGCCGGTAGCGGGCTTCGCTTTGTTGCAGCGTCGCCTCAGCCTCCCGTTGCAGCGTGACATCGATGCCGGTGGCGATGACGAAGGTGGTCTGGCCCTGGGCATCGACCAGCGCGGTGGCCGACCAGGCGATGCGGTGAAGCGTTCCGTTGCGGTGTCTCCAGTGATGCTCGTACGCGGCTGGGAAGCGGCCTCCGCGGAGCTTCTCAAAGGTGGAGATGCACTCGGGTATGTCCGCGGGAGGGATCAGCTTGTCCCAGAGATAGCCTCCGACAAGCTTGTCGGAGCCGTAACCGGAGACTTGTTCGCAGGCGCGGTTGAGGCGGACGATGCGGCCCGCGGTGTCAAAAACGGCGACCAGCGCGCCGACGGTGTCGAGAACGGTAGCGACGAAGTTGCGCTCGATGGTGAGCGCGGACTCGACCCGCTGCCGTGCGCGTCCGTCGCGGTTCATGACGCGCATGCGGGCGTTGAGCTCGAAGTGGGTAACCACCTGCCGGCTCAGCGTTTCGAGGGCGCGCTTTTGCCGCTCGTTTAGGGTGTGGGGAACCGAATCCTGAACGAACAGGCAGCCCAGCGTAACGCCCCCGGGCGTGATGAGCGGGGCCCCGGCGTAGAAGCGGTAGGCACGGCCGGAGATCAGGATGCCGTCGGGACGGAAGTCCTTGTGGTAGCGCGCGTCCGTGATCTCGTAAACGCCATCGCCGCGGATGCAGGTCTCGCAGGGCGTGCGGCCTCGCGGCATGCGCGCCGGACCCGGGCCGAAGCGGGCAAGGAAATGGATCGAATCCGAGCCGATGAGGGACAAAGCCGCCATTGGCGTAACGCAGATCTCCGCGGCGAGCGCGGTGATCTCATCCAGAGCAGGATCGTCCGCGTCCTCCATCAGTTCGAAACGCTCGAGTGCGTCGAGGCGAAGCATCTCCTCTTTGGGGAACGTCCTTAGCATTCATGAAGATGGTAATCAAGGTCGATTGGGCAATACTCTGCTACTTTGGGTGCACGGCTGCAACGAAAGACGTAGGTTGACCGATCGTTTTTCCGGATGACGGCGTGAGTTGAGGAAATCCGGTCCGTCATTTCTCTGACGCCATTTTCGGAAATCATTCCAGATGGAGTCAGAGAGGCTCGCGTCGGCGTGGACGCAGGAGAAACGGGCTATCCAAATCGAGTTAACCAGGAGATTGTTCAGCGTTTGGAAGGCGTGGCCTTGATCACGATGGCGGACGGTGAGCCGCCGGCGGGAAGCATGGTGAGCAGGGCGGGGCCGAGCTTGCTGACCGTGCGGATGATGGCGATGTCGCCGGAGCGGGTGTCGGCGGCGAGGAGGAGGTGCTCGTCGGCAGAGAAGGCGAGGGCGTCGGGGCCGCTGCCGAGGCGGAGGCTGGAGATGAGTTTACCGTCAGCGATGGAGTAGAGCGAGAGAGAGTCGGCGCCGGAGTTCGAGATCCAGAGGGCGCTGCCGTCGCCGCTGACCAGGCCGTGGGCGGGACGGTCGCCGATGCTGAAGGTGCTGCCGACTTCGTTGGTCTCCGTGGAGATTTCACTGATGGAGTCGGAGCTGAGGTTGGAGACGAAGATTTCGCCGCCATCGGGCTTGAGGGTGAGGTGCTCGGGATCTTTGCCGACGTCAAGAAGAGCCAGAACGTGGTCCTGGAGCTGGGT
>CAXUEE010000006.1:0-4389 GCA_964249905.1 uncultured Acidobacteriaceae bacterium
AGTTAGCAGCTTCGCTGCTCCTGAAGTTCTATAAGCCGAAGCGTTCTTTTCCCTAAATCAAGAAAGCGACACCCTGGCAGGTGCCGCTAAGAAACATAAGTGTCTGGATCAGGCTGCAACGCTCTGCAGCCTGATCGAGACAGCGCTATGCCGGCGAGGCATCCTGCTTGGGCCAAAGGATCGGGAAATCATCTCCCTGCAGCGGCGAACCATCCGGAAGATCGAGTTGGAACTCTACCGAAGAAACCGGCCGGTTGATCCAGACAGAATCTTCCGCGGCGAAACGAATAGTGTGCACCCGGCGGCGCGTGCCTGTGGACGTATTGGGGCCAGCCTTATGCAAGGTTAGGAGGTTGTGGAACACGACGTCGCCAGGTTTCACGTTGAAGCCGACGGTCGGGCAAAGGCTCGGATCGCTGTCCGGATCAGGCGGCGGCCCGTCGAAACCTTCCGTGGCAAGAATCTGATCCGGCTTCGCAAAGCTGATGGGGCTGTACAGCTTGCCCCACCGATGCGAGCCGAGCGCATAGCTCATGGCGCCGGAGGCCGCGTTGGCATAGTCGAGCGCGATCCAAGCCGTACAGTTATTGTCCCCGCCAAGCCGGAAGTAAGGCTGGTCCTGGTGCCACGGTGTGGGTTCGGGCGCGGAAGGCTCCTTCACAAACATACTGTCGTTGTACATGCGTACAAGGTTGCCCCCGGTAACCACGGCCGCAGCTTCCGGAATCTTTGATTCGAAGGCCACCCGGCGAAAACCTTCGAGCGTAGGCCACAGATGCGTATCCACGATGTAGGTGCGATCCGGCTTACCGGCGAAACGTGGGCTTGGATTCTTGATCGCGTATTCGACCCACTTGCGCAGATCCTCGACACCTGCTTCGTCCAGCAGCCCGCGGAGACACACGACGCCATTTTCTGCGAACGCCTCGGTCACGTCCGGACCCAGCTTATCGAACTCTAATTTCTTCGTCTCTACTTCAGCGATCATAGTTCCTCCGTGAGTTCGCAAGATAGCTGACCACGATGGCTTGCCGCCCATGCTCTTACCAGAGGTCGAGACACACCTGCTGAACCGTCCATTTCTAGCGACAACTATAGGCACTCTCTGCAAAAAGTGTCAACAGTTTCGGATGGAACGAAAAGAACATCACGGACGAACTCTTCCGTTCAACTTATTTTGTTTCCCCGATCCCTTCCCAAGCGCTTTGGCAGCGGTCGCACTTCGCTGCGCCGGAAGCTCCGGCCGCGGTGTCAAGCCGGCCATGGTGACGTTCAGCACACGTGCGAAGTCACGCTGTCCCACGCGCCAGGTTGGATCGGGTGAGTCCAGCCACCAGCAGGTGGCCGTAAAAAATGAAAAGAAGATCGTTCGGGCAATCAGTTCTGGAGTCTCGAGTGACTTAATCTCACCCGTCTGCTGGGCCGCTGAAATCAGCTGCTCGAACCCTGCAATCAGTCGAGCCCTGATCTGGAAATGGCGCTCCATATGCCGCCCGGGCGACCGCTGCAACACCTCGCTCAGCAGGATGCGGCTGAGTTCCGGTTCCACGGCAAGCACCTGGTAGTGCAGCTCCGTGATGCTGAGAATCTTCTCGGGAAAAGTCTGCCATGGCTCCGGCGCAGCCAGCGCTTTGTCGGTCAGGGAGTCCATCTGCTCGTTGAAAATCAGGAAGATAAGATCTCGTTTGTCCGTCGCATAGTGAAATACGGGTCCCAGGCTCACCCCTGCGATCGACGCGATCTTACGCACCGTCGAGGCATCGTATCCAACCTCGACAAACAACCGCCTCGCCGCCGCAATCACTTTTTTCCGGGTCTGCTCTTTGGCCAGCGCGCGCACGCCCTGCTTCTTTGGCGGCAAGGCGACCGCCGGCGTTGCCGCTGACGGCTCCCGCTCCTGGCTCCTCTTGTGGGTAGGCATCTCACGTTCATTCTAAGGCGGACTAAGTGCGGACGAAATCCGAAGTAAGTGCAAAATAAGTGCGGACCAGGTCCGAACTAAGGGCGGAAGTCGTTTCCTTGTTCCGGTTTGATCAGCGTTTCTCGGAAAAAGGCAAACAGCTCCCGCCAGTGCCGCTCGGTTGCGTCTGCGTTGAAGCGTGGTGTATCGGGCATCGTCCAGCCGTGGACGGCTCCCAGGTACGTCTCACAACGGTGCTCGACACCCGCCGCCTGCAACGCCTGCTCGAGCAACAACGCCATCTCCGGAGGGTAGCTCGTATCCTTCTCCGCCGCCGCCACATACACACTGGCTTTCATCTTCGTGGCAAGTCTATGCGGGCTCACGTCGGAGTCGATTGCAAGATTGCCGCCGTGAAAGCTGGCTGCCGCAGCGATGCTGTCCGGATACAAACCCGCAGCTCCGAGCGCAATCGCTCCACCCATGCAATAGCCGACCGCGCCCAGATGCGGGCCTGCAACGTCCGATCGATGGCTCATGTACTCCACTAGTGAGGCTGTATCTTTTAGAGCTAAGGCCGGGTTGGTCGGCTTGCCGATCAGGCCCTCTACTGCCTTTCGCACGTCGGGGCTTTGAAAGACCTTCGGGACATCGATTGCCGGGTAGCTCCCGATGCGGTAAAAGAGATCGGGCAACAGCACGACGAAGCCACCCCCGGCCATCCGTTGCGCCATGTGGAACAAAGTCGGACGAATGCCGAAGCCGTCCATAAAGAGAAGGACACCTGGGTAGCGCCCCGGCGCCGGCGGCGTAAAGACGTAAGCGGGGCACTGCCCGTCGGCAGTCTGGATCGTGATTGCTTCAGGTGCCATCGGATCTATCCTCCTGCGTTGCCTGGCAGTGCGTCAACGTCGACGGCATCCGGTTCGCACCATCCAGCTAACCAGCTTCACAAATAGTGTTGACAGTTTGCATGTTAACAGCGCAGTCTCTTCTCGCCTGATAATTCATTGAACAATTGCAACGAAAGAGAGCTGCAATGCGAGCAACCTCCAAAGCTGTTTTCCTGTTTTCCTTGGTCTCTGGGAGTCTGCTGATGGCTGCCGGTCCGTGTTCCCCCATGGCCGCCGCGCAGGGCACCGCCGCCACGGTCAGCGGCTTCGTAACGGACGCTTCCGGCGCCAAGGTTCCAAATGCCCGCGTGACCCTGACCAACACGGCCACCGGAACGGAAAGCACCTCGACGGCAAACAATGCCGGCCTCTACCGCGTAACAGGCCTGCTGCCCGGAAACTATACCTCTACGGCAAACGCGCCGGGTTTCAAAACCATCGTGCGGAACGGTATCGATCTGCGCCTCGAAGATCAGCTGTCGCTCGACTTCAGCCTTGAGGTGGGAGCGGTGTCTGACACGGTCACGGTCGAGTCCAACGGCTCCGTTCTTGAAACGGAAACGCCGACGGTGAGTCAGGTGATTGAGGGCCGGCAGGTGCAAGACACACCGCTCAACGGCCGCAATGCGATGAACCTGGTCGCTCTGACGCCCGGCGTTGTCGCGCAGGGCTCCACCAGTGGTGCGGCGGCCAGCAACAACACCAACGGCGGAGCCTCCAGCAACGTCCTCGGCTTTGGAAACTACGCCATTACCGGCGGGCTTGCGCAGCAGAGCTCGGTCTACGTGGACGGCACCCCGGTTAACTTGTTGCTGGGCCACGAGGTCGGCTTCGTCCTGACCCAGGACGCAGTGCAGGAGTTCCGCGTGGAAACGAGTGTCGTGAACCCGCGCTACGGGGAGTTCGGCGGCGGCATCATCTCCTTTGCCAGCAAACCCGGCACCAGCCACCTGCACGGCACCGTGTATGAATACTTCCGCAACAACATCTTTAACGCCAATAACTTCTTCAATAAGGAAGCCATCGTAAACGGCGCCCCCGTGCCGAGGCCCAAGTTCGATCAGAACCAGTTCGGCACGGCGCTTGGCGGCAAAATCCCGCACTCTTCGGCGTTTTTCTTCTTTTCCTATGAGGGCTACCGCGTCGCCTTAGGCATTCCGAACACCGGACGCGTTCCCACACCGGCCGAACTCAGTGGAGACTTCACTGCCGACTCCCCCATCTACGACCCAACCTCAGGTGCTACCGCCGCCACAAGAAAGCAGTTCATGTGCAACGGCGTGCTTAACGTCATTTGCGCGACTTCCACTCTGGCCGCACTGCCCAACTCAACCAGGAGCTACATCGATCCAACCTCCTACGTCATCGGCAACGTGGTCCGGTACTTTCCGGCTCCTAACACCACGACCTCGGGCCCGGCCATCAACTTCGCCCGTAACGGTTCCGCAGGCGCAAACGCTTCCCAGTACAACTTCCGCGTCGATCAGAACCTTGGCGAGAAGCAGAAGCTTTTTGTCCGCGTCACCCGATTCGCCCGCACGGAGCCCGGCACACAGTTCCTCGTCAACCCCAGCGGACCCACTTCCGGAGCGGCAG
>CAXUEE010000006.1:4399-8402 GCA_964249905.1 uncultured Acidobacteriaceae bacterium
AGTATGTACTGGGCGACACGATCCTGCTTAGCAACGCGTCCGTGCTCGATCTTCGCGCCTCCTACCTGCGCTTTTTTAGCTATCTGCAGCCGGTTACGGTGCCCAATCTTTCTGAGTTCGACGGCGGCGCCGGGACCTTCTGGACCACTCTTGCGACGCAACTGCCCATCCAGGTGTTCCCCAATATCTCCATCACCGGGAACATCCCGCAGCCTTTCCTCATCGTGAACAATACGTTACGCCAGCCGCTGAACAACTATGTTTTGTCGGGAACCTACTCCCGCGTTCTCGGACGGCACTCTCTCAGCCTTGGCGGCGAAGCCCGTCAGCGCGAATCGTACTATCTGGCGTACGCCAACGCCGCCGGTGGTTTCTCCTTTGCAGGCACTGCGACTTCCGGCGCGGCCACCGCGGCCGGCGCCGGCGCCACTCCCATCGCCGACTTCGTCATCGGCACTTTTGCCGCGGCTACCGGCAACTTTACGTCGATCAAACCGCCGAGCGTGATCAACCATTACGGCGGCATCTTCTTAAACGATACGTTTCAGATCTCTCCCAAGCTCACCCTCACCGCCGGCCTGCGCTATGAGCTCCCGGGCGGCTACGTCGAAAAAAATGACAACAACTCCGTCCTGCTTCCGCAGCTGCCTAACCCGCTCGTGCTAGTGAACACGCCGGCTTACCCCAGCCGCAGCGATTTGCAGACGCATCTCATGCTTTTCTCTCCGCGTCTCGGCGTTTCCTATGCGCCGCAGCCCGGAACTGTCGTCCGCGCGGGCTACAGCCTCGCCTACCTGCCGATGGAGACCATCATCAGCGGCACGCCGGAGAACTCCGCCGTTACCGACGCCTCCACGTTCATTCCCGCCGGGAATAAGCTCAGCAATCCGCTCGCCGGTGCGGTCAATGGCCCGACAGCCATCCTGCAGCCGATTGGACGCGCCTACGCCAACAAACCGACCTACTTTTACGGGCAAACGATCACCGGCCGCAACCCGAACGTCAGCTTTCCCTACCTGCAGCAGTGGAATGCCAACCTACAGCAAACTTTAGCCAGCGGTACAGTCCTGCAGCTCGCGTATCTGGGAGCTCGCGGCATCCACCAACCCATTGCGAATACCATCAACCTCAATCAACTGCCGGATCAGTACGACTCCCTGGGCGCGGCCCTGGGCACCGCCTTCAACAGCCCCGGCCAGGCTCTGCGGCCCTACCCTCAATACCGCAACGTGCAGGATACGTCGGGCTTTATTGGCGATACCTACTACAACTCGGCTCAGGTCACCCTGACCAAACGCTTCGGGGCAGGCGGCACCCTTCTGGGAAACTACAGCTGGTCGAAGTTCCTCGGCAACTCTGAGCCCCCCACGGCCTCGCTTGAGTCTCACGCCATCGGCCAGCTGCAGGACTATACTAACCCGCGTGCAGACAAGTCCTACGAGAGCTTCGATGTGCCGCAACAACTGGTCGTCAGCTACATCCTCGACCTGCCCGTCGGCCGCGGCAAGCGCTTGCTCAGCAACAGCAGCCCGCTCGTCGAAGAGTTCGTCTCCGGCTGGAACGCGACCGGCATTAACACGTTTCAAAGCGGGTTCCCGCTCGCCATTACGGCGACCGCCAACATCCTTTCCTCGACCTACGGCGCGGGCACCATCCGCCCGAATGTTGTGCCTGGCTGCGGCAAAGCGCTTCCAGGCTCCATTACCAGCAACGTGCTTGATCACGCGGCCGTGCTCAACCACGATTGCTTCACAGCGCCCACGCTTCCGCTGCCCTCCGGCGCCGGCACGTACGGCACCTTCGGCAACGAGCCCCGAAGCGATGGTCAGGTAAGGTCCGAGGGCGTCGACAACTGGGATTTCTCGATTGGGAAAACCACGCAAGTCCACGAGAACGTCCAGCTTGTGTTTCGCGCCGAAGCCTTCAATCTTCTCAATCGTGTTCAGTTCGGCGACCCTAACCTGGCCTCCGCCAGCGCACTCTTCGGCACAGTTACTACGCAGGCCAATACGCCCCGGCTTCTTCAGTTTTCTCTCCGGGTCAACTTCTGACAGAAGCTTCCCGAGTCAAGCCTAACTGAAGAGCGGCCGAACTCGCTATGACCCATCGCGGCCACATACTCGCGTAGGCGCGACGCGTTGTACCGCGGCGCGACCCCGGCTAGGATCAGCATCGACATTCTGCTGATGAAGGCAGCATAGCGCGAGGAGGCCAGTTGTTCGTCGTGATTAGCAGCAGCCTCCAGGATGGCGCCAAACTCCGGTCCGCCGGAATACACGCTCGGCATCTTTTCCAGCGTCTTATGGCGGTGCCGTTGGATATTGTCGATCAGCAACTCAACCAGCGATTCCGTCCTGGGCGCGCTATGTTTGATCAGGGTCAGGGTGAAATCGCGGTAGGCCGCCTCCCATTCCAGCCCGGCCGCCATCGCCAAACGGTCCATCTTCCGAACGCATTGCCGCAGATGCGCCACCTCGGGCTCTGTCAGAAATGGAACGCTCACGCGAATCGCCAGGCTGACATTCGCCAAGTGCAAGCAGAGCACCGCTTCCAGGTCCGCGATATCGAAGGGCGCCACGTTGAAACGCTGATTAGTGCGGGCGATAACCAGTTGGTCCTGCTGCAAACGGCGCAACGCCTCCCGAACAGGGCCCCGGCTATACCCGGACGCGCTGGCAATCGCGAGCTGCGAAAGCGGCGTACCGGGAGCCAGCACGCCGTTCAGGATATCGGCGCGAAGCTGGTCGTACACCAGCGAGGCCTTGTTCCCGGCCCGCTTCTCCGCAGGCCGGCCAGCTTTCAACTTGCCTGTGTTTGCCTGTCCGGTGCGCCTTTCCGCCATCCCCCGGAGACTACCAGAATCTCTCAGGCCGAAGCTAGGCGGGCAAAGAGCGCGAGAGCGTTCCGAGACGCAACCGAAGTCTTCTCGATCGATGAAAGCCCGCCGAAAGCGAAGAACCGCTGTGCAGCGGGACCGATCGTCACAGGAGGTGCATAGGGAAAATCGAAGCCGAGCAGCAGTCGGGATGGATCGACGAAGCGTGACGCCGCCGCCAGCGGCACCTCGCTCAGGCAGCTTGTCAGGTCATAAAAGAAGCTGCGTAAATCCCGGCCAATCTCGTCGGAGGTCCTACCGTTCCGGAGCAAGAGCGGAGCAAACTCCTCCAGGCGATGAGAGACAAACGGGGCCGTCCCTCCGCCATGAGTTGAGATCAAGTGGATTCCCGAAAATCTGTGTATGGCCCCGGAAAGCACCATATTGACGACCATGCGCGTCGAGTCAAAACAGAACTCGATGAAGGTCGGCGATTGCGGGATGGCGGCCGCTGAAGCGGTCGGGTGCACCAGCAGCACAGCCTTTCTGCGATGCAGTTCTTCGAGCCAGGGATCAAAGCTGGAATCTCCCAGGTAAGTGCCGCGGACATTCGTCGTCGTCGCCAGACCGTCCAGCTTCAGGATGTCGAGTGCGTACGCAGTCTCCGCCAGAGTGGAGTCGAGATCGTCGTGCGGCACGACCCCCAACGCCGCAAAACGCCGGGGGTGCTTCGCCACAATCTCTGCCATCGATTCGTTCACCGCGCGCGCGATCCCACGTGCAGCCTCGCCGCGCAGCTCTACTGTTGCATCCGGAAGCGACAACACCTGTGCGCCGATCCCCTCGCGCTCCATCATCTCGAGCGCAAACTCCGGCGTCCAGTCTGGGAATTTGGGCGGAAAAAACGTCTTGTACGCGAACCGTTTCTCCGGACCAAAGGCGGCGATCTCCGCCAACATCCTCTGATAACGCGGTGAGGACGGATGAGAATGCACGTCGATCAACAGCGGTCTTGCTCCAGGTCCAGCTGCCTGAACATCTTCGGCCATGTCAGCGCCTCTCCTGGTGCAGAGGCGTGCTCACGCCCAACAATCGGGACGCGTTTCCGCCCAGCACGGCAGCCAAATCGTCCGCCGGCAGTCCAGCCGAACGCACGAACTCGATTGCTTTCAGAGGAGTTCTCGTCGG